>NZ_LMMH01000005.1:0-77570 GCF_001422185.1 Sphingomonas sp. Leaf257
CGCCATCTGCTCATCCGTCAGCCAGTACAGGTCGCTCATCCACTCTCTCCTCACGCGCCATCTGCTCATCCGTCAGCCAGTACAGGTCGCTCATCCACTCTCTCCTCACGGAGCCTGAATCAGATCGCGCCTCCCACATCAATGGGTCCTGACCCTAACATGGCAAAGCCTCTCGCCGCTGACGCCCGTAAGACCTTGGTCGAACGCCTCGCCGCGATCGAACATGAGCGCTGGTCGCATTGGCAGCGCTACATGCACGGCAAGGCGACCAAACAGGAGGACGGCTCGTTGCTGATCCCCGCCGATCTTGTCGAACGCTGGGAAAAGCAGATTGCGACCGACTATGCCGATCTTCCCGCCGATGAGCAGGAGAGCGACAAGGAGCAGGTGGAGCGATACCTGCCCATCATTGAGGACGCCTTTCGCTCAGGGGAGTAATCAGCGTCCGTTCTTGACAACACCAGGCTCATCGCTCATATCTGTTGACGGACGCGGCTCACGGGCTGCCCCAATTCCGAGGCCCACGCTTAGCGTGGGCTTTCGCGATTCTGGGGACCTGCATGCTGTATTTCGCTTATCTCGACGAGTTTGGCCACATCGGCCCGTATGTCGCGCGCGACGATCCCGCCTACAATGACAGTCCCGTTTTCGGGCTCGGGGGCATGATCCTCCCCTACTCATCCGTGCGGCAATTCTCGACCTGGTTCTACCAGCTCAAATGCAACATGCTGGCTTGGGAGATCGGGCAAAGCGGCCAGCATCCCGCGACATGGGAGAAGAAGGGCTCGGCCCTCTTCACCAGCATGAACGTCGAGAAATACCGGCAGGTTCGCACGGCGGCCAATCGCATCCTCAACAAGATCCGCGCAAGCGGCGGGCATGTCTTCTACGTTGGCCTCGAGAAGAACCGCCCCGTCGCGGAGTTTAAGGCGCAGGCGCTTTACCTCACGGTCCTGGGCGAGGCGATGAAGCGCCTCAACCAATATGCCGATCAGAACGACGCCGATATGGTCATCGTCATGGACGAGCATCAGGATCGCGACGCCATCCTGACTCGCGCGAGCCAAGCCATGTATGGTGGCCCCTCCCCCCGGCGTCGCATCATCGAGCCGCCCTTCCAAGTCGAGAGCGAACGCTACCAGACATGCCAGTGCGCCGACTGGCTATGTGGTCTGGTCGGCCGCGTCGGCGCCTATCAGGCGCGCCCCGACGAATGGGCTGACATGGCTTGGTCGCAGACCTACTTTCAGGACCGGCTCGACGCGGCATCGGTGCGAAGCTCGATCCGCCTGCAAACGGCCGCTACCGAGGTCGAAACGGTGGAAGCCCTACCCGCCGTCGTCGATACAGGTCTCGCACAGCCTGCACCGGGCAACGACGACACGCCGGCCTGACTCCGGCGGGTCAATCCGCCGGCATATCACTCGGCCGGGTCGGACGCATCGTTCCAGCGATGAAGAGGGGTGTGCCACGTGGCACAGCTACGCCAGCAAGGAACTGGTTCCCGAGCTGGGGCCGCGTTCGTCAGCTCGACGATCCAGCCACCCGTGTACGTGGGATCTATACGCCGCTTCGCAAAGCCATTCCCGTAAGGAGGACAAATGCCCGCAGGCCCTGGAACATCTTCCTCACCGCGTGAACTCGTCACCAAGGCGTTTGACTCCGCCTTCGTGATCGCCACCATATTAGCGGCCATCTATTTTGCCGGGTGGACCTACAGACAGGCCTATTTCGGCCGTTTTGCCATCGATCCGACCAATCTTGGCGGTTCGAACATTGCAGTTGCGGTGGAGGGCCTCGGTGCCATTATCACCACAACCGGCGCGTGGCTTACAGCGATCCTGCCGCTGCTGATCGTGACGGCGCTTACTTTGATTGCCGGCAAGCTCTTCGACCGCGCCAGGGCTGCATCGCATAGGCCGCCGTTTTTTGATCCTCTGACATTGTTTATGGCTCGGGTGGGGTGCGGGACCATTGTCATCCTCATTGTGGTCGCCGCTGGCCATGTTGCAGGTACGATCCGAGCGAAAGACCGCATAGGTAACATCACCCGAGGGGAGGTGTGGATTTACCATCTCGAAGGAAAGCAGGTGTCAGGTATCACGCTGGGGCAATCCAACGACATGACATGGGTTCTCACCAAAGAGGGTGTGCGGCCCCTCAAAACGGCAGAGATCCAGCTTATAGATGGCGCTCTATTCAACAGGGTTGCTACAGAACGCTAACGTCTAGGATCAGCGTGAAGCCGGGTGCGACCCTGCAAGCACCGCTCCTTTCGCTCTCTGCGCCGACCAAGCCGCCGTACCGCCGTCTCGGCCCTATTGGGTGACGATCCTCGCGTGAAAGGTGTGCCACGTGGCACACCTGATCGAAGCGCCTAGGGCGCGGCGTAAGCCCGTTCGCGCCGCTGCCCTCCCCCGGAGGCCATCCAGCGCCGGGGAACACCAAGGGCGGCTGCCCTTTCGTTCCCGAACGACAATCGACCGCCCGTGTAATCCGCCAAGCGTGGCACTCGACGCCCTGCAGGGCGTCGGCCACGCTAGGGCGGCTCGCCCGCGCCAGCGGTAGATTCTCGCCCTCCCTCCCCATCCCGTTCCTCGCCGGAAAGGCAGAGCCGGTTGCTGTTGCGACCGGCTTTCAGCCTCAGAGGAAAGGAAGACAATCATGGGACGGATCACCGACAACCGGGCCGACATCTATCAGGAAATCACCGATCAGATGATCGCCATGATCGAGGCGGGCACCCGGCCTTGGTCGAAATCGTGGAACGGCAGCACCGCACCCACCATCCCGCTGCGCTCGACGGGGGTTCCCTATCGCGGCATCAACGTCCTGACCCTTTGGGTTGCCGCCATGACGAAGGGCTATGCTTCCCCGCATTGGCTGACCTTCAAGCAGGCGCTCGCGCTCGGCGGCTGCGTCCGCAAGGGCGAGAAGGGCTCAACCGTCGTCTATGCCAACAAGATCGAGGTGAACGCCGACAGCAAGGCACAGGAGGGCGCAGAGCGAGGCGAGGATGGCAAGCGTCAGGTGGCGTTCCTCAAGCGCTACACCGTCTTCAATGCCGAGCAGATCGACGGCATCGAGGCGAAATATCCTGCCCCCTTGCCCGTCATCACCGCGACCAATCCCGACCAGCGCGACGCCGAACTGGACACGCTCTTTGCCCGCGTGCCCGTCACCCTCAAGCACTTCGGTTCCCAGCCCTATTATCAGCCGAGCGGCGATCATGTCGTCATGCCGCAGTTTGCCGACTTCCACACCAGCGACGACTATTATTCGACCCTAGCGCACGAGCTTTGCCATGCGACGGGGCACGTTGACCGCCTTGCCCGCCCCTCCCTCATTTCCACGAAGCGCGAGGACTATGCTCGCGAGGAACTGGTCGCCGAGCTTGGGGCCGCGTTCGTCAGCGCCACCATCGGCATCAAGCTCCACGATCGCGAGGACCACGCCGCCTATCTGGCGAACTGGCTTCAAGCGCTCCGCAACGACAAGAAGTGCATCTTCACCGCCGCACGGCTCGCGCAGGACGCGTCCGACTGGCTGTTGAGCCGCATGGCGGTCGAGACAGCGCCCGAACTGGAGGCGGCGGCGTGACCGCCGCCGACGATCCCGGCCCCGACGGGGGCCGGGGCGTGGCGGCGCGCATTGTCTTTGACCCGAGCGTCGCCACGGTGAGCGAGGAGGAGTTTAACGAGCTGGTCGCGATCATGCGCGATGGCCCAAATGCGAAGCCGCTGACCCCCGAAGCGCAATGGCGGCGCGACTATCACAAGGCGATGTTCCACCGCCGCCTTGTCGGCGTACAACCCGACCTGTTCGGCGGGAAGCCGGTAACGCATATGTACAAGGCCGCCCCCGGGCCAGTCAGCGACTGGAAACCGGAACCGGTCGAGGAGAAGCTGTCCCGGATCGCGCGCGATCCCCAAGCGACGTTCGGCATCGGCCGACCGGCTCTTTCGCCGGAGGAACTGGCCGTCGTCATCGACGGCGCAGCCAATTGGCTGCGGATCGCGCAGCGGGTCCGGATTGCGGGCGCTTTCGCATCCTATGACGGGCGCGCGGAACGCCGCATCGGTCGGAAAGGCGTGATCTGGCGCTTGTGCAGCCCGGTGTTTGCAGGCCACACCTATGTTTATCTCGATCCGACCGGCGCCGAGCGGGTAGAGAAGATCGTGATGGTGGAGCTGCGCGACGTCGAGCCGATCGATGATGCGCTGTTGGTCCCCGTCCCCTTCCACGCTTGAAGGAGCAGAAGCGAATAGTCATGAGCCCACCCCAACGCCGCCCCGCAATCCGGGCTGTCAGCTTCGAGGACGTTGGCGAGGCCATTGCCCGCCTGATCGTCGTCGCCGGGTCCGATACCGGCCAAGCCTCGCGTGCGGCCGACTTCCTGTTGGCATGGTGGGACGGCAGTGCATGGGGCCATTTTCCGGTCCTTCACCTCTGCAATTGCGATCCCGGCATCTCGGAAGACATGCTCATCGTCATGGCGCATCTGGCGGCCGAGCCGTCCGTCTATCCCGATGCTTGGGGCTACCGCGACGCGATGGCGGCGCTGGTCGAGCAGTGGCGGCCCGCATGACCCCGCTGCGCACCGCCATCGACATCATGACGGGCTTGCCCATCGATCGCGATACACGCCGCGCGCGGCTACTCGCCGCGCGCCGCAAGCCGGTCGGAAGCATCCCCCGGCGCGGCATCCTGTCCGGCCATTGGGATCGTGGCAATGTCGTCGGCGCGTTCCGGGGAGGACGCGGCAGCTTTATCGCGGACTAGCTGCGAAATCGCGCGCCGCTTCCCCGCCAAGCGAGCAAGCGGCGCGCTGGTTTGAGGTCAGGCGGTGAGGTGCTGGTAGAGGATCGTGCCGCCGATGAGGATGAGCGTCAGCCCGCCCAGCATCTCTGCATAGCGGCCGATATACCGTCCCGCGTGCTTGCCGAGCATGACGCCGATCGTGGCGACGACCGTGGTGATCCCGCCAATGATGAGGCACGCGGTCAGGATATTGACCTGCATGACCGCGAGACTGACACCCACCGCCGTTGCATCGATGCTGGTGGCGAGCGCGGTAACGACCAGTCGCCACACGCCGGTCTGAGCGCGCTGACCCGCGTCCACGTCGCTTTTCGTCGCTGCATGGATCATATGCCCGCCGACGCCGAAAAGCAGGAAGAAGGCTATCCAATGATCGACTGCCGCGATCCAAGTGCTCAGCGCCAGGCCGATCGCCCAGCCAATCGCCGGCGTGATCGCCTCGAAGAAGCCGAACACGGCGCCGACACGTAAGGCATCGCGCCAACGATTGCGCTGATTGGTCGCACCCTTCCCCACCGCCGCAGCGAAGGCGTCGACCGACAAGCTGGCGCCAAGAGCGCCGAGCGTTAGCAAACCCGTCATTGATATACGTCCAAGGGCCGTCAACCGAACGACGCAATCCACCTCCGGCCACGAGAGAGGTAGCGCATCGTTGGTCTCGCCGGGCAGATCAAAATCTGCTGCCATCGCCACGAACCGGAAGGTTCAAGGATGTTGACGATGGCCCCGCAACAGCGGGTAGCTACTCCCCAAAAGTGAGACGCCCGTATCCCCTGGGGGGCATATGTACAAGCCGAATCCGATCAACCCTGTCCGATTAGGCGATCACCAGTATTTGGATATCGCCCGGAACTGCTCCACCGCCACCTTTGTCCCCTCGCCCTCTTCGGCGTGAACCAAGCAGTGATCGATATGATCGTTGATGAGCGCGCGCTTGGCGCTGGCGATCGCGTTCTCCACCGCCTGAAGCTGCTGCGCGATATCGACGCACGGCCGTTGCTCTTCGATCATCCCGACGATGCTTTTCAGGTGCCCGGTCGCACGGTTGAGCCGCTTGATGATCGCGGGATGATTGGAATGATCGTAATGGGCCATGTCACCCTATAAGACAAACGGACGAACTTTGTCGAGCAACCCCCCGGGGGGATAGACTCTATCCCCATGGGGGGATATGGACCTGCCCGAACTTCACGTCCGATCGGTCGCGACCGCCGGGCTTGCCGGGACGCACCATGACCTCTTTCGCCGAACTCGTTCAACAGGGCAGCTCCAATCTCTGGCTGTTCATCCCGACCGCGCTGCTGCTCGGTGCGCTGCACGGGCTGGAGCCCGGCCATTCCAAGACCATGATGGCTGCGTTTATTATCGCAGTGCGTGGCACTGTTGGCCAAGCCGTCCTGCTCGGCCTGTGCGCGGCGCTTTCGCACACCGCGATCGTGTGGGGCATCGCGCTTGGCGGGCAATATCTCGGGCGCGGCATCAACACCGAAACGACCGAGCCTTACCTCCTGCTCGGCTCGGCCGTCATCGTTCTTGGCATCGGTCTATGGATGATTTGGCGCACGCGTGCCGATCAGAAGGCCGAAGCCGCGCACGATCACCACCACCATCACGGCGAGGACGAGATCCGCACGATCGACACCGGCCACGGCATGATGCGTCTGGAGATTTTCGAGGATGGCGTGCCGCCGCGCTGGCGGGCGAGCTTTGCCAAGGGTGGCTGGAAAGCGGCGGATGTTATCCTCACAACGGATCGCGGCGAAGGCCGTTCGCAGACATTCCGCTTCGTCGATCGGGGCGATTACATCGAAAGCGTCGAGGAGATCCCGGAACCGCACGCCTTCAACGCGCGCGTCTCGCTGGGCCACGGCGGCCACAGCCATGACTACGACCTCACATTCGCCGAACACGGGCACGATCACGGCCACGGGCATGATGGACTGAAGGTCACGGGCGACGATGCCTACATGAACGCGCATGAGCGCGCCCACGCCGCCGATATCAGCCGCCGGTTCGCCGATCGTCAGGTAACGACCGGCCAGATCGCGCTGTTCGGCCTGACGGGCGGGCTGATCCCCTGCCCCGCAGCCGTCACCGTCCTCCTGCTCTGCCTCCAGCTCAAGCGTCTCGCGCTCGGTGTCGTGCTGGTGAGCGCGTTCAGCGTCGGCCTTGCCGTGACGATGGTCAGCGCCGGCGTCATCGCATCGCTCAGCGTCACGCACATCCGCAAGCGCTGGTCAGGGTTCGGCGACTTCGCGCGCAAGGCGCCTTATGCGTCGGCGGGCCTGATGCTCGTGATCGCGGGCTACATGGCCTATTCCGGCTTGCAAGGCCTCAGTCGGATCGGCGCGATCTGATGCGATCGCCTTGCGTCGATCTATGTGGTTTCGATGCCCGCACCGGATGGTGCCGGGGGTGTGGCCGCACGCGCGACGAGGTCCGGCGTTGGCGTAACCTGCGACCTGGTGATGCACGCCGCGTCATGAGCGACCTGCCACACCGCTTGGCAAAGCTGACCGACCGTTCCGCAAAGGGGGGCACGTCCTGATGTCGTGTCTCGCCGCCAAGGCGCTGGTATAATGTCGAGCAGGCTGAAATAGCGTGAACGCTCGAATTGACCGGCAAGTGATTTCCTTGCCCCGTTTTTTGCGTCGGCTTACGCTGCAAATGATGGCGGTGCAGCGTTCCTCTGTTGCGATCCTAGGAGTCGTGTTGGCGCTGGCCGCTGTCCTCGGGCTTGTCGCAGTATCGGGATGGCATAGCGCCATGGTTCACGATCACGGCCCGGTTCAAGTCGCCATGGTCGATACCCATTCTGATGACGATCACGACCATGCGGTTATGATCGATCATGACGATCAGGCTCCGGCAAAGCAGGCCGACGGCGACGGGCCAGCTCACCTTCTTGCCCACGCCGCAGGCCACTGGGTTGCTTTCGATGGCGCGAGGGCTGCGCCGGTTGCGGCCATCGTCGCCGCTCGCGTGTGGTCGATATTAACTCCATCGCTCCCCAGCGGGATCGACCCATCTAAGCTTCTGCGTCCGCCTCGCGGTTGAGTCTCGCCGACGCCGCGCGCGTCGACTGACTACCCTAGAGGATCATGCACTATGAACGGCAGTTTTCGCCGGTCGCGCACCGTTGCGCTGACCGGCGCCTTTGCGGCGCTATCGCCCGTAGGTGCGGCGTGGTCGCAGACCGCACCCCCCTTTGCACAGCTTCTAAATCAGACGCGTGATGTGCCGCGCGTCCTGGCGCTAGAAGCAGACGTCGCCCGAGCACGCGGCTTGGCATTACAAGCGCGCGCCCGACCGAACCCCTCGATCAATGTCTATGCAGAGAATTTCGTGGGCGACCACGATCGCAATGCGCGCAATCAACAACAGACGACTTTCCAGGTCGATCAGCCTGTCGAACTGGGCGGCAAGCGATCCGCTCGGATCGCCGCCGGTGAAGCCGGGATCGTTGCGGCAAAGGCGCGCGATCGTGACGGCCGTCTCGTCTTTGCGACTGAGCTGGCGCGCGCTTATGCTGGTGCCGAAATCGCCGATCGTCGCATCACCATCGCCGAAGAAGAGGTTAAACAGGCGACCGATGTCTTGAGGGTTGCCCGCGCTTTGGTCGGCGCCGGCAAGGAAGCCCGTCTCCGGCAAGTGCAGGCCGAAACCGAACTGAACACGCTTCAGGCCGACCTCGAAAACGCGCGCGCTTTCAAGACGGTCGCGCTGGCACGTCTTTCGGCGCTCGCCGGTATGACCACCCCCTTCACCGGTCTTTCGGAGTCACTCCTCGATCGGCTCGATGCCAAGCCGGCTTTCGGTCCCATTGACGCGATGCAGGCGACGACGGTGCGGGTCGCGGAAGCCGAACAAGACGCCGCTGCGCGGGCGGTGACGGTGCAACAGCGCCTCGCCATTCCGAACGTCACTGCGCAGCTTGGAGTGCGTCAACTCCGCGTCGCGAGCGGCCCTGCCCTAGTCGCCGGCATATCGGTCCCGCTCCCCTTCTTCGATCGCAACCAGGGCAACATCGCGGCGGCACGCGCTGAGCTGCAAGGAGCAGAAGCGCGCGCCGCCGCGGCCCGGCTCGAAGCCGAGGCCGGGACACGCGCCGGTCTAGCGCTGGTCGAGGCAGCCGACGCTCGTGCCGCTGCCGCGCAGCGGACTTTGACAACCGCCGAAGAAGGCTACCGCCTCGCCCGCATCGCTTACGAGGCAGGTAAAAGCCCGCTGATCGAACTGCTCGCCGCACGTCAAAATCTCGGAGTCGCCCGCGGCCTCATCCTCGATGCCGCCGCAGCGCGCCTCGACGCCCGCGCCAATCTCGCCCGTCTGCAGGGCCTCACCATCACCGGAGAAGCGGTGCAATGACCGATAAAACTCGCCTCTACACCGGCGCCGCCATTGGCCTGGTCGCTGCCGCCGCGCTTGGATTCGGCGCTGCGCGCCTCACCCAATCGCCCGCCCCTGCCCCTACGGAGGCCGCAGCGCCAGCCAAGCCGTCGAACACGGTCGCGATGACGCAGCAGGCACTTTCGGCATCGCAGATCACTGTAGCCCCGGCGGCCTCCGGCGAGCTGGACGCCGCGATCCTTGCCTCCGCTACGGTCGAGGCGACGCCCGACGCCGAGGCGGTGCTGACCGCGCGCGCACCGGGCACGGTCAGCCGTATCATGGTCCGCATCGGCGATCTTGTGCGAGCCGGCCAGACGCTCGCTCTGGTCGAGAGCCGCGATGCTTCGCAGATCGCAGCCGATCGCTCGGCCGCGTCCGCGCGCGTCACTCTCGCCGCTCGCCAGCTCGAACGCGAACGCGGTTTGCTTGCCCAGGGCGTCACCCCCCGCGCTGACTATGAAGCCGCACAAGCCAATCTGGCGGTCGCCCAGGCCGATGCCCGGCGCGCTAGCGCCGCCGCAGGCGCTGCCCGCGTATCAGGTGACGGCCGATCGGTTGCGGTCGTCAGCCCCGTCTCGGGGCGCGTCACCAATGCTGGTGCCAATCTCGGCCAGTTCGTCGCGGCTGAAACCGAGCTGTTCCGCGTCGCCGACCCGCGCCGGCTTCAGATCACGGCTAGCGTTCCCCCCGCCGATGCAGGCCGGGTCCGAGAAGGTGACAGGGTGGAGTTGACCACCACCGATGGCCGCAAGATCGAGGGCCGCGTACGTTCGTCGACCGGCGTCGTCGATCCGCAATCGCGGACCGCGACCGTCGTCATCACGCCGACCTCTGGCGGCAGCACACTCGCCCCGGGCCAGCTTGTGCAGGCTCGTATCCTCGCCAGCGGCGGGGCCGCCAAGAGTGGCGTGATGGTGCCGCAAGACGCGGTGCAGACGCTTGGCAGCGATACCGTAGTGTTCGTCCGCACCGGCCAAGGCTTCCGCGCACAGCCGGTTCAGGTCGGCAGCCGATCAGGCGGGATGGTGGCGATCACCGGCGGCCTCGCCGCCGGCACGCAGATCGCCACCACCAACGCTTTTCTCCTCAAAGCGGAGATCGAGAAGGAGTCGGCGGAATGATCGGCCGCATCCTCTCCCTTTCGGTCCGGATGCGATGGCTTGTCGCCGTCCTGACCCTCGTCGTCATTGGCTTTGGTTTATGGCAGATCACCAAGCTGCCGATTGACGCTGTGCCCGACGTCACCAACCGACAGGTCCAGATCAGCACATTCGCCCCGACGCTTGGGCCGGTCGACATCGAAAAGCAGGTGACGTTCCCGGTGGAAACGGCGCTGGCCGGAATCCCAGGGCTTGAGATGACCCGCTCCATCTCGCGCAACGGCTTCAGCCAGGTAACGGCGGTCTTCACCGACCGCACCGACATTTACTTCGCGCGCCAGCAGGTGACGGAACGGCTCGCACAATCGCGCGACAGCCTGCCTTCCAACGCGCAGCCGATCCTAGCACCGCTCAGCACCGGGCTCGGCGAGATTTTCTTCTATTCGGTCGCCTTCCGTCACCCCGACGGCAAGGGCTTGAAGACGGTCGATGGGAAGCCGGGCTGGCAGTCGGACGGCAGCTATCTCACGCCCGAGGGCGAACGCCTGACCACCGAGCTGGCGAAGGCGGCATATCTCCGCACGGTGCAGGATTGGATCATCCGCCCACAGATGCGCGCCGTGCGCGGCGTCGCCGGGGTTGATTCCAACGGCGGCTATGTGAAGCAATATCTGATCGAGCCAAACCTGAACGCGCTCGTTAGCTATGGGCTGTCGGTGACGGAGTTGGCGGACGCGATGGAGCGGGCCAATCTCTCTGCCGGCTCCAATTACGTCCGCCGTGCCGGCGAGAGCTTCCTTGTCCGCGCCGATGCTCGCCTCAAATCGATCGATGACATTCAGGAAGCCGTCGTGGCAACCCGGAACGGCGTTCCCATCCGCGTCAAGGACGTGGGCCAGGTCGTGATCGGCGGTGCGGTCCGCACCGGATCCGGCAGTCGCATGGGATCGGAAGCGGTCATCTCGACCGTGCTGATGCTGGTGGGCGACAACAGCCGCATCGTCGCGACCGATGCCGCCGAGAAGCTGACGCAGATCAACAAGGCGCTGCCGCCCGACGTGTTCGCCGAGCCGGTCTACAACCGGTCCAAGCTGGTCAACGCGACGATCGCGACGGTCGAAAAGAACCTCACAGAAGGCGCGCTGCTCGTCATCGTCGTGCTGTTCCTGCTGCTCGGCAACATCCGCGCCGCGCTCATCACCGCTGCGGTCATCCCGATCACTATGCTGATGACGGCCGCCGGCATGAACGGGCTGGGCGTATCGGGCAACCTGATGAGCCTTGGAGCGCTCGACTTCGGGCTGATCGTCGACGGCGCCGTCATCATCGTCGAGAATGCGCTTCGCCGCCTCGCCGAGCGCCAGGAGCATGAAGGCCGGCTTCTCACCCGCGACGAGCGGATGGAGGAAACGACACTCGCGGCCAAGGAGATGGTGCGGCCGACCGTTTATGGTCAGCTCATCATCTTCCTCGTCTTCGTGCCGCTGCTCACCTTCCAGGGCGTTGAGGGCAAGACGTTCGCGCCGATGGCGATCACGTTGATGGTGGCGCTCGCCTCCGCTTTCGTCCTGTCGCTGACCTTCGTTCCCGCGATGATCGCGATCGTCGTCAAGGGCCGGGTCAGCGAGACGGAAGTGAAGCCGATCCGCTGGTTCAAGGAACGCTACGCCCCCGTGCTGGGCAGGGGCGTAGCTCGGCCGATGCCCTTCATTCTGGGCGGTGTCGGCGTGTTCGTCGCGGCAGTGCTGAGCTTTGGCTTGCTCGGCGAGGAGTTCATGCCGCAGCTCGACGAGAAGGACATAACCGTCACCAACTTCCGCGTGCCATCGGCGTCGATCGATCAGTCGACACAGATGCAGCTTCAGATCGAGAATGCATTGAAGACGCTGCCGGAGGTGGCGCTGGTCTTCTCTAAGAACGGCAACGCCGATCTCGGCACCGATCCGATGCCGCCCAATGCGTCGGATACCTATGTGATTCCAAAGCCAGAGGACGAGTGGCCGGCGGAGGTTAAGAGCAAGGAGGACATCCTTCGCCGCATCGAGGAGCGGATGAAACCGCTGATCGGCAACCGAACAGAGATTCAGCAACCGATCCAGATGCGCTTCAACGAGCTGATCGCCGGCGTTCGCGCCGACGTCGCGATCAAACTCTACGGCGATGACCTCGACGCGATGAGCGAACAGGCGCGGCGCATCGCTTCCGTCATGCGCACCATCCCGGGCGCTGGTGACGTGAGTGCCGAACAGACGTCCGGCGCGCCGACCTTCGACGTGCAGATCGATCGGCAAGCGGCGGGCCGTTATGGCCTGTCGGTTGAGGAGGTGGCGAACACGGTCTCGGCTGCGCTTGGCGGGCGCGAGGCCGGGTTGTTGTTCGAGGGAGACCGGCGGTTCGACGTCGTGGTCCGCCTCCCCGATGCGCAACGGGATGACCTTGAGACACTGGGGTCGATCCCGGTGATGCTGCCCACTGCCGAGGGTCAGGTGGCGCGCTCGATCCCGCTCAGCCAGGTCGCCCGGTTCAACTACACGCAGGGGTTGAACCAGGTTAGTCGCGAGAATGGCAAGCGGATGGTGGTCGTGCAGATCAACGTCCGCGGGCGCGATCTTGGCGGGTTCGTCGACGAAGCACAGGCGAGGATCGGCCAGATGCAGCTTCCCGCCGGCATGTATACTGAGTGGGGCGGCACCTTCGAGAGCCTGCAATCGGCTCGGTTGCGCCTGCTGATCGTCGTGCCGATCTGCTTTATCGCGATCTATGCCCTGCTCTACATGGCGCTCGGCAGCTTCGTGTCGGCGGCGATCGTGTTCTCGGCGGTGCCGATGGCGCTCGCAGGGGGCGTGTTTGCGCTGCTGCTGCGCGGTATCCCCTTCTCGATCACCGCAGCGGTCGGGTTCATAGCCCTATCGGGCGTTGCCGTCCTCAACGGCCTCGTGATGATGAGTGCGATCGGAAAGTATCGCGAAGACGGTGCGGCCGACGACGATGCGATCGTGGGCGGCGCAATGGAGCGCGTCCGTCCGGTGCTGATGACCGCGCTGGTCGCGTCTCTTGGCTTCGTGCCGATGGCGCTTGCGACCGGCACAGGAGCAGAAGTGCAACGCCCACTCGCAACGGTCGTCATCGGGGGGCTTATAACATCGACAATCCTGACCCTTCTTGTCCTGCCAGCCATCACAGCGTTGTCCATGCGATTGAGAGGCTCAAAGGCACAAGGTTCGACTGTCGGCACCACAAAGGCCCAGATTTGAGTCTACATGCGCACGTTCTGGTATCGTTGACCGGCATCAAGTTCAGTGTCGGTTCAAGTAGAAGCCCTAATATCAAATACGCCGTCGTTCGATCCTATCGTCCGATGGTAGGAGAGTAGACATGCGTAAGACATTTTGGATTGCAGCGGGGCTGCTGGCTTCGTTGGTCCCTGGTACTGCGATGGCGCAGCACCATGGTGGCCGTCATTCCACAGGTCATGGTAGCTACGGCGGACATGGACGTGTGGTCGTGTCAAATCACGGCTATGGCTATGCGCAGCCCTATTATGGTGGCGGCTATTATGCCGACTCTCCGCGATACCAGTCTCGCCACTACGTGCGCGATCGGCACTATGATCGTCATTCCCGTCCGAGGCATTACCGCCGCCATCATTGACGGCGGTAAGGCTTCGGGCCGCTACTTGCGGGTTTCGCGCCGGGCAAGCCACGCCCGCATCTCGGCGATCTCGCGCCGCTGCGTCGCCACTACTTCGGCTGCAAGCCGGCGAACAGCGGGATCGCGCCCGTACCTCAATTCTATCTCGGCCATCGCGATCGCGCCTTCATGATGGGGGATCATCGCGCGCATGAAGTCGGCGTCGGCATCACCAGTGAAGGCCACGTCCATAGCGCCATGCATCTTGGCGTTCGCGGCCCGGTAGGCTCTGGTTGCGGGCGTGTCGGCCCGCTTTCCCGCATCAGCTCCCCGGGTCACGCTCGTACCGTGTTGAGCGTGCTGTGCGCTCGCAGCAGGTGGCGTCAGTCCAGCGGCCGTTGCGACCATCAGCGCGAGCGTGCCGTTAATTCCGATCATCACGTTCCTTCTCCAGTGTAGCATCATGTCCGCGCTGGCGTCCGGCTCTGGCCGGAGGTTGCCGGCGCGCAGCCGCATCGAGCTCGGCCACGGCCTGGGCCGCGGCCTCGCAGTCGCTGCCGGTTTCCTGGCCCCGCTCGCAGCGGGTGACAACCAGCCTCGCCTCTTCCGCGTGGAAACGGAAATAGCCAGCATCCCGTGGTTTAATCAGTCCGCATCCAGTCAGAGCGATGGTCGCGACAGCGGCAATGAGCGCGCGTTCCTTGAGGTTTGTCATTCTGTTCACCCGCTCGTTGTTCATGGAAATCACAAAGCGATGCCAAAGCGCCGGAGTGCGAGAACCATCGCGATATAGAGCAGGACGGTCAGGCAGCATCCGGCGGCCAAGGCTGGCCAAAAGCCAATTCCGTGACGCAAAAGGACTGGTATCAGTAGGAATAGCGGCAGCGAGGGGAGTACGAACCAGAAGGTCGCCTGCGCATGGGCCGCCATGTTCATCGCATCAGGCCGGTCGTGCCACAGCCATATCATGCCAAGGACCGAGACGACCGGTAGCGACGCAATCAGCGCTCCGAACCCGGGATAGCGCTTCGCCACTTCCGACGCTGCCGCGATTAGTATGCCCGAGACGATGGCCTTGACTGCAAGATAGTACATAGGATGCTTCGCTTACCTTGTGGCGGTGGATCTTGATGATGCGGCCCAGCGCCACTTCCCCCCGTTGCGACGCCATGCGCGAAACCCGATGCGGTAAAGCCTCCCGATCCACTTGATGAGAATGAACGTGGTTCCTCGCGGGACCAGGCCAAGGGCACTGGCGTAGCGCGTGACGAAGACCAGCATCGAAGCTGCCGTAAGCCAAAGTCCGGCGGGAAAAACGGGAGACGAGCCATTGACATTCATCAATGGCGATCCCCGGATCGCCCGAAGGTCGCGACCCGCCAGAGATACCAAATGACGGCCAGCAAGAGCACGGCGTTGCTGACCGGTTCGATGACGCTCGCCACCTGATTATAGCGTTCGCCCAGCTCGTAGCCGGCTAGCACGAGGATCACGGTCCATATTGCCGAGCCGGCAAGCGTGGAAAGCAGGAACGGACCGAGGGGCATTCCGCTGACCCCTGCTGGCACCGAAATCAACGTCCGGACTCCCGGGACCATTCGTCCGAACAGAACCGCCCAACGGCCATAGCGGTCGAACCAGCGATCGACATGATCGATCTCGTCCGCCGTCAACGTCAGCCATCGACCGTGGCGAGAAGCAAAGCGCTTCAACCGATCGATGCCGATCCAGCGCCCGACATAGTACCATAGGATCGCTCCTGCGGCCGATCCGAGGGTGCCAGCGATAACGACCACCCACAGCGAGCCGCGCCCCTGCGCGGCCGTGTAGCCCGCAAGGGGCAGGATCACTTCCGATGGAATCGGCGGAAAGACGTTCTCGGCCAGCATCAGCAGGAAGACGCCAAAGCCGCCGAGTGCCGATAGGATCGATGTTATGATGTCGAACACAAGACAGCCTCGTCAGATGATCCAATAGAAGATGGCGCAGAACACGAGGATGAGGGCGAGGACCGATCCTACGATCGCGTTTTCCAGTCGCGGGCACTCGACGTTCCTGATCCGCGCGGCGACCTGCCAAGCGGGGCGGATCGGACACCGCCACGACCCAGCGACAATTCGATCCAATTCCGCGTCCGACAGCCCGAAGAATGCTTTGGCTTCACGGCGCGATCGACCCGCCAGCCCCATCACACGCAGCACCACATCGTCCCATGCGACATCGATCGCGCTCGGCCGATCGATCATCGGGCCGCGCGCGTCACCGCCTGCCCAAGAGGGAGGCAGCAGGCCGATGATCTGGTGAGGATTGCGCTCCAACAGCGTCGCCCAGCGCAGCAAGCGGTGTTGGCGGTCCCGCGCCGGGATAGTCCGCGCCGGCGCCCAACGTCGGGTGAGGGCTTGCACTGGATGTGTCCATCGGCTCGCCTGAGAGGTCGTCATGGACTTGCCGGAGTACAGGCGTCGCCATTGGTAGCGCGCTTGAGCGGACGAGAACAGCGCAGGGTCAGGAAGGTGGTGCAGCTCAGGATGAAGGCGATATCGTATAGGCCGTAGCCGACGGCCGCCCCGAGCGCGCCAGTCGCCCACAGGCTGGCCGCTGTTGCCGTACCCGAGGCTTTGCTACCCTTCTTCAGGATCGCGCCGCCCCCAATGAAACCGACGCCTGTAATCAGACCTTCGAGCAACCTGGCCTGCGCCGGGGACGTGCGGCCGAGGATCGCGATGCCTACCAGCACGAAGCCGCAACTGGCGATGGCAACCAACGGGAATGTGCGGATGCCTGCGCTACGGGCGTCCTTCTCGCGATCCCAGCCAACCGGAAGGGCAAGCGCGTAGGCGACGGCGAGACTGATGATATGGGTGGTTATCTCCCACCATGAGCTTTGAAACATGCCGGCCTGCCTGTTCTACGCGATCGCTCCAAATCGGAGGTTAAAAACGAATGTTGGGCCGAGCGCCTTGAAGGCGCTCGTGATTAAGGCGAGGATCGTGAACATCTGCGAACCTACCGGTGCAGACATGCGATGATGGCGGCCACGACGGCGGCGGTTTCCGCAACGTCGCGCACCCTGACCGTGTCGAGGCCGATCTCGACGGCGGGATAGTCATTTCCACCGGGGAAGATCGCATCGCCGATGAACAACATGCCGTCGAGCGGCACGCCGCTTTCGGCGCTCAGGCGCTTCAGGCCGTAGCCTTTGTCGACCCCTGCCCTCGTCACGTCGATCGATGTCGTACCGCCAAGATTGATCGAGAGGCCCGGCAGCACTGCGCGCAAGGTCGCCTGCAATGCAGTGCGTTTTTTCCGATCCCGGTCCCATCCCTCCTTTTCCTTCAGCGGCGCCGCCTGCCCCAGCCCCGAAAAGGTAATCTGGCTGCCGCGATCCTCGATCCGCTCGCCCCATATGCGTTCATCGGCGAGGCCGGCATCGGCCAGCGCCCGGTCGAAGGCCGCGCGGATCTTCGCCTTCTCCGCATCGTCGAACAGCTCGGCATAGACCACGCACCAAGCCCCATCGATGAAGCGATAGAGCTTGGTGCCGGTGGTCGGCATCAACCAGAGGCGGTCGAGCGCTGCGTCCGCAGGCAAGCGCGACGCGACCTGCTTTTCGAATTGTGGCCAGTCCCCGCCCGAGATCACCGCCACATCGGTAACGGCGAGCAACCGGGCGATGATCGCGGCCATATCCTCCGATAACGGGCGTTTGCTCTCCGCGAGCGTGCCGTCGAGGTCGAAAGCGACCAGCCACTTCATGCCGCGTTCCCCGCCGGGTCGCGGTAGGCGAGCAGCCGGAGCGCGTTGATGACGACGAGCAGTGTCGATCCCTCATGGACCGCCACCGCTGGCCCGATGCCGAGGCCGAGGATGGTGGCAGGCACGAGGAAGGCGACGACGCCCAGGCTGACGAACACGTTCTGACGGATGATGCCGCGCGTATGACGGCTCAGGCCGACCGCGAACGGCAAGTGCGCCAGGTCGTCGGCCATCAGCGCTACGTCGGCCGTCTCGAGCGCTACGTCCGACCCCGCCGCGCCCATTGCGATGCCGACCGTGGCGCTCGCCATCGCGGGCGCGTCGTTCACGCCGTCGCCGACCATCGCGACCTTGTCCTCGCCGGCAAGCTTCTTGATTGCGGCCACCTTGTCTTCGGGCATGAGGTCGCCCCACGCCTCATCGATTCCGACATCGTTGGCGATCGCTTCGGCGACCTTCTGGTGATCGCCGGAGATCATTATCATCCGCGACACACCCATCTCGTGCAGCCGGCGCAGCGCGGTCTTGGCCGCTTCGCGGGGCGTGTCCATCAGGCCGATCGCGCCTAGGTCGCGGTCTCCCTTGCGGACGACCATCGTCGTGCGGCCGTTCTCGCGCAGCTTCGCGATCGCGTCCTGCGCCCCCTGCCCCAGCGCCGGTATGCCCTCGCCCCCAAACATCTCGGCCTTGCCGATCCACACCGTCTCGCCATCCACGCTCGCGGTGACGCCACGACCGGTCAGGCTCTTGAGGTCGCCAGCGGTGGGCAACGGGCGCCCATTCAGGCGTTCGCGGCCGTCGTTGACGATCGCTTGGGCCAGCGGGTGATCGCTCAGCGCCTCGACAGCGACGGCCAGCGACAGCAGCTCGCCTTCGTCGGTGCCGTCGACGGGCACGACATCGGTGATGCGCGGGCGCCCTTCGGTCAGCGTGCCGGTCTTGTCGAAGGCGATCGCCTTGAGCGATCCGAGGTTTTCGAGCGGCGCACCGCCCTTCACCAGCACACCGCCACGTGCCGCGCGCGCGACGCCGGACAGGACCGCGCTCGGCGTCGCGATCGCGAGCGCGCAAGGGCTCGCTGCGACCAGTACCGCCATCGCGCGATAGAAGCTGTCGCGGAACGGCTCGTCGATGACCACCCAGGCGAACAGCAGCAGCACCGACAGGATCAGGACGGCGGGCACGAAGATGCGCTCGAACCGATCGGTGAAGCGCTGCGTCGGCGACTTCTGCGTCTCCGCCTCGCTCACCATCTTCACCACCTTGGCGAGCGCGGACTCGTTGGATCGGCGCGTCACCTCGATCTCGATCGCGCCGCCGCCATTGATCGTGCCGGCAAAGACGCGGCTCTCCGCCTCGACCGCATCGGGCTTGGCGCGGGCGGCTGCCGCGTCCGCGACCGGCACCTTGTCGACCGGGATGCTCTCGCCGGTCACCGGGGCTTGGTTGATCGCGCTGGTGCCCGTGATGACGAAGCCGTCAGCAGGCAGGCGCTCGTTCGGGCGGACGATGGCGACATCCCCAACGACCATTTGCTCGACCGGGATTTCGCTGGTCTGGCCGTCGCGTCGCACGGTCGCGGTTTCGGGCGCGAGCTTCGCCAGCGCCTCGATCGCCTTCTTGGCGCGTCCCATCGCGTAATGCTCAAGCGCATGGCCAAGGCTGAACAGGAACAGCAGCAGCGCGCCTTCGGCCCATGCGCCCAGCGCAGCGGCGCCGGCGGCAGCAACCAACATCAGCGTGTCGATCTCGAACTTCTTCATCCGAAGGTTGTCGATCGCCTCGCGCAGCGTGAAGAACCCGCCGAAGAAATAGGCTGCGACATAGCAGGCCGTGGGCAGCCACTCCGGTGCGCCGGCAACCAGCCTTTCGATCGCATAGCCGATCCCCAGCAGCGCGCCGCAGGCAAGCGCGAAGATCAGCTCGGTATTGGGGCCGAGAAATTCGGCGTGGCTATGGTCGTGACCATCGCCGGGGCCGTGCTTCTCTTCGCCCGCGTCGTGGCCCCCGGGGCCGTGGTCGTGGCCGGCATGGTCATCGGCGGCGACCCGCTTGCCAACCCTCACCTTCAGCTTGCGAAGAGCAGCGCGCACTTCCTCTTCTGTGGTCTCTCGGCGATCATATTCGACCCGGACCGACCCGCTGGTGCTGGCGCTTGCCTGTACCACCCCGGGCAACGCGCATAGCGCATCGCTGACCGTGCGCGCCCGCCGTTCGTGACTGATCCCCGTCACCTGCCAGATCGCATGACCGTAGCGTTCAGTGATTTCGGCACCTGCGGCCCGCACCATTTCACGCAATCGCGGCAGCGGTAGCTTGGCGGCGTCGAAATGGATGCACAGGGCCGCCGGCGTGTCGCCATCGAGGCAGATCACATGCGCCCGCTCGACGCCTTCGCGCTTTGACAGGGTTGATACGAGACGGTCCAGGCAAGCGTCGGCCGCGTCAGGAAGGTCCGGCAACAATACTGGAATATCGAGTTCGAGCTTGTCGTTCATGACGACCTCCTTTCGCTTTTCTTGGTTTCGGCGCGCGCGTCGCGCAGGATTTCGACACCGCCCTTGATGGCGATGATGGCGGTAGCGAAGCCGACCAGAAGGTCCGGCCAGTTGGTGCCCAGCCACAGCACCAGCACGCCCGCGATCAGGATGCCGCCATTGGAAATGAAGTCATTGAAGCTGAAGGTGGTGGCGGCCCGTAGGTTAACGTCCGGATCCTTGAGCCGCTGGAGCAGCCGCAGGCAGAGGTAGTTTACGACGCCGGCGATCGCCGACATGACCATCATGGTCGGTCCGATCGGCTCGCTCCCCTGCACATAGCGTCGCCCGACATCGATCAGGATGCCGCCCGCAAAGATCAGCAGCATTACCCCCGATGCGATCGCGGCGCGCGTCTTCCACGTCTTACCGTGGGTCAGCGCGACGAGGCTGAGAGCGTAAACGGCGGTGTCGGACAGATTGTCGACGCCGTTGGCGATGAGCGCACTTGAATCGGCGAACGCGCCGGATACGAAAAAGCCCGCTGCGATTGCTGCGTTCAGCAGCAGCACGATCCAGAGCGTGCGACGCTCCTGCGTGCCCGCGTTGTCGTTGCTCGCATTCATCCCATGATCTCCTCGAGCGTCAGGAGGGCGAGGAACCCTACGAAGAACATCGAGCTGATGAGCGGGGTGTCAGGCTTCTCGTGCGCCTCAACCAGCAGCTCTTCCGTGACGAGGTAGAGCAGCGCCATCAGCCCAAAGCTCAGGAAGCCAGCGACCATTACCGGCGAGAGCGTGGCGACAGGAACGGCAGCGAGCGCGCCGATCGGCAGCAGCAGCGCCAAGGCCGAGACGATCACGATGATGCGCAGGCGCGAGCGATAGGTTTCCGCCAGCTCGTTGGTCAGTGTCAGACCCAGGAAGAGCACTTCGAGTGTCAGCGCGATCGTCAGCAGAAATCCCGCCTTCTCGCCCGCGACGAACGCAAGGCCGAGCACCAGGCCATCGACCAGGATGTCGATGCCGATCGCGGCGAGCAGCGCCATCGGCCCCTTGAAGCGGGCCTCGAAAGCCTTGAGACCCAGCATCGTTACGACGCCCGCCGCCCCGCCGATCAACGTCGCGCTGGGCGAAGCCTCATGCTTGACCTGCGGCAGGATTTCAGTCGCTGCCGCCGCGAACACGACGCCGGCAGCAAGATGCTGTAGCCCCGCCACGAGGCCAGGATTTAACTTTGTGCGGCTCGCGATGATCGCGCCGAGCACGACCGCCAACACAGGCGCAAGCGTGTAGAGCAATGCCTGCATATCCTATGATTCCTCCGGTGTTCGATGACAGACGCGGATCTTCCCGCGCTGCGTGAAGGCGATCGACCCGCCCGCCACGACTGCCCGCGACTGGTCGCCGCGAAATTCTTCGCCGGTCCGTTGCGCGTGCAGGATCTCGGTTCTGCCCTTGGGCAGCCAGGTGACACCCATCTTCAGGCCGTCGTCGATGAAGTCGACATCGGCGCGCGATCCATCGTCGCAATACATGATGCGCTGCGCGATCAATCGAGGCGTCAGATGCTTTTCATGCGCCGGCTCGGCCGGTTGGCTTGGAGCGGGGTTGCACGCCCCTACGACCATACCCGCGAACAGAACGGCGCCGATGCGCGCGGCTGTCAGGCCAGGCAGGTGCCGCAAGGCGCGCACCGCCCTCACCACAGCACGCCGTGATCGGGCGTCAGCGGCTCAGGGGCCGGTAGTCCCGCCGTCTGAAGAAGGTCGATCTCGATCGTGCGGCACATGGCCGTGAGCGGGACATCGTGGACGCTATTGGCGAACGGATCGGTCAGATCCTCGCCGATGCTCAGCACCGCGAGGAAGACGAGTCCGATCAGCGTCGATCCGATCGGCGTGGCAAGGCCCAGGGATTCGACCAGCGCGATCGGAAGCAGCACGCAGAACACGCGCGTGAAGAGGTTCGGGAAAAACCGAAAGCCATTGGGCAGCGGCGTGTTCTTGATCCGCTCCATGCCACCCTGCGCATTGGCGATGTCGATCAGGACGCGCTCTACAGTTGCCTGCTGGATCTCGGTGATCCGACCTTCCGCGAGCGCGTCGGCGTAATTGCCCGATATGTCCTCCAAGAGCGCGTTGGCAGGGTTCAGGCGAGCGACCGCCATATCGGCGACGTCCGTTCCGGCGATCCGGGCAATGTCTTCATAGGGCGACTGTCGGCGAAGCTGGCAGCGCATCGAGTGCGCGAAGGCGATCTGCCGCAGGATGATGTTGTGCCGCGTCTCACTGCCCTCGGGTTCCCCCTTGGTCAGGCTGCGTGTGATCCTGGCCAGGCTGCGCGACGCATTGATGAGCGCGCCCCAAAGGGTTCGCGCTTCCCACCAGCGCGCATAAGCTGCGTTGGTCCGAAACCCCATGAAGAGCGCGATGGCAGTGCCGAACAGCGCCGTCGGCAAAGGCGGTTCCTTGATCGGGGTCATCATGTGGAATGCCGTCACCGCCACGTCCCACACGAACAGGATCGTGAGAGGCTTCCAAACCTCGATAATGATCTGCCTAAAACGTGGCCTCGCGCCGACTATCATATCAATTACGCCCTAAATCTCTTAGCAATCGTCATCCGATCGGCATGTTCATGATGTCCCGATAAGCGGACAGCAGCTTGTTCCGGACTTGCAGGGTCGCCTCGAAAGTAATGGATGCGCGGCTCTGGATGAGCGCGACGGTTGCAATGTCGGTGGTTTCGCCACGCTCATATGCTTCGGTGACGACATCCTCCTGCTCCTGGGTCTCGTTGACCTTCGCGACCACGGCATTGAGGGTGTCGGCAAAGTTCGACGCCGGAGCGGTCGGCGTCACGCCGGGCGGTGCCGTCGGCTGCGCCGCACGCAAAGCGCGGCTTCGCGCGATCACTTCGGCCCGAATGGCCATCACATTCGAGATCGACGTGTCAGACATCGTTTCTCTCCCGTTCCAGTGCGACGTGTCGGAAGACAGGACGGTTCATCGGGTGCCCTCCCGTTCGCAGATTCGGGTGCGGCCCTCGCCATCCACGACGGTGAGCTGCGACCCCTTGAAGGTCGCGGTGGCTGTCTCGCCGACATATTGGAGGCCCTGCGCTGGCGCGGTCAGCGTCATGGGCACGGCGCTGCTGGAGCGCCGCAAATCGATCTGCAGGCCGTTGTCCTTGTAGTCGACGAACAGCGGTTCCCCGTCGGAACAGCGATAGGGATGGCGCCCCATTTCCCCGGTCGCCACGGCGCTGTCGGACGAATGGATTTGCTGCTCCGTTGGCGGGGCTGGCGGCTTGCTTTCCGTGCAAGCCGCCAGGCCGACAACGAGGATGAGGGCGGGCAGTACCCGCTTCAACGGCATCATCGCGCCTTCCTCCTGTAGCGGGAGGGGACGCGCTGACGATTGATCCCACGGGCAGGCTGACCCACCCGCCAGCGCAGATAGGTTGCGAGGCGATCATCAGCCTCGATCATCAGGGACCGCAGACGACGCAACATCATCGCCGCGAACGGCAGAGACAGCGCCCCGCCCAGCGTGCAGCTATGTGTTAGCCTAGTGCCACCATCGTCCCCTGCCAGCTCGTACCGTTCTTCGAGCGTGAACAGATAAGGGATGCCGCAGGACCAAGCGAAGGCGCGCGGCTTATCGAATTGATCGACCCGGGCCGGCGTCCGAATTGGCCGGGTGATGCCCTGGATCGCGAAGGTACATTCCGTTTCGCCAAGCTGGCACGGGTTGTCGAGGAATACGAGCGGACTCCAAGCCCGACGATGATCCGGATCGGTGATCGCCGACCAGATCCGCAGTGGCCCGCCGTGAAGCATTGAGCTGGTTATGGTGCGAGGCATATCCCCATCTCCCAGAGATGAGCGGGGCGATCGCGGATCGCCCCGCGCACCCATCAGGCCAAGTTGTTCACGAAGGTCTGACCGTGGTCGTCCCCTTCATGCTCCTCATTGTAGTGCTCGGGCTTCTCGATCACTTTCTGCCCGAACCGGGCGTAGAGCGTCGGCAGCACGAACAGCGTCAGCAGCGTCGCCGAGATCAGGCCGCCGATGACGACGGTCGCCAATGGCTTCTGCACCTCCGCGCCCGCCCCCTCGCCAAGCGCCATCGGCACGAAGCCGAGGCTTGCGACGAGCGCGGTCATGACGACTGGCCGCAGACGCTGCATTGCGCCGACATGGGCCGCCTCCTCGCGCGATAGCCCCGACCGGATCAGATCCTGGATTGAGCTGACCATGACGAGGCCGTTGAGGACCGCGATGCCCGACAGGGCGATGAAGCCCACCGCCGCCGAGATCGAAAAGTCCATGCCGCGCAGGAAGAGCAGCAGAACGCCGCCCACCAGCGCGAATGGCACGCCGGTGAAGACGATCGCGGCATCGCGGACCGATCCCAATGCGCCATAAAGCAGCAACAGGATCAGGATGAAGCAGGCCGGAATGACCAGCTTCAGCCGCTCGCTCGCCGATTGCAGGTTCTCGAACTGACCGCCCCATTCGAGATAGGCACCGGCAGGCAGCCGGACCTGGCTGCCGATCGCCGCCTGCGCGTCTGCAACGACGCTACCGACATCGCGACCACGCACGTTGGCTTGCACCACCACGCGCCGCTTCCCGTTTTCGCGGCTGATCTGATTGGGACCGTCGACGACCTTGATGTCAGCGACACTGGACAGCGGCACATAGCCGCCGCCTGCCACCGGCACCTGCACCTGCTGGAGCAGGCCGATGTCGGCGCGCTGCGCCTCCGACAGGCGGATCACCACCGGGAAGCGACGGTCGCCCTCGAAGATCTGGCCCGATGTTCGCCCGCCGATCGTCGCAGTCACGGTGTCCTGCACATCCTGAGCCGTAACGCCCAACCGCGCCATCGCGTCGCGGTTGACGCGAATGTCGAGCATGGGAAGACCGGTCGTCTGCTCCACCTTCACGTCCGCTGCGCCTTGCGTTCTGCGCAGCACCGCCGCGATTTGCTCGGCCGTCCGGTTCATCTGGTTGAAGTCGTCCCCGAACACCTTCACCGCGATGTCGCCGCGCACGCCGGCGATCAGCTCGTTGAAGCGCATCTGGATGGGCTGGGTGATCTCGTAGGCATTTCCCGGAATCTTCGCGAGATTACCCTCGATCCGGCTGACCAGCTCCTCCTTGGGAAGCTCAGGATCCGGCCAATCCTTGCGCGGCTTCAGGATGACGAACATGTCGGTCGCGTTCGGCGGCATCGGGTCGGCCGCCAGCTCGGCGGTGCCCGTCTTGGAATAGACGAATTGCACCTCCGGCTGCTTCGACATCATCCGCTCGATCGGCACCTGCATCGCCTGGCTCTGCTGGACCGACGTTGCCGGAATGCGGAGCGACTGGATCAGCAAATCGCCTTCGTCGAGCTGCGGCAGGAACACCGAGCCGAGCGTAGTGAAAGCAAGCGCCGCCACCACAAGGCTTCCCACACCCGCACCGATCGTCAGCGTCGGGCGCTTCATGGCCCGGTCGAGACCGGGTTCGTAGCGCTTCTTCAGCCACGTGATGATGCGGCCGTCCTTCTCCTCGACCTTCTTCGACAGCCAGATCGCAATCATCGCCGGCACGAAGGTGAGAGAGAGGATGAAGGCGAAGGCGAGCGCGATGATGACGGTCAGCGCCATCGGTCCGAACGTTTTACCCTCCACGCCGGTCAGCGTGAGCAGCGGTACGTAGACGAGGATGATGATTGCCTGCCCGTAAACCGAGGGGCGGATCATCTCGCGAGCGGCGGCTGCCACGGTCGCAAGCCGTTCCTTGACGGTCAGCAAGCGACCTTCATGATGCTGTTGTTCGGCAAGCCGCCTCAGCGCGTTTTCAACGATGATGACGGCGCCGTCGACGATCAGACCGAAGTCCAAAGCCCCAAGGCTCATCAGATTGGCCGAGACCCCAGCGCGCAGCATACCAAAGCCTGTCAGCATCATGGTGATCGGGATGACCAACGCCGCGATCAGGGCCGCACGGAAGTTGCCGAGCAGCAGGAAGAGCACGACGATGACCAGCACCGCGCCTTCGGACAGGTTTTTCGCGACCGTCTTGATCGTCGAATTGACCAGCTCGGTGCGGTTCAGCACCGGCTGAATTACGACGTCAGGAGGCAGCGAAGCGTTGATCGTCTTCAGTTTCTCAGCGACCGCGGTCGACACGATGCGGCTGTTCTCGCCGATCCGCATGATCGCCGTGCCGACGACGACTTCGGTACCGTTCTCCGATGCCGAACCCATGCGGATCGCCTGACCCGTCTTCACAGTCGCAACTTGTTCGACCGTGATCGGCACGCCGTTACGTGTCGCGATCACGGTCCTGGCCAACTCGCTGGCATTGCGAACGAGCGCATCCGAGCGAACAGCCAGACCTTCGCCATTGCGATTGACGAAGCCACCGCCGACGCTGGTGTTATTGCGCTCCAGCGCATTTCCCAGGTCCGTCAGCGTGATGCCGAGCGAGGCCAGCTTCTGCACGTCGGGCACGACGAGGAACTGCTTGGCGTAACCGCCAATCGAGTCGACACCGGCGAGGCCCGGTGTGGTCTTCAGAAGCGGCGTCACGATCCAGTCCTGCGCGGTGCGCAGGTAGGTCGCCTTGTCCTCTTCGGTCGTCAGTCGCTCGCCCTCTGGCGTGATGTAGCTGCCATCGGGCTGTTGGCCCGGTTCACCGGGCTTGTGCTTGTCGTCCTCGCGATGATCGAGACGAACGGTGTACATGTACACCTCGCCCAGGCCTGTCGCGATCGGACCCATTTCAGGGTTCACGCCGTCGGGCAGATTCTCTTGCACGCCCCGCAGACGCTCGCCCACCTGCTGGCGGGCGAAATAGATGTCCGTCGCGTCCGAAAAGACCGCCGTGATCTGCGCGAAGCCGTTGCGGCTCAACGAGCGCGTATATTCCAGGCCGGGGGTGCCGGCGAGCGCGGTTTCGATTGGAAACGACACCTGCTTCTCGACCAGCTCGGGCGAGAGGGCAGGCGCGCGGACGTTGATCTGGACCTGATTGTTGGTGATGTCCGGCACCGCGTCGATCGGTAGCCGGTAGAGGGAAAACGCGCCGATGGCGGCGACGATGACGGTGAGGAGCAGGACTAGCCAGCGCTTCTCGACCGCCCAGGTTACGATACGGGCGATCATGGCTTAATCCTCGTGGCTCGCTTCGCCCTTGCCGATCTCGGCCTTGAGCGTGAAACTTCCGGTGGTGGCGATCTGTTCGTTGCCGGTCAGGCCCGACCGGACGATCACCGTGTCGCCCGACGCATCGCCGAGCTGGACCGGGGTCGCCTTGAAGCCGGTGGGCGTGCGCACGAACACGACCGACTTGCCCTCGAAACTCTGGACCGCCGTCGTCGGCACGCGGACCGCCCCGCTCCCGCCGCTGCCCGTGAGCTGCACGGCTGCCGTCACAGGCTCGCCGACCCGCCATTCGCCACCGCGATTGTCGAGGGTGGCGAGCGCAGGCACGAGCCGCGTCTGCGGATCAAGCGCCGGCGACACGAAGGTCACGCGGGCGGTCGCCTGACGGCCTGCCGCCTTCACCAGCACCGTATTGCCGGGACGCACCCGGCCCGCATCCTCGGGCTTGAGATTAAGCGCGATCGACACCTGGCTCAGGTTGGCGATGCGATAGAGTTCGGCATCCGCCGCGACCGTTTGTCCCAGCGTCACGGGGCGCGCAATGATCTGGCCCGAGATCGGCGCGGCAATGCCGAGCCGGTTGAGCCCGCCGCCGCCGACACCCGCCGCCGAAACCATGCTCTGCGCCTGCGTCAGGGCGATCCGCGCCTCCGTCGCCGCTGTGCGGGCGGCGATCAGATCCTGTTCAGGGGAGACTCTCTGCGCGAACAGCCGCTGTTCGCGCGCGAGGTTCGAATTAGCGAGCTGAAGCCGCGCCCGCGCCGCCTCGACCTCGCCCTTGATCTGCGCCGCCTCGCGGCTTTCGATGACCGCAATGGTCTGGCCGCGTCCGACCGATTGGCCGAGGTTACGGGTGAGCGCGACCACGCGTCCCGCAATTGCGGCCGAGACGACCTGCGTTCCCTGTGGGTCGCCCTCGATGATCGCGGGCAGCTCGATCGTCCCGGCCCCGCCGATGATCGGCCGTCCGACCTGGACGCCCGCTGTGGCGATCTGGTCGGCACCCAATGTGACGACGCCTTCACCGGCATGACCGCCTTCAGCACCGCCCTTTTCCGTGCCCGCTGCCGTCTCATTGGCAGCTGCGCCTTCGGCAGTTGCCTCGTTTCCGCCATCCTTGCCGCCGCAGGCAGCCAAGAGCAGGGCGAGCGACGCCGCGCCCGCGAGATAAAAGCTCTTCATCACTGATTCCCCCCATTGGGCGCACGAGCGGTCAGTCGCTCCACTTGCGCGCGGGCATTCTGGTAATTGGCAAGCGCGTCGATCGCGGCGACCCGCGTTTCGGCGAGCGTGCGTTCAGCATCGAGCAATTCGAGCTGGCCGAACTTGCCCTCGCGATAGCCGATCCGCGCGATGCGGGCGGCCTCCTGTGCAGCCGCCAGCGCCGGCCCCGACGCCGCACGAGCCGTCGTTGCGGCATTGGCCGCCTGCGCCTGCGCGTCCGTGATCGCCTGTTCGATGTCGAGCGCGGTCACGCGGCGCTGCGCATCCGCCTGGGTCCGCTGCGCGGTCGCCTGCGCAATCGCGGCGCGACCATTGTTGAACACCGGGATCGGGATCGACACGCTGAACACCGCCGCCATGTCGTTGGTCGCTTCCAGGCGGCGGATCGACGGCCCGACGTTCAGGTCAGGCACGCGATTGGCGCGCGCGAGCCGCACGCCGGCTTCGGCAATGGAGAAATCCGCGTTGGCTGCCGCCAGCGCGAGTGTGCCGGTCGTGTTGACCGGTGCCAACGGCCCATAGACGTTCACATCGGGAAGGCGATCGAGCAGCGTGTCATCGAGCAGGCCGTCGATCGGCCGTCCGATCCGACGCGCCAGATTGGCGCGGGCCGCCTCGGCCAAGCGAAGCTGCCGCTCCACATTGGCGTCGGCATTGATACGCGCGACATCCGCGCGCTGTTGCTCGAGTGGCGATGCCCGCCCTGCCTGCACGCGAACGCTCGCGGCCCGCAGCGCATCGCTGGCGATCCGGGCCTGATCGCGGGCTGTCATTACCCGGCGATCGGCCGCGACCGCTTCGACATAGAGCTGCGTTACCTGAAGCCGGACATCCGCCGCGATGATCGCGGCCTGGATCTCGGCCCGGGACAATTGCGCATTGGCGACCGCGACGCGGGCGCCGCGCTTGCCGCCTAGCTCGATCGGGATCGCAAAGCCGACCGTGGTTTCCGCGCTGCGGACCCCCCGATACGGCCCGGAGCCGATGACATTCTCGACTTGGCCTTGAACCACCGGATTGGGCCGCAAGCCGGCGACTGTGCGACCTGCACGGGCCGCGTCGATTCCAGCTGTCGCCGCTTCCGCAGCAGGGGCCGAACCGCCCGCTGCACTGACCGCTTGGTCAAGCGTGTAGACCGGCGCATCCTGCGCAACAGGCGCGGACGGTCCGACCTGCGCCTGCGCCATCGTGGCGCAAGACGCTGCGGCCAGCATGGCCGCGAGGATACGATTCATGAAAATAGGACTCCTGACGATGATCGACAGGGGCGCGCCAACGCACGCCCAAATCGGACGTCAGGCTTGGGGGGGCCTCAAATGGACCATGCCGGTGCGGCCGTCGAGCGACGCAGAGGCGGAGATTGTCGGCTTGGGCACTGTGAGGACGGGGGTATATTCCATCGTCGTGCGCGCAGGCGCGCCGACGTCGTGTCCGTGACAATAATTGTGATGATGCGGGACATTCTTGTCCGAGTCCGATGGCACCTGATCGATGTCACCGGCGGTATGGACCGTGAACTCAACGCCCGCGATGCTTCCCCCCGCCAGATCGGCGGCATGGGCCATGCCGGAGAAGCTGGTCAGGACCAGCATCAGGCATGTCAGGAAAGGCAAAAAGGCTCGCACTAGCTTGCCTCTATCACGGAAGGGTTTTCATGTCATTGCACTAATTCGAACCAAGGGTCACTGAGCCGGAACCCGAGCGGGATCGGTCGCGCCCGTTCCAGGCGAACCCGACCGCAATGGCGACCGCCATCAGGAGTTGCGCCAGCACCGATTGCCAAGTGGGAAACACGCCGAGCATCGACAGCCGTGGCACGTCCGCGAGCGGTGCGATGTTGATAAGGCCGGCTTCCTGGAGCGCGGCGACGCCTTTACCCGCCAGCACGACGGTCAGGACCGCCATGAGCCAGGAGCTATAGCGGAAGAACTGCGCGATCGGCAGCTTGCGACTGTAGCGAAGCATGGCCCAAGCGATCAGGCTGAGCAGTCCAATCGCCGACCCGGCCCCCGCGAGAAGCATCCCGTTGTCACCTTGCGCCGAAAGCGCGGCATAGAACAGGATCGTCTCGAAGACCTCGCGATAAACTACGACGAACGCCAGCCCGAACAGGAACCAGCCCGACCCGCCCGAGAGCGCCCGCGACATCTTCTCGCGAATATAGCGCTGCCACTGATCGGCCTGCGCCTTGCCGTGCATCCAAATCCCGACCGAGAGCAGCACGACCGCGGCGAACAGCGAGCCAAACCCTTCCGTCAGCTCCCGGCTCGCACCGCTGATCCCGATCGCATAGGTGGCGACCGCCCAGGTGATCCCGCCCGCGATGATCGCGCTGACCCAGCCGCCATGCACGTACCGCAGCGCCTCGCCGCGCTCGGCTTTACGCAGGAACGCGATCATGGCGACAACGATGAGCAGGGCTTCGAGCCCTTCACGCAGCAGGATCGTGAACGCGCCCAGGAACGTGGACGCTTCGGTGGCGGCATCAGGCGCGAGCGCCGCTTCCGCATCGTCGAAAAGGCCGCCCAGTACTGCGACCTTCTCCGCGAGATCATCGGGCGACGCGCCCCGGTCGATCGAGGCGCGGAACTCCCCCATCGCGCCCTCGATTCGACCCATCAGCGTCGCGTCGCGCGCGGTGAGTGTTGGCTCGATCGGCTCGAACCCATCGAGATAGGCCGACAGCGCCAGCTCTTTCGCCATGCGCGCATCGCCGCGCCGCGCAGCCGCCACGCTTTCGGCGAGTTTGGCGCGGGCGACCGCGAGCGAGCCGGGAGCCTGTTGTATCACCTGTTCGGGATGACGACGCAGGAACGCGAGCACGGCGTCAGCCTTGGCGTCGCCGATCGCCGCGCCGAGCGCGGCCGGGGTGAGCGCGACCAGGGTTTTCAGGTCCGGAATGCGCCGGCGAAGGGTCGGGTCGGATTTCCAAAGCCGCTCGCCTTCGCGCGCCTGCGCATCCGTGAAGGCGAAGCTCCCGGCTCGGAATGCTAACGCCCAGCGCTGATCGTTGGGCAGATCGGCGAAGCTCTGCATCGCGGTCCCGTCGATGCCTTGCGTCACCACCTGATAGAGCGCGAACACGCTGCGCTGGCGCGCGCGCTCGGCATCGGTGAAAGCAATCGGGGGCGTAGCGAGCTTGGCGGCGTCAGGGCCACGGCCGTTGCCCGTCATCCCGTGGCAGGACGCGCAGGATTGTCGGAACAGTGCATCGCTGGAGACGAGGTTCGGAGCCTTATCGGGCGCGAGCGGCACCGGGTAGGCGCGCAGCAGATCGGCCGCGAGCCCGTGCGCCAGTGTTGCCACCTGTTCAGTCGATCCCTTTTCCGCGATTACCGCTTGGAGGTTGGCGGCCCGCTGAATGAGGGCTTGGCGCTCCGGCTTCGCCGGCAGGCCTTGAAGCCGTGTCGAGACCGACGCGGCAAACTCATTCATTTCGGCGTATTCCGACGCGCTCTTGATCCGACCGTTCGCGACCGCGCCTCCATAATCGACGGCCATATAGTCGAGCAGCCGCCATGCGGTTTGCACGTCGCCGGGTTCGGCGAATGCCGCAGCAGGGATCAGCAGCGCAGCGAGCGCGGCGAGCAGCCGCAGCGAGAGCATTGCCCGGATCAAGGTGAGCAGACGCACTACCGCTCTCCCAGTTCGCGCCGAGCGCCAGTGACGATTTCATAAGCGGAGTGGAGGAACAGGAGGGCGATGAGGCCGGCGACGGCGAGGTCCGGCCAGGCGCTTCCTGTCCACGCCACCAGACCGGCCGCGGCGATCACCGCGACATTGGCGAGCGCGTCGTTGCGGCTGAACAGCCAGATCGCGCGAACATTGGCGTCCCCTTCCCGGAAACGCGCAAGCACCAAGGCGGACACGACATTGATCGCGAGCGCGACAACGCCGATTGTGCCCATCAGTTCGGCATCCGGCGCGGTTGCGTTCAGGGCGCGCCAAATCGCGAAACCGATTACGCCCACGCCAAGCGCACCGAGAAACAACCCCTGCGTCAGCGCGACCTTTGCCCTCGCCCGTGCGGACCAGGCAAGCGCGAGAAGACCGATAAGGCTGATCGACCCGTCCCCGAGAAAATCGAGGGAATCCGCTTTCAGCGCTTGGCTATCGGCGATGAACCCGCCGAACAGCTCGGCGACTCCGAAGCCGAGGTTGAGCACCACGACGGTCAGCAGCGCACGGCGATAGGCCGGATCGGTTTGCGCGCGCGCGGGCTCCCCGTGGCACCCGCAGCTTTCGGTAGAAGCATTCATGCGGCCTTCCTTACCACCTCCAGTCGCTGTAGAAGCAAGCGAAATGTGCGACACGTTCGCATAAGCAAGGATGGCATGATGAAGCCGGTGATGATTGGGCAGCTCGCCAGCGAGACCTCGACGAAGGTGACGACGATCCGCTTTTATGAGTCGATCGGGTTGCTCCGATCCGCCCCTCGCACGGCGTCGGGTCGCAGAACCTACGATGCCAGTGACATTGAGCGTTTGCACTTCATCCGCAACGGTCGCCGGCTTGGCTTCTCCGTCGACGAGATCCGTTCGTTGATGGGGCTGGCGCAGAACCCGGACCAGGATTGTGGTGCCGCCTCAGCTATCGCTGCTCAGCACCTCAAGGATGTGGAGGAGAGACTGGCGCAACTCGCGGTGTTGCGGGATGAGTTGGCAATGCTCAGCCAGAGCTGCACCAAGGCGCGCATGGCCGATTGTCGGATCATGAAGGCGATCGGCAAAGGCCACCCTCAAGCCGATCAATAATAATCGGCCAGCCTGAGCTCGCGCACATCACCCGAGGCCATCGTCAGCTTTACGAGGGTGCCAGCAGGCCGGGAGCGCACTTGCCAGAGCTCCCCACGCGTATAGTTCGCATCGATCGAATGGCCGTTCACCGCCACGATCCGGTCGCCGACCGCCCAGCCAGCCTTTTCCGCGGGACTGTTCGCCGCCACATGAACAACGGTGAGCGCCGTTGGTGAGGCTGCGAGGCCAAGGCCGCTAAGGTCCTTCAGCATCGGCAGGCGACGACGAGGACCGAGTGGCCGGAGCCACACGAATCCGGCGGTCACGTCGAACACCACGTCGAATTGAGCGATCAGCGGTAGGCCGACATTGCCAACCGTGCTGGTGGAGAGCCAAGCTCTCATCCCGAGTGTGGGGACGTTCGAGACGCCAAGCCCTTCGATGTTGATGTTCTGGATCGTGAAAGCATCGTTGATACGCACACCATCGACGCCGCCGATCGCCGCGGTCGAGACGAGCTTCCCGTTCAACAGCCCTTGATCGCGGGCATAGGCCGACGAGAGCATCAGCGCGGCCGAGCTGCCAAGATCGATCATCAAGGGCACGGGAGACAGGCCCTCGACGGAGGCCCGGATGAACAGCTCCTGCTTGGCACCGCGTCCGAGCGCGACAGCGCGCCAGTCGGGGCCGGCGAGAAACGTGCCTGACTTGACGACCGCCATACGCCTGTTCGCGAAATCGAGCGCGATGCAGCTGCCCGTGAACATATCGGCACCGAGGAGAACGTCGATCGGTCGTCCGAAGGCCGCCGACACTGAACTCAGATCACCAACAACGGCAAAGGGTAAGCGACGGGTTTCGCGGGCGAGCTGTACGTCGATGTCGCGGACCAGCAGCACCGGGGCCTTGGCGCTCAGCCCGCTAATCATGCGCCGCTCACCATTGTTCAAGCCGAGCTTCGCCGCGAGCGCCGTGCTCATGATCGACGCGCCGCTGCCACTGTCGAGCACCGCCCGCGCCGGCACTCCGCGCACTTGTGCCGAAACAAGGAGGGTATCACCCGTGCCGACTTCCAGCGGCTCCCATTCGAGGTGAGCCGCGCCGAAGTTCCACGAGGCCGCAGACCGGGAAGTCTGTCGCGCGAGCGTTGGAGAACCGAGCACCAAGCCGGTTCCACAGGCCACCAACCGCGCCACTAATGAGCGTCGAGACATACCGATTGCTTCAACACGGGCCGTCAAAAAGCCACCTCCAGCCCCCCGTCCGCAGGAGAGCAAATTGCGGTTACATGCTCTAGCAACTGGAGGAGCAAGGGTTTTTGAAGCGCCCGAAATGCTATCCTGTTCAAATGCCCTCTCGAAAATGAGCAGTTGAGGCAGGTCAGGAACCGGTCGAATAAGACCGAAGTAGGCAATTTCGCTTGCGCGACCTTGGCGAGCAGGACCCCAGTTCACGAAGAAACGTGAAGCTATCGCCTCACCCGCAGCAGCCCGCCACAGTCCCGTTTGCTTTCGCTTCCTGGATCGGAGGGCATGGGACATCGCCAAATGAGCAGAACACGCAGCAGTCGCCAGCCAGGGGCCGCAGCACCACCGCGCAATGCCGGCAATCATAGAAGAATTGGCAGGCGTTGGTGGGCATCCTTTCGGTGGCCACCCCGCCGCATTTGGGACAGGTCAGGGTTGAGGTGAGCTGCATCAGGAAAGCGCGTTCATCAGCGGCGCTTCTAGGAGGTCCCAGGCGAACGCGATAAGCGTCAGAACCGTTCCAATCGCGAGCAGGATAGGTGTCGCGCGCGAGGGCAGCGGCATTGTGCAGGACCGGTCCCCAGCACAGGACCTCCGCCGCTGCGCGTAGGCCCACCACCCAGCAGCCAAGCCGATGAGGGAGGTCGCCGTTAGCGGCCACCGTAGTGGTATCAGCGCGGCGAAGTTGCTGGACAGGCCCGCCCCCAGGCCGAGCGCCGCGAGTGCGAGGGGCAGGACGCAGCATGACGCCGCAGCTAGAACAGCGGCTAAGCTCGCAAGCGCGCCGAGGGCGGATAGCCCCGTGTCGGCGCGACGTCGTGACGTTGGTGCGCCTAGGGGTTCACGCGGGATGGTCTCTTGGTTCATCTATCGCCTCTAGCGGGTTAGCCCGTTATGCATCCTGTAGTGACTACAGGAGCAAGCAATATATGCGCGTTGAGGAAAGCATCACGATCGGCGAGCTGTCTCGCCGGACTGGCGTGAATATCGAGACGATCCGGTACTTCGAGCGCGTTGGTGTTCTCGCAACGCCACCCCGCACAAGCGGCGGGCGGCGGGTATATGGGACCGGTCACGTCCGCGCACTTGGGTTCGTCCGTCGCGCGCGCGAACTCGGCTTCTCCCCGGCCGAGGTGCGCGCGATCCTGTCTCTTGGCGGTTCTGCGCAGGCGTCATGCAGTGAGGTCCGCGAGATCGCGGCTCACCATCTAGAGCGTGTGCGCGCTAAGATGGAGGATCTGGCGCAACTAGAAAGCCTGCTGGCTGCGACCATCGACCGTTGCGAAGGCGACGGGGCGGCGAGGTGCGCCGTGATCGACTTGCTGAACCAACATTCGACTGCGTAGATGTCGCATCGCACCCCGTACTCGCGCAAACGGTCGATAACGGAGCCGATCACCATCACCACGGCACGCGGCCCTAGCCACCTATGTGGACGTTGCGCATCACGAAGCCGCTTTTCGGAAGCGCTGGCAGCCTGGCGAAATCGATGCTCAGGTCTTGGTCCGGTACGTCATAGCGCATCGCGTTGACGAGGAGGTGTGCCGCCACCTTCATGATCGCGAGGACGATCCATTCGCCGGGACAGCGATGGCCGAGATAGTGATCGCCGCCGCCCTGCGGAATGAAGTTGAAGGAGTCTTCGTCCCAAGCCCTGAAACGCTCAGGGCGAAACTCCTGGGGGTCGGCCCAGGTCGCTGCGTCGTGATTGCTCCCATAAAGGTCTAGCACCACTTGACGCCCTTCCGGAAAGGCCATCCCCTCCCACTCGAAATCTTGGCTCGCGCGCGCCACCACAGCGGGAAAGAAGGGATAGAATCGGCGGACCTCTTGGACGAAGAGCTCGGCATAGTCCGGCTGCTGAACCAAGGCCGCCCTGATCCCTGAACAGGTTTGCAGCGCGTGGGCGACGAAGGTGATGTACACTGCGATCGCGACGGTCGGGCGAAGGACATTTACCAGTTCGACCGCTGCGACGTGCGGCGAAAGAAGATCGTCGTGCCGGTCGCGATGCCAGGCTATCGCGTAAGCCGCGGTCCCCGAGCCCGAGCCGATGCTCCCGGCCCGAATGCCTTCAATGATCCGCTTCGCCCATGCGTCGACGCGACGACGGGCCAGCCGTGACCAAAGATGCCTTGGGCTCGCCGAGCCGGCGGCGTCGAACAGCGCCCGCAGCTCGCCCGCGCGGTTGCCGGCTTCATCGTCCGGAAGAGGAACTCCCGCCCAAGCGCATACCGCTCGCGTCAGCGGCTCATGCAACTCGTCATAGAAGACGATCTCTCCTTTGCGCGTCCAGCCCGGCACCGCCCTGCGCCACTCGGCCTCGAACAATTGCGCCAGCGCCCGCACGCGCTCTGGTGTCATCAGGCCCATGAACATCTGCTTGCGGTGCCGATGGGTCTCGCCGTCCAGACCCTGAACGCCGCCTTGGCCCAGCAGTGTCTTCTGAATAGCGACCGGCATGGCACCTTCGCGCTCGAAGCGGGTCGTATCGTAGAAGATTTCGGCGGCCTTGGCCCCCTTAAGGCAGTTGGTCTTTTTCAGCAGGAAACGGGATTCAAAAGCGTTTGCGCCTAGGCGCTGGCACTGCCTGGAGATGAACCGATAGGGATCGGCGAGGAGAGAAAGGGTTTCGTCCGGGCCTTTCGTGTGTGGTGTCTTAGGCATGACCGGTCCGGTGATTGTTGGGTCTCCTTTGATTAACTCGGAGGAATATCACGGGTTGCAGGCTCACGACAGGTGACGAACGAGGACGATCAGGGCGGAGCAGGCGCGGCCGAGGCGTTCGAGGCCATGCGCGGCGAGCTGGCGCTGCGCCGTGGAGGGCTTGGCGGCCGAGCGCGGCGATCGACATACCCGACCATACCGAGACGCTTGGCGTGCTCCAGCAGAACGTGAACACGGCAGGCGAGAACGTCGCGCGCATCGGCCAATTCCTGAAAGCGGCCCCGGCGCTGGCGATGACGCCGGAGCAGATGGCGCAGCGCATCGCCGCGGCGGGCAGCGCCGCCCGGCGCGAGGATCAGGCGGCGCTCGCCAAGGCGGGCGAGGACAAGGCCCGCATCATGGCCGATCTTCGCGCCATCGCCGGGTCCGCATGGACACGCGCCGACCAGAAGAATCGGCAGCTATGGTTTGCCCTGGGTGGGGTGGCGGCCGGCATCCTCGCATGGGCGATCGTGCCGGGCCTGGTCGCGCGCGAGATCGCACCGGCGAGCTGGCAATGGCCCGAGCGCATGGCGGCGCGGACGCTCGACTTGCCCCGCTGGGAAGCCGGGCAGCGTATGATCCAGAGCGCCAGTCCCACCGCGTTCCGCGCCATCGTCGGGGCCGACAGGATCGTGACGGCCAACCGCGCGGCGATCGAGGGGTGCGGCAAAGCCGCAGCGCGAAACGCGTGAAACGGTGCGACGCACGATCACGCTCAAGTGGAGTAAAAGTTAGCCGCGCAAGTTATTCAGCCAAGCGTTCGATGATCGGACAATCAGGCCGATCATCGCCATGACAGGCTTGGGCGAGCCCGGTAAGCGAGCGGCGCATGGCGTCCAAGACGCGGACCTTGCGGCCCAGTTCGGCAGCGCGGGCTTCCGCCAGCGTCTTCACTTCCGCGCTCGACCGATCGCGATCCGACCACAGCCCCAGCAGCGTGCGGATTTCCTCGATCGGGAACCCCAGGTCGCGCGCGTTGGCGATAAATCGCAGCCGATGAACGTCAGCGTCGGCGTAGTCCCGGTAGTTCCCGCGCCGTGGCGGCGCGGGCACCAAACCAATCTTTTCATAGTGGCGGATCATGCGTTGGGAGACGCCGCTGGCGTCCGACGCCGCTCCGATGTTCACAGCTTTACCGCGTTGAGCCGCAGTGCGTTCAGGACCACGGTGAAGGACGAGAGCGCCATCGCTGCACCGGCCAGCATCGGCGACAGCAGGATACCGGCAACCGGGTAAAGCACGCCGGCCGCAACCGGCACGCCGATTCCGTTGAACAAGAACGAGAAGAACAGGTTTTGGCGGATATTTCGCATCGTCGCGCGAGCGAGCTTGCGGGCGCGCACGATCGCCGAGAGATCGCCGCGCGTGAGCGTCATGCCGGCGCTTTCGATCGCCACGTCTGTTCCCGTTCCCATCGCCAAGCCGACATCCGCGGCGGCGAGCGCCGGGGCGTCGTTGATCCCATCGCCCGCCATTGCGACCCTTGCGCCGCTCGCTTTCAGCTCGCCGATGATACGCGCCTTGTCTTCCGGCAGCAGATCGGCGCGCACGTCATCAAGACCGCCCACGGCGCGCGCGACAGCATCGGCCGTCCCACGATTGTCGCCGGTGAGCATGACGACCCGCAGGCCCTCCTTGCGAAGCGCGGCAATAGCGTCGCGCGCCGATGCGCGCACCGGATCGGCGACTGCGAGCAGACCGGCGAGCGCCCCGTCGATCGCGACGAGGATGATGCCCGCGCCTTCGCCACGGTGACGATCGGCCGCGGCGTCGACCGGCTTGAGATCAGCGCCGATCCGGCTCATTTGCACCGCATTGCCAATCACGACCGAGCGGCCGCCCACCGTGGCGCTGACACCCAGCCCGGTTTGCGAGGCAAAGTCCGCGACTGTGCCGAGCTGCAATCCTCGTTCTTTGGCGGCAACGACGATTGCGTGCGCGAGCGGATGTTCGGATTGGCCTTCGACGGCCGCGGCAAGCGCGAGCATGTCGTTCTCTCCGACCGCGCTGACCGTCTCGACCGCGATCAGCTTGGGCTTGCCTTCCGTGAGCGTACCCGTCTTGTCGATGACAAGGGTATCGACCTTTTCCAGCCCCTGTAAGGCTTCCGCGTTCTTCACCAGCACGCCGGCCTGAGCGCCGCGTCCCGTGCCGACCATGATCGACATGGGCGTGGCGAGCCCGAGCGCGCACGGGCAGGCGATCACCAGCACTGCGATGGCGTTAAGCAGGGCATGGCCCATGCGCGGCTCAGGGCCGACCAGCGACCAAGTGATGAAGGTCGCAATCGAGATCAGCACGACGAGCGGCACGAACCATCCTGAAACCCGATCGGCGACCGCCTGTATCGGGGCGCGGCTTCGCTGCGCTTCCGCGACCATGCGGACGATACGCGCGAGCATCGTGTCCGAACCAACCGCGCGGGCTTCCATCACCAGGCTGCCCGTCCCGTTGACGGTGCCCCCGGTAACGATCGCCTCGACTTCCTTGAGGACCGGCGCGGGTTCGCCGGTGAGCATGGCTTCGTCGACCGACGAACGACCCTCGACCACGACGCCATCGACCGGGATGGCTTCACCGGGGCGGACCCGCAGCCGGTCACCGGTTGCCACGTCGGCAAGCCCGACTTCTTCTTCAGAACCGTCAGGCTGCAAGCGTCGCGCCGTCTTGGGGGCGAGATCCATGAGAGCGCGGATCGCGCGCCCTGTCGCCGCCCTAGCGCGCAGTTCGAGCACTTGCCCGAGCAGCACCAGTGTCACCACGACGCCGGCCGCCTCGTAATAGACGGGAACCATGCTCCCATGCGTGCGGAAGGTCGCTGGGAAGATGCCCGGCGCGAGCGTCGCGACCACGCTATAGAGGAAGGCGGCACCTACGCCGATCGCGATCAGTGTGAACATATTGAGATGGCGGGTACGAAGCGATGTCCACCCCCGCTCGAAAAACGGCCAGCCCGCCCACAGCACGATCGGCGCGGTGAGTGCGAGCTGGACCCAAGGCGAGGCCGCAGGGCTAACCACATGCAGGCCTAACATTTCCGCGAACATCGAGACGACGAGCAGCGGGATCGTGAGCGCGCCCGCCACCCACAGTCGGCGCGTGAAGTCGACCAGCTCAGGGTTGGGAGTATCGTCGAGCGACGGTTCTTCGGGTTCGAGCGCCATGCCGCAGATTGGGCAAGTTCCCGGCCCTTCCTGGCGAATTTGCGGGTGCATCGGGCACGTCCACATCGCCCCCGGCGTCGCCATCGGCTCCGGTTTCGGCTTATCGCTCAGATAGGCGTCAGGATTGGCGACAAACTTGCTCCGGCACCCTGCGCTACAGAAATGATAGGCATGACCAGCGTGCTCGGCATGGTGTGTCGTTTTTGCGGGATCGACCGTCATGCCGCACACCGCGTCGATCACTGCTGCTGCGGCATCGTTGTCCTTACTGCCCGAGCAGCAGCCGCCCGCTTCGGTGTGATGATGTTCGTGCTCGATCTTTGCGGGAGCGGCCGAGCCGCCCCCGCAACAGGATGAGGGCGTGGAGACCGATTCAGGCGCAGGCTTCGAACAGCCGCAACGCCCGGCTTGGGAATGGTAATGAGGGTCGTTCATGGCAAGACTCCTTCGACCCGAGAGCATGTAGGGTATGACACCGTGTTAGGGTCAAGGCCCTGTCGGCACCGCTGGCGTGTATGTTGAATCTACGCGCGGGAGCGGCGTTGCCCTCATATTGCGGGGGCCAGCTCTACACCCTCGACGCCATAAGGGCCGCAGCTTAGGTCTATTACTAGCTCGCCAAACGCGGGCCGGGGGCAATCGGGGACATATGGCAGCGCAGATCGACAGTCTTTCTACTGGCACCGACCATGACGGCCTGGTGCGCCGCTTAATTGCCCGCTGGCGTGACGATCAGGGCGCGACCTATCGGAGCTGGTTTCTTTGGGACGAGCGGTTGAAGAACTTCCGATCAATCCGGCGCGGCATCACCCAGGTTGTCGGCGAGATCGAGCGCGGCACGTTCGGCGTCGCCTACCGCGGATCGTCGCTCGAAACCGTCGTCCATTCCGTCGCCGAGCAGCGGCAAATCTTCAAGGGCGCGGACCATGCGTTCCTCTGGAAGCCGAAGCTCCGCATCCCCGACATTTACGAGAGCCCCGACAATCAGCGCGCGTTCGGCCGCTTGCTCGACGCCTGTTCCTGTTGCGACACGGCCGAGGAGATCATCAGCCATATCCACGCGATCGACCGTTTGAAGATCAAGGGGCTGGGTCCGGCGGTCGCCAACCTCCTCTACTTCCTTCACCCGACGCTGGTGCCGCCCTTCAACACCGCAATCGTTAAGGGCTACAACGCGCTGACGGGGGCGAATGTGAAGCTCGGGAGCTGGGAGCATTTTCTGGCGATGCGGACCGGCATCCTCGATCTCAACGACCGCTTCCGCGAGCTGCTATCGAATGATTTAGGCGCGATCGGCGGTCTGTTGTTCGACATCGGCTCCGATCGCTATCCGGCTCCGCCCCTCGACGTGAGCGGCGCGACGCTGGCGAGCTGGGGGCAGCGGCTTGAGGCGGCGCGCGAGGAAGCGCGCACGCTCAGCAAGGCCGCTCAGCGCGAGGGCGAGAACGAGCGCACCCATACCGAAATCCAGGCATGGCTTCGCGATCTAGGGTTGGCGCTCGGCTATGACGTATGGATCGCCGCGAACGACCGCAGCCGCGCCTTCGACGGATCACCCTTGGGCGCAGGATGCCTTGAGCGCCTGCCCGACACGATCGCGACGTCGAAGGGCGCTGACTCGATCCGGCTGATCGACGTGCTGTGGCTTGAGAAGGCCGGCGATCATGTCGCCGCGGCGTTCGAGGTGGAGCATTCGACCTCGATCTATTCGGGCATCGTCAGGATGCTCGACCTGGCCTTGAGCGGTGGCGACCTTCACGCGACCGCGGGGCTGTTCCTTGTCGCGCCCGACGCGCGCGAGACGGACGTTCGCGCGCAGTTGCAGCGGCCCGCGTTCAGCCGCGTAGCCGACCTCGACATATCCTACCTGCCCTATGGCGAGCTGGAGAAGAACCGGGAGGCCATCGCGCGGTTCGGATCGGGACTGAAAGCGATCAAGGCCGTTTCCAGCAAGCTCGCCTAGCCCGCTCCGCGCAAGGGATGATCCGGAGAGCCGCGTATCCTCTAGCATGTAGAGGAGTGCTGCCGTGACGATGCCATCCCCGGCCCCCTGGCTCGACGCCGTGCTGATCGGGTGGTTCGTGCTGACCGCCCTTTCGGTCGCTTACGTCGCGTGGGATGCCTTCACCCGCAACCCCGAGCTGCGCGTGATGAAATGGGGGTGGCTGTTGGTCACGCTCTATGGTGGCCCGATCATGGCCGCGGCCTATGTCCTGTCCTGCCAGGAGCCGGCGAACGAGCGGCACGAGGATTTCGTTCGACCGCTCTGGAAGCAGGCGTTCGGCTCGGCCATCCATTGCATGGCGGGCGATGCAACCGGCGTCATCGCCGCAGCCGCGATCACCACGGCGCTCGGCCTGCCGATGTGGCAGGACGTGATCGCGGAATATGTGTTCGGCTTCGCGTTCGGACTGCTGATTTTCCAGGCGCTTTTCATGCGCGACATGGCGGGCGGTTCCTATTGGGGCGCGCTTCGCATGTCGTTCATCCCCGAATGGCTGTCGATGAATGCCGTCATGGCCGGCATGATCCCGACGATGGTGGTGTTGATGAGCCGCGACATGGCCGCGATGCACGCCAGCTCGCTCCGCTTTTGGGGCGTCATGTCGCTGGCGACACTCGTCGGGTTCGCAGTCGCCTATCCGATCAACCTTTGGCTGGTTGGCGTGCGCTTGAAGCACGGCATGGGCACGGTGCGCGCGCTGGGGCATGGCGGACACGAAGTCGGCGCGGACCGGCAATCGGCCACGCCGATGCCGGACATGGGACACGACGCAATGGCAGGGATGAGCGGCATGGCGGCCGGCGCGCGCGTGACCGGACCTCAGATCGCCGCGATGACAGTGTTGACGCTCATCATGCTTGGCGCGGGCATCATCGTTGCGACGCTGTTCGGTCGGTGGGCCATGTAACTTGCCGCGAACGACGGAGATCGCGGCAAGGGGTGATCGCGCGGCGCGCGTATCTAGGAACAGGCGGGGGCTCATACGGAGATAATGCGATGCACCAGATCGACCCCGGCATGAAGGCGTGCATGGACGCCTGCCACGAATGCCATGTGACCTGTCTTCACATGGCGATGAACCATTGCCTCGAAATGGGCGGCCAGCACGCCGCGCCCGAGCATATGAAGATCATGGCCGACTGCGCGCAAATTTGCGCGGTTGCGATCGACTTCATGGCGCGCAAGTCCGCCCACCATCAGCATATCTGCCGCGAGTGTGCCGAGATCTGCCGGGCTTGCGCAGCGAGCTGCGAGGCCCTGGGCGGCATGGAGGATTGCGTGGCAGCGTGCCGGAAGTGCGCCGATTCCTGCGATCGGATGGCGGCATAGCGGGGCTTGCGCGGGCGGTCGCCCGCCCGCGCAGCTATCTGCATATCAACGGCCCATGCTCGCGATCACAGCGAACAGCTCGGCCGTGAACTTGGTCAGGAGCTCGGTCGCTGCGCTCCCGAAAATCACCAAACATACGCCTAGCGCGATCAGCTTAGGCACGAAGCTCAGCGTCTGTTCGCTAATCGACGTCGCCGCCTGGATGATGCTGATTATCAGCCCGACGATCATCATCGGCACGAGCAGCACCACGCAGATCAGGCCGGCCACGGCCAGCATCCTCCCCGTCTCGTCGAGCAGGATCGACTGATCCATCAGGCGCGGCCCCGTGAACGGCCGGGGACCGCGAGGGCTCCCCGGCCGCGCATCACATCGCCGATGCAGGCGGCGCGAGCGTCCCGAGCCAGGCGATCAGCCCGAGAACCGCGATGACACAGGCGGTTTCGATCGCCAGACTTGTCCGCAGCGCGCCGAGGGCGCCCTTGTGATCGTCCGCTGCGATCGACCGCTCGAATGCCGGCGTGAGCCGGAAGCGGTTGAGCGAGGCGAGCCCTAGCATGGCGACGAACAGCGCCAGCTTTGCGATCAGGAGCTGACCATAGAGCGTCGCAGGAAGCGTGGCGAGGTTGCCGATCCCGACCAGCATCCAGCCGTTGACCAGGCCGGTGACGAGGATCGTGCCGACCACAACCGTCCCGATCGCGCCGAACCCGTGCAGCGCGCGGTGCGTCAGCCCCAGATGCGCCGCGTCTACGCGCGCCGCGGGTCGGGAGACGAGCAGGAGCAGCCCCAGTAGTGCGCCAACCCAAGCGCCCGAGGCGATCAGATGGAGAATGTCGACGATGAGGTGGACCCAGCCCATCACGGCTTCGTCCATCGCGCCGTGTCCGGTCCACGCCAGCGTTGCGAGTGCCACGGCCGAGCAGAGCGCGACGATGCTCAGCCAGATGCCGCGCCCGCCCGCGACCAGCGCTGCCAGCGCCGCGAGGGCCACCATGACCATGCGCAGCTTCCATGCTGCTCCGATCGCAGAGCCGGTGAGCAGCGCGCCGACTGCTTCACGGTCGATCGGCCAGGCCGGCGTTCCGGCCATTGAGGAGGCCATCAGCACGACCCAGGCGCCTGAAAACAACAGGCTCAGGCCAGCGCTGGCGATGAACCAGGGACGCAGCGCGAGCGCGTCGCCGCGCTCGCGCGCCCGCAGCCCATAAAGGCTGAATGCGGCAAGGCCGAACAGCGCAGCCAGCGTCACGTAGAGCGCGAAGCGGACGCCGATAAGCGACCAGTCCCCCATCGCCTCACTTCACCGCGAAGACGTAGGTTCCTGCGACCTTGTGGGTGTCGGTCGAGACGACATTCCACGCGACGCTATACCGACCCGATGGGAGCGGCGATTTCGGGGTGATGACGAGGGTCCGGCCATCGGACGAGAGCGCGGAGGCGCTGGCCATCTTCATGGCTGCCATGCCGGGCATCGCTGCCATCGTGAGATCGGCCTTGGAGAAGGCTGGCATCAGCTTCTCGCTGAAATGAAGTTCGATACGAGCGGGCTTCGCGACCGTCGCATTGGCGGCCGGCGATGCCGACACCAGCTTAGGATGGGCGTTCGCCGTTCCGGCGAACATGACGAGAGCGGCAGCAGCAGTCAGAACGGATAGGCGGCGCATAGGGGGCCTTTCGACAGGAGGGTTCCTGTCCTTCATTACGCGCCCCGATCGACCACCCCTCACGGATGGATTTGAGGGATGGGCGCGTCGCTTGCGTAATCCATGCTAGAGGGGTGGAGTGAACGACATGGACCTCGACGCAGTATTGATGAGGCTGGCGCAAGCACCCGTGCCCGCGAGCCTTGATGGCATGGAAGATCGCGTGCTGGCGCGGGTCGCCGCACGTCCAGCGGCGCGCGCCGGCTTAGGCGTTGGGGCAATGACGATCGCTGCGGCGCTCGTCATGGGCATCTTCGGTGCCGGTGTGCCCGCGAAGGAAGCCAGCGCGGCTTCGCTATCGCCCTTGGGGCCGGTGTCGCCGCTCGCGCCCTCCACGCTGCTCGTCGGCGTGCAATGAGCGGCCGCATCCGCCTTCTGCTTGGCATTGTCGCGTGCTTCATCGCCGCGATCATCGGTGTGTTCGTGGGGCGGGCGCTACTTCCGCCACGTGCCCAGCCCGGCTCGGAGCTGCACGACGTGCTGCATCATAAGCTGGCGCTGGACGCCAACCAGGAAGCGCGACTTGAAGTGCTGGAGCAGCGTTTCGCCGTGCAGCGGCGCGCATTCGAGCTGGAATTGCGGGCGAACAATGCCCGGCTCGCTGAAGCGATCGAGGCCGAGCATGGCAACGGGCCGCGCGTCGCCGCAGCGGTCGACCAGAGCCACGCCGTCATGGGCGAGCTCCAGAAAGCGACGCTGGCGCACATCTTCGCCATGCGCCAGCTCTTGCGGCCCAATCAGACCGGCCAGTTCGATCAGGCCGTGGTGAAGGCGCTCACCGACGACGCACGTTGAGGTTCGGCGCGTGAGCCTCGACTGGACCACGCTTACGGACGGCGAGCTGGCGACCCTCAGCATCGCCGGGCGCGAAGCCGCCTTCGCCGAGATCATGCGCCGCCATCGGCAGTCAATCTTCCGCATGGTGCGCGCGTGCGTCGGCGAGGCCGACGAGGCGCTGGACCTTCTGCAGGAGACCTTCGTCGCGGCGCATCAGGCCCTGCCCCGCTACGACGGCGATCGATCGATGCGCGCGTGGCTATCGACGATCGCGATCAACAAGTGCCGCGATTGGGGGCGCAAGCGCACCGTGCGGCGCTTTCTGGCGTTCGCCGCACCGATCGGCCCGGAAGCCGAAGCCATTGCAGACGACCAGGTGGCGATCGACGACGCGACGGGCGACCGACAGGAACTCGACCGCGTGACGCGCGCCATTGCGGGCTTGCCGACCGCATTGAAGGAATCCTTGGTGCTGCGCACGATCGAGGGGTTGAGCCAGGCTGAAACCGCGGCAGTGTTGTCGATCAGCGAAAAGGCGGTAGAAACCCGCCTCTATCGCGCGCGATCGAAGTTGCTGGAGCGATTGGGCGGGCGCTGAGGGATAGCGCCCTGAGCTGCGTATCAAGGCTAGAGGGACACTCCCGTTCGAGAGCCTTGAGGACCGTATGAGCCGCACTATCGATCGCCGCCAGATGCTTCGCGGCGCCGCCCTTGCTGGCGGTGGCATGGCGCTGACCGCCTATATGCCCGCGTGGGCGCAGCCTGTCTCGGGCGGGATCGTCAAACCGCTGCCGACCGTCTCGGGCACTGACATCGCGCTGACGATCGACAGTTTCAGACTTCCCGTCGACGGCAAGTCGACGCCCGCAATCGGCGTCAACGGCACGGTGCCGGCCCCTCTCATTCGCTTGAAGGAGGGGCAAAAGGTCCGCCTCTCCGTCACCAACAATCTCGACGAGGACAGTTCGATCCACTGGCATGGGCTGCTCGTGCCGTTCGCGATGGACGGCGTGCCCGGCATCAGCTTCCCCGGCATCAAGGCGCGCTCGACCTTCATCTACGAGTTCCCGATCATCCAGTCGGGCACCTACTGGTATCACAGCCATTCCGGCGAGCAGGAGCAGGGCGGACTTTACGGGCCGATCGTGATCGACCCGGCCGGTGCCGATCCGATCGCGTTCGACCGCGAGCATGTGATCGTGCTGTCCGACCACAGCCAGATGACCGGCGAGCAGATTTTCCGGAAGCTGAAGCAGATGGGCGGCGCCTATTTCAACTATCAGCGGCCGACCCTCGCGGGCTTGCTCGCGGGTCGGGAAATGCCGCTCAAGGACCGGATCGAGTGGGGAAAGATGCGAATGGACCCCGCCGACATCGCCGACGTCACCGGCTCGACCTATACCTTCCTGGTCAACGGCTACGGGCCGTATGACAACTGGACGGGGCTGTTCAAGCCGGGCGAGCGGGTCCGCTTGCGGATCATCAACGCCGCGGCGCAGACCAACTTCAACGTCCGCATCCCCGACCTGCCGATGACCGTCGTGCAGGCCGATGGGCAGAATGTCCGTCCGGTGAAGATCGACGAGTTCCAGATCGGCGTTGCCGAGACGTTCGACGTGATCGTGACGCCCGAGGACCGGGCCTACAGCTTCGTCTCCGAGGCTATCGATCGCTCCGGCATGGGCCGGGCGACGCTCGCCCCGCGTGAGGGGATGGTCGCCCCGGTCCCGCCGCTTCGTCCGCGCACGCTGCTGACCATGACCGATATGGGCATGGACATGGGGAGCATGGGCGGGATGCAGGGCATGTCCGGCATGAAGGACGAGAGCCCGGTCGCCACGCGCGGGCCGGACCCCACCTTGATGCAGAACGCCTCGCGCAATCTTTGGAAGCTGACGGGCTGGAAGGGGCCGACCGATCACGGGACGGTCGCGGCAGGCGCAGCGATGGCGGGCATGTCCGGCATGTCGGGCATGGACCACAGCCAGATGGGCGGCGCTGTAATGCCCGGGATGGACCATAGCCAAATGGCAGCGGGCGGTGCTGGCATGGCCGGCATGGACCATAGTGCCATGTCGGGCGGATCGGGCCAGGCTGGCGGCATGGCCGGGATGGACCACGGGTCGGGTGGCGGCATGAACATGAACATGCGCGACCCGAAGAATGCGCCGGGCGTGAAGATGGGGCCGGGCGTGCAGACCATCTCCCCGATGCCGAAGGACCGTAGCGGTGAACCGCCCCAGGGTCTGGAGGGCCTGGATCACCGCGTCCTCACCTATCGCGACCTCGTTTCGCTCGCGCCCAACCCCGACGTGCGCGCGCCGTCGCGTCAGTTCGAGATCCATCTGACCGGTAACATGGAGCGCTACATGTGGGGCTTCGACGGGCAGAAGCTGAGCGATCCCGCCGACCCCATCCCGTTCCGCAAAGGCGAGCGGGCGCGGGTGACGTTGGTCAACGATACGATGATGCCGCACCCCATCCATCTCCACGGCCATTTCTTCGAGCTGGTGACGGGGCACGGCAATCATGCGCCGCGCAAGCACACCGTCAACGTGCCGCCTGGAGGCAAGATGACCTTTGATCTGACCGCCGATGCACCCGGCGATTGGGCGTTCCACTGTCACAATCTCTACCACATGACCGCAGGCATGATGCGCGTCGTCACCGTTCGCCCGTTCGCGGGAGAGGCGGCATGAACCGGCTGACCGCGGCGCTCGCCGCCGCCACCATGCTCGGCATCGCCGGTCCTGTCGCCGCTCAGTCGATGCAGGGCATGGATCATTCGGCAATGCCGGGCATGACCATGCCGATGCCTGCGAAAAAGAAGCCGGTGGTGAAGCCCACGGCCAAAGGCAAGCCGGCCAAGACTAGGTCAGCTCCTGCGAGGCGACCATCAGCTTCGACGACGAAACGCCGCGCCGCGCCAACGGCCGGCATGAATGGTATGGATCACGGGACCATGCCGGGCATGGATCACTCGTCTATGCCCGGCATGGACCATGCGGCTCCGCAGGGCTCACAGCAGGGCATGGAAGCCATGCCGGGGATGCAGATGCCCGGAAACGGCCAAACGGTCCCTCAGGGCTCCCAGCAGCCGATGCAGGGCATGGACCATTCGGCGATGCCGGGGATGACCATGCCAGCCGACCAGCACAGCGGCCACGACATGCAGGGCATGTCGGGAATGGCCGGAATGCCAGGCATGGCGGCCGATGGGGTGCAGCAGACTGGCACCGCGCTTCCCGCAGGAAACGCCCCCGCCCCGCCCCTGCCGACCGACCATGCGGCCGACAGCGTTTACGGCGCGGACGCGATGGCGATGGGTCGCCATCACCTTCAGCAGCATCACGGCGGTCAAAACTTCAGCCAGGTGCTATTGAACCTCGCTGAGTATCAATTCCGCAACGGTCGTGACGGCTATCGCTGGGATGGCGAGGCGTGGTTCGGGGGTGACATCAACCGCCTCTTCATCAAGTCTGAGGGCGAGGGAGCCTTCCGCGAGGGCATCGAGAGCGCCGAGGTGCAGGCGCTCTATAGCCGGACCATTGGCCCTTATTTCAATCTACAAGCGGGTGTCCGCCAGGATTTGGGGCCGTCCCCGAAACGCACCTATGCGACCGTCGGGCTGGAGGGGCTGGCACCGGGCTTCTTCGAGCTAGAGGGCGCGGTATTCCTGTCCAACAAGGGCGACCTGCTAGGGCGGCTTGAGGGCTATTACGACCAGCGCATCACCCAGCGGCTGATCCTGCAACCGCGCGCCGAGCTCAATTTCGCTGCGCAGGACGTGCCGGAAAACCGGATCGGATCGGGCCTATCCAACGCCGAGCTTGGATTGCGGCTGCGTTATGAGATCCGGCGCGAGTTCGCCCCCTATGTCGGCGTGTCATGGGATCGCCGCTTCGGCGACACCGCCCGCTACGCGCGCGCCGATGGGGATCGCGCAACGTCCAAGAGCATCGTCGCCGGCGTTCGTGTCTGGTTCTGATCGATGGAGGAACAGATGGCTCAAGACGGCAGGCGCTCGATAAGGCAGCACTTCCCGAGCCTGCCGTTCGTAGGCGCCCTGGCGATCGTCCTGGCGCTGGGCGCAGCCGCGTTTATCTACCTTGGCGTGTATAACATCGCGGCCGACGAACCGCACACGCCGGCGGTCTATTCAATGCTCGAACGCCTGCGCGATCGGTCGATTGAGGCACGCGCGCGCGGCATAACACCCCCGGCCGATCTGGCATCGGCGCAGCGCGTGTCAGTCGGCGCGGGCCTTTACGGAGAAATGTGTTCCGGTTGCCATCTCGGCCCCGGCGTCGAGAAATCCGAGATGAGCCAGGGCCTCTATCCACAGGCGCCGGAACTCGCGCGCGCTCAAGATCTCACCCCCGCCCAGCAATTCTGGATCATCAAGCACGGGGTGAAGCTCAGCGCCATGCCGGCATGGGGCAAGACGCATCCCGACCCCCTAATTTGGAATATGGTCGCGTTCGTCCGCAAGCTCCCCGGCATGACGCCCGAACAGTATAAGGCACTGGTCGCGAGCGCCCCGGCCGATCACGACGAGATGATGAAGGACATGCCGGGTATGAAGTGACCCCGGCGACGAGGTTGAGGGAGGAGTGGTTCTGAAAAGCGCGAAACTGAGGCTGCATCTACTCGCGAGCCGCACGCACAAATGGCTCGCGATCATCATCGGCGCGCAGCTCCTGCTATGGTTCGCAAGCGGCGCCCTGATGAGCTTCCTGCCGATCGATCGGGTGCATGGCGATCACCTCGTTGACCGCAAAGCCGCGGCGCCCCTTCCCCGCGGCAGCACGTTCGCCCCACCATCGGCGATCGTAGGCGCAGCAGATGCGCCCATCGAGGCCATCACCTATCGCATGTGGCTTGGCCGCCCGGTCGCCGAGGTCGCGACAGCCAAGGGAACGCGCCTGTTCGACGCCGCGACGGGCCAAGCGCTGCCAGCACCAACGGCTCGTGAGGCCGAGGAGATCGCGCGTTTGGCATGGCGTGGCGGTGCTCGACCAGCGGCGAAGGTAGAGCGGATCGAGCGCGCCAGCCCCGAATATCGCGGCACGCTCCCCGCCTGGCGCGTCGCGTTCGCCGACCTCGATTCCACCCGCGTCTTTGTCGCGGCCGACACCGGTCGGATCTCGGCTGTCCGAACCGGCACTTGGCGGCTCTACGACTTCTTCTGGGGCCTTCACATCATGGATTGGACGAATCACGAGAACTTCAACACGCCCTGGCTGCTCGCCTTCGCGATCGGTGGGCTTGCGCTTTGGTTAGGGGGGGCAGTGCTTCTCTACATGCGATGGCCCAAAACGCGGCGTCGCAACATCGTGATCGAGGCATAATATACGCGGCTCAGGAGCGTAGCCCTCGGAAATAAAGTCCTGTTTCCTGACAATTTCTCGCGCGTTCTAGCACCCCGGGTGAGGGATAGCCGCCTCGCACGCGTAGAAGTCTTAGAACCCAGGGAGATCAATAATGCGCTTCGCACCAACATTCGCAGCTTTGGCGCTGCTCGCCACGCCCGCCCTCGCGCAGCAGAGCGGCGGAATGCAGGGCATGAACCACGGTCAGATGGCCGGCATGAACCACGACGACATGGCGGGCATGATGGCCGGCAATCCCTACGGCCAGGCCGAGATGGACATGCATCAGAAGATGATGGCGGCCAAGCAGGGCGACGCGGCCGAAATGTGGACGCGCAAGATGATCGAGCATCACCGAGGCGCCATCGCCATGTCGCGCGTTGCGGTGCGTGACGCGCGCGACGCCGAGACCAAGCGCATGGCGCAGATGACGATCACGAAACAGGAAAAGGATATTGCCGAGCTGCAGGCGTGGCTCAGCAAGCACGGCAAGCGCCCGCAATAAGGGAGCGCTGCCCCGCCCTGTCGATCCCCCTACCCCCCGGCAGGGCGGGGATTTCCTTTTAGGAGCTGATGATGAAGAATGGTGTTCGTGGCGCCGTCGCCGCCTTGCTAATGACCATCCCAGCGGTCGCATCGGCCGCGGCCGACATCGCCATGCACCGCGATCCGGGTTGCGGCTGTTGCGAGAAATGGGCGGCGCAGGTGCGTCAGCAGTTCGGCCGCAAGGTCCAGATCATCGACGATGATCGCCGTGAGGTGCTGCAGCGTAAGATCGGCCTGCCCGCTGACCTCGCGTCCTGCCATACCGCGATCATCGACGGCATGGCGTTTGAGGGACATGTCCCGATCGCGGACATGAAGCGCGCGCTGGCCCAGCATCCTAAAGGCGTGCGCGGCTTGGCCGTGGCCGGAATGCCGATGGGCTCACCGGGCATGGAGGTGCCCGGCATGAGAACCCAGCCCTATGACGTCATTGCGTTCGGTGCCGCTGGCCGGCGTGTCTTTGCTAGCCACGGCGCCTAAACGACAGGTTGTCTTGTGAGCGGCAAATCTTCCCCGGCGCTTCATGCCGGCACTACGGCACCCGGCAAACCACCCGTATTGACCTCGGCGTTGACAATTGGGATAGTATCCGGGTGTTGAAAGCTCGTCTTTCTCTCTTGCTTCTTGTTGGAGCGTTGCTTGGCCTTTTGGGCCAAGGAATTGCGTATGCGGCCGGCCCATCGCTCTCACCCAAGATGGCGATGAGCCATGTCACCCCATCCCGCATGGATTGCGCGGGTATGGCGACCCCGGATCCGTCATCGGAACACCCATGCAAAGGACTGACGCTGGCGTGTATCGCCCAAATGGGATGCGTTGTTCCCATGACGTTTGAGGAGCCGGCAAGAGTGCTGAAGCGCTCGATCGCATCTCAAATCGTTATCTGGCCTGCCAGCCGGGCACTTGCCGGCCTCAACGTCGCTCCCGAGCCCGAACCGCCTACCGTTTGATCGAGTCAAGCCGTGTCAGGCTGCAGCCGTTCGCCGGTTGCGGCTCTGCCGATTTTAAATCTCGATCAAATTGGAAAGTGACATGAAAACGTTCATCTTGGCGGTATTTGCCGCTAGCCTCGCCGCGTCGGCAGCGACGGCGGCCACATCTGAAAATAAAAGCAATGGTCATTGGGAGTGGCGTTCCAATTACCAGCCGGGCCCGCGGGCGCCGCTTCAAGCCCCACGTCGCGTATGGGTTACGGACGTTCCCCAGTCGAGCGCCTGCGTGTGCCCGATGATGGAACGCGGTCGCGACGCCTGCATGTCAATGAAGGGCGGCCAGTCAACTTAAGCTGGCGAGCCTGAACAGGTGCCGGGCTCCGATCAACCATTTGGAGCCCGGCCATCATTATGACATGAAGGGACTAGAGGGATGCGCGCATCCATGATGCTCGCGGTCGCCGCGCTCACGACGAGCGCCGCGCACGCGCAGACACTTACCTATGACCAAGCGCTGCGCGATGCGGTTGCCAACGCCCCGGGAGCGGTTGCCGGTCGCGCGGGGGTCAGCGCCGCCCAAGCCGATGCACGTGCGGCGGGAAGCCTTCCGGACCCCCGTGTGTCGATCGGAATCGAGAATTATCCTGTCTCTGGGCCACCCGCCTTCTCCCTATCCAGAGACGACATGACGATGGGGCGTGTCGGTTTCCAACAGGACCTACCCAACCTTGCCAAGCGTCATGCCGCGCAAGCGCAGGCACGCGCCGTGATCGCAACGGCAGAAGCATCGCAAGCGACCAAGCTCCGGGAGGTGCGATTGGGAGCGGGGCAGGCATGGATCGACCTTGCTTATGCCGAGCGTCGACTAGCTGCCCTCGACACCGTTCTGCTATTCCTTCGATCTCTCCCTTCCGCTGCGCGGGCCGCCGTGACGACCGGTTCGGTCCGCCCTGGTCAGACACTGACGACCGATCAGGAGATCGCGGCACTCGACGACCGCCGCGACGAGTTGATGGCCGCCGTTGCGCGCGCCCGCGCGATGCTGGCTCGCTGGACCGGCGTATCGGCGCCCGAGATTGCCGGCGATATGCCCGCGATCGATCTGGCTCCGGCGCGGCTGCGGGACGCGCTCAGCCTTCACTCCGACATGGTTCTCGCCGAGGCCGGTATTCAGCGCGCCCAGGCCGACGTGGATGCGGCGCGAGCGGAGAAGCGACCCGATTGGGGGGTAGAGGTAGCTTATCAACGCCGTGACCCCCGGTATGGCGACATGGTGTCGGCGGGAGTTTCGATGAGCCTGCCGCTGTTCGCTCGATCGCGTCAGAACCCGCGCATCGAAGCCCGCAAATCCGCACAGGCGCAGGCCGAGGCCGCGCGCGAAGAAACCCGGCGCACATTGGCAGCCGATCTGGAGGCCGCGCTGGCGGACCACCAAATGCATCACAGCCAATGGCAGCGCGCGCGCGACGTGCTCCTTCCGCTCGCTCGGAAGCGAGCCGATCTGGAGATAGCGAGCTACTCTGCCGGTCGCGCGAGTCTTGCGGATGCCATCGAAGCCAAGACCGCGCTCGCCGACGCCGAGCTGACCGTGCTCGACCGTGAGGCGCTCGTCGCCGCAGACTCTGTCCGCCTCACCATTACCTTCGGGAGCGCCGATCGATGAGCGACACTACCATTACCCGCGCCCGCCTTGTCACCGCGGTAAGCGCGCTGGTGCTGGTCGCAGGGGGCGTGGGCTTCGGGCTCGCGAAACTTGGCACGTCCTCGGCTGCCGATCAAACGGCATCCCCAGCCCCGCAGAAGAAGATCCTCTACTGGTATGATCCGATGATCCCGGGGGAGCGGCACGACGGCCCGGGTCTCTCGTCGATGAGGATGAAACTGATCCCCCGCTATGCCGACGAGGGCGCAGGCGGTAGCGCCGCACCGGGCGTAGCGATCGATCCGGCCAGCCTCCAGCGGCTCGGCGCGCGGATCGTCACGGTCGAACGCGGATCGTTGTCAAACTCGGCCTCGGCAACCGGCAGCATCGAGTTCAATGACCGCAACGTTGCGGTCGTGCAGGCACGCAGCGGCGGCTTCGTTCAGCGCGTCTATGCGCGCGCGCCAGGCGATGTCGTGCCGGCAGGCGCCCCGCTCGCCGATATCCTTGTGCCCGAATGGGCGGGCGCGCAGGCGGAGTATCTCGCCGTGCGCCGCACCGGGGATGCCGGGCTCACGCGGGCGGCACGAGAGCGCCTGTTGCTTCTCGGGATGCCCGCCGGATCGATTGCATCGGCGGAGTGGCGCGGCCGACCGCAAGGTGTGACGACGATCAGCACGCCCGTGGGGGGCGTCATCAAGACGCTCGGCGTCCGACAGGGGATGACGGTCGCGCAAGGACAGACACTGGCGGAGGTGAACGGCCTCGCCACCGTGTGGCTGAACGCGGCTGTCCCTGAGGCCCTCGCAGGAAACCTGCGGATCGGCACGCCCGTCATCGCCACGCTGGCGGCTTTCCCGGGCGAAAGCTTCAGGGGCCGCATCGCTGCGATCCTGCCCCAGGCCGAGGCAGCGAGCCGCACGCTCACAATCCGCGTCGAGCTCCCCAACCGTGCCGGCCGGTTGCGCCCCGGTATGTTCGCCAGCGTGGCGCTCGACCAGGGGAGCCGCGATGCACTCCTTGTTCCGAGTGAGGCCGTGATCCGGACCGGCCGGCGCACACTCGTCATGTTGGCAGGGCCGGGTGGACGCTTTCGACCCGCCGAGGTTCGCACTGGCGCAGAAGGCGGCGGCAAAACCGAGATAGTCGCCGGCCTGACCGAGGGTGAGAAGGTTGTCGCGTCGGGCCAGTTCCTGATCGACTCCGAAGCGCGCCTCGCTGGCCTCGATGCGCGTCCGATTGGTGTCGAAGCGTCACCCGCAACAAAGCCGGCCGTGAAACCCACCGCGTCGATCTATGAGACGGTCGGCAGCATCGAGGCGATCGATCGCAGTTCCGTCACCCTGTCCCATCAGCCCGTTCCGGCGATCGGCTGGCCGGCCATGACAATGACGTTCCGCGTCGCCGATCCCGCGTTGGTGCGTGGGTATCGCAAGGGTGAGCGGGTGCGGTTCGGCTTTGATCAACCCGCCGATGGTCCAACGCTGCGCCGCATGACGCGCGAGGCTGGGCGATGATTGCCGCGATCATCCGCTGGTCGGTCGCGAACCGCTTCCTCGTCGTCCTGGCGGCCATCGCGCTCGCCATGGCCGGGGTGTTCGCAATGCGTGCCACCCCCGTCGATGCGCTCCCCGACCTGTCCGACACGCAGGTCATCATCCGCACGAGCTGGCCGGGCCAAGCCCCGCAGATCGTCGAGAACCAGGTGACGTATCCGCTCACCACGACGATGCTGTCCGTGCCTGGCGCGAAAACCGTGCGCGGCTATTCGTTCTTCGGCGACAGCTACGTCTATGTCCTCTTCGAGGATGGGACCGACCTCTATTGGGCGCGCTCACGCGTGCTGGAGTATCTGAGCCAGGTGCAGGGACGGCTTCCCCAAGGCGCGCAGGCCGCGCTGGGTCCTGATGCGACGGGGGTCGGCTGGGTCTATGAATACACGCTGTTGGACCGCACCGGCCGCCGTGACCTGTCGCAGCTCCGATCCTTGCAGGACTGGTTCCTACGTTATGAACTGAAAACGCTGCCCGGCGTTGCGGAGGTGGCGAGCATCGGCGGAATGGTGAAGCAATATCAGGTGCTGCTCGACCCGACGCGGCTCGCCGCATTCGGTGTCACGCACACTCAGGCCGTCGATGCCATTCGCCGCGCCAATCAGGAGGCCGGCGGGTCCGTCCTCGAGCTGGGCGAAGCCGAATATATGGTGCGCGCGTCGGGTTACTTGCGCACCGTCGACGATTTCCGCGCGATCCCGCTCAAGGTCGCCGGTGCCGGCGTCCCCGTTACCTTGGGCGACGTCGCGTCGATCCAGATCGGCCCCGAGATGCGCCGCGGCATCGCCGAGCTGAACGGCGAAGGCGAGGTCGCGGGCGGAGTCGTCATCCTGCGTCAGGGCAAGAATGCACGGCAGACGATCGAAGCCGTCAAGGCCAAGCTCGCGGAACTGAAAGCGAGCCTTCCCCCCGGCGTCGAGATCGTCACCACCTATGACCGCTCGCAATTGATCGACCGCGCGGTGGAGAATTTGACGGGCAAGCTGATCGAGGAGTTCGTCGTCGTCGCGATCATCTGCGGGTTGTTTCTGTGGCATGTCCGGTCTGCGCTGGTCGCGATCGTCACCTTGCCTCTGGGGGTGCTCGCGGCCTTGCTCGTCATGCGTGTGCAGGGGGTGAACGCCAACATCATGTCTTTGGGCGGTATCGCCATCGCGATCGGCGCGATGGTCGATGCCGCGATCGTGATGATCGAGAACGCGCACAAGCGGATCGAGCGATGGGAACACGACCATCCGGGCGTGGCGCTGGCGGGCGAGGAACGCTGGCGCGTCATCACCGAGGCCGCGGCCGAGGTCGGGCCGGCGCTGTTCTTCAGCCTCGTCATCATCACGCTGTCGTTCGTGCCGGTGTTCACGCTCGAAGCGCAGGAGGGACGGCTGTTCGCCCCGCTCGCCTTCACCAAGAGCTATGCGATGGCGGCAGCGGCGATCCTGTCGGTAACGCTCGTGCCGGTCCTGATGGGATGGCTGATCCGGGGACGCATTCCGGCCGAGAACGACAACATTATCAACCGCGTGCTCACCCGTGCCTATCGCCCGGCGCTCGACCGCGTGTTGGCGCGGCCTTGGGCGGCGATCGGCATCGCCGCCCTGGTACTGGCGACGACGGCATGGCCGCTGACCCGATTGGGTGGCGAGTTCATCCCGACGATGGATGAGGGCGATCTGCTCTACATGCCGTCCGCGCTTCCCGGCCTTTCGGCCGCGAGCGCCTCGGCCCTGCTCCAGCGCACAGACCGGCTGATAAAAACCGTTCCCGAGGTCAAAACCGTGTTCGGCAAAGCCGGACGCGCCGAGACCGCGACCGACCCGGCACCGCTCGAGATGTTCGAGACGACCATCCAATTCAAGCCGCGCGATCAATGGCGCGCGGGGATGACGCCGGCAAAGCTGGTGGAGGAGCTGGACCGCACAGTGCGCGTGCCCGGCCTCACGAACGTATGGGTGCCTCCGATCCGCAATCGGATCGATATGCTCGCGACCGGCATCAAGAGTCCCATCGGGGTGAAAGTGTCGGGGTCCAACCTCTCCGAGCTGGACCGCATCGCCGGCAGCATCGAACGTGTAGCCAGGACCGTGCCGGGCGTCAGCTCGGCATTGGCAGAACGGTTGACCGGAGGCCGCTATGTCGATGTCGATATCGATCGGGTGACCGCGGGGCGCTACGGTCTCAACATCGCCGATGTGCAGGAGATTGTGTCCGGCGCGATCGGCGGCGAGACGATCGGCCAGACGGTGGAGGGCCTTGCCCGCTACCCGATCAGCGTCCGCTACCCCCGCGAGCTGCGTGACAGTCTGGAGGGACTGCGAACTCTCCCAATCGTCACCGCATCGGGTCAGCAGATCACACTCGGCACCGTCGCATCCGTGTCGATCGCGGAAGGTCCACCGATGCTCAAGACGGAAAATGGTCGACTCTCGACATGGGTCTATGTCGACGTGCGCGGGCGCGACCTGGCCTCCACGGTCGCCGATCTGCGCCGTGCTGTTGGCAAAGATGTTCGGCTCAGCCCCGGCGTCTCGATCGCCTATTCCGGACAATTCGAGTATCTGCAGCGTGCCGAGGCTCGGTTGATGCTCGTCGTGCCGGCGACACTCGCGATCATCTTCCTTCTCCTCTACCTTACCTTCGGTCGCCTCGACGAGGCGGCGCTTATCATGGGCACACTGCCCTTCGCGCTGACCGGCGGCATCTGGACATTATGGCTGCTCGGCTATGCGCAATCGGTCGCCACAGGTGTCGGGTTCATCGCGCTCGCCGGCGTGTCGGCGGAGTTCGGCGTCGTCATGCTGATCTACCTGAAACACGCATTGGCCGAGCGCGGGCCGTCACCGTCGGGCGAGCAAGTATCGGAAGCGATCAGGGAGGGCGCGCTGTTGCGGGTACGTCCCAAGGCGATGACCGTCGCTGTCATCGTCGCCGGGCTGTTCCCCGTGCTGATCGGGCATGGCGCCGGATCGGAGGTGATGAGCCGGATCGCCGCGCCGATGATCGGTGGAATGCTGACCGCCCCTTTCCTCTCCATGTTCATCCTGCCAGCCGCCTACTTGCTCTTGCGGCGGCGAGCTTCAACCCGCCCCGAAAGGAAGATCTGATGAAAGCCACTTTCTCCATGCGCGCCGCATTCATGCTACTAGTCACGCCGATCGCAGCGAGCGCTCTTGCTCAAGGCAGCAGGCCGGCTGCATCGGCTGTAAAATCCGGCAGCGGATCGGGGACGATCACTGCCGTCGACGCGAAAGGTGGAACCGTAACCATCAAGCACGGCCCGATCCCGACGATCGGCTGGCCCGCAATGACGATGACCTTCCGGGCATCCCCCCCGACCCTGCTCAAGGGACTGCGGTCGGGGCAGCGGGTCGCATTCACCGCCAAGGCGAAGGGTATGACGGCAGAAGTTACGGCGATCAGCCCGCATTGACGACGCGTGCCGACCTTCGCGTCAGTGCGCCATCGCCAGCACGGGCGGCGCAGCGATCATCCACAGCGCCATCGCGACCATCATCAGGTTTTCGGTGAGCGAGATGAAGCCGAGCGGCACGTTGCTGTCCCCGCCCACGCACGCGCATTTCAGCTCACGCTTGTCGATGTAGACGGCCTTGAACACCGACACCGCGCCGATCGTACCGATAACGAGCGCGACGGGCACCGACAGCCAGGTCAACGCGCCGGCTGCCATCAGGACGCCCGCCGCTCCTTCCGCGTAGGGATAGACATAGGAATAGGGCACCCAGCGCTTCGCGAGCAGATCGTAGTTGAGGAACATGCTCGAGAAGCTCTCGACGTTCTGGAGCTTGAGCATCGCCAGAGCGCACATCGAGAACGCGATGAACCATTCACCCGCCCGCACCGTGAAGGGCGTGCCGAGTACCGCATAGCTGGCGGCGAGCGCCATCAGCGCCGTCATCGCGAACACGGCAATCACCGGGCGATAGGTGACGGCCTTGGGGTCGCGGACCATCTTGCCGAAGAAGCGGCGCAGATCGTCATAGCCGCCGACCCGCTCCCCGGCGATAAAGATCTGCGGGGTCGTCTTGACGCCGTGCTTCGCCTTGAAAGCGTCGGTTTCTTCCCGCGTCATCAGCCAATGGTCATCGACCGCATAGCCTTCCCGGCGCAGAAGATCCTTCGCCTTCAGCCCGAAAGGGCAGGTATGTTCCGGCATCACCATCCGGTAGATCGTCGCCTGTTTGGCGGGGGCGCTCGCCATGCCGCTTCTCCAATATCCTCGCCCCGCCTATATAGGGTCCGTACCATAGTACGGAGTCAAGGCATGACCGGCATGACGATCGCGGCGCTCGCGCGCGAGGGCGGCGTCGGCGTCGAAACGGTGCGCTACTATCAGCGTCGCGGTTTGCTGGACGAGCCAGACCGGCCGACCGGGGCTGGCGCCGGAGGCGGCATCCGGCGCTACGGCACCGATGACGCCCGCCGCCTTCGCTTCATCCGCTCGGCGCAGGCAGCCGGTTTCACGCTCGAGCAGATCGGTGAGCTTCTGGCGCTGGATGCGACCGACGATCGCGCGCGTGCGCGCCAGCTCGCCCATGAGCAGATGGCGGCGCTGGATGCGAAGATCGCCGAGCTTGAACAGGCGCGTGCTTCGCTGCGTCGGCTTGCCAGCGAGTGCGGCTCGGGATCGGCAGGGCCGTGCCCAATCCTGACAGCGTTCGATTCACCGACTGAGTGATCTTTGATTAGCTCCCAGGCGGTCAGCAGGAGATTTCGGATCAGGCAAATAGATCGCCGATCGCACGCATACGGAAGGCGTTGATCCACCGACGTCGGCGATGCTCGCTGGCGTCGTGGCGCATGTGGCACCGCTGGCAGAGTGCAGCGAGGTTGCGTGGTCGGTTATCGCTCGGATCATGGTTCAGATGCGCGCTAGCAAGAACCACGCGCGTGATCCGCACTTGTGAAGGTGGATCAATGCCGACGAAGCCAGGTTGCGCGCATAAGAGGGCGTCGGGCGGCGGCAGGCGGCGAACGCACCTGCCCTGCCCGTTGCGCCACCTGCTTATGTCCTCATCCCACCAAACACCATCGCCCAGATGCAGCACATGACGACCATGCGGGCGCTGACAATGTTCGCAGCGTCCTTTGGCGCGGCCAAACCGGATGAAGGCAGATAGTTCACGCCAGTCAATCGGGTAGAGCCAGCGATGTTCACGCGCGATTGGCATAACAATTCTATGATTCAGTATCGTGGAGAACGAAAGCAGAAAACAGCAGTGACTCAACTTATCCATTACGGCTAGGTCACTAAGCGATTAGCTGACTTGGCTACTCAAGGAATGGTGTCAAAACCGTTCGGTTGTGACACTGGTTAGGAAGCCGAGCGATCAGCTGCCAAGCATTTTTCCGTCAATCTCCTGACCATAATAGTCCCCTTTGGGGTGAAACTGCTTACGTGCGCTCTCGACAGTCCCGGTCTGCCGCGGATCGCGGGGTCGCTCGCGACTATCGACATAGGCGGCGACATCCCACGCCTGCTGATCCGTCAGCGTGTTGCCCTCACCATAAGGCATGTTGGCCTTGATGAACCCGGCAGCCGACGCCAGCCCGGTCATGCCCGCACCCCAATTGTAGGAGCGCGCTCCCCACAGCGGCGGGATAGTATAGCTGCCGTCCGGGTTCGCCTGCCCTTGGCCGTTCGCACCGTGGCATGATGCGCACTGGCCGGCGAACACAATCGCGCCGCGAACCGGATCGTGCCCGATCGGGGTTGTGGCGAGCTTTATGAACCCGCGACCGGGCAGCGGCTTGCCGGATGGCGCGCCGGTCGCGAGCCAGGCGAAATAGCTCTGGAGATCGCGGTAGATATCGTCGCCAAAGGGCGGCGGGGCGCCGGCTTTCGAGGCGGGCGCGTTCATCGAGTAGAGGAAGCAGTCGCGGATGCGATCCTCCATCGTGTTCACCCGGCCGTTCTTCGCGCGATAAGCTGGGTAGCTGACCCAGGCCGCCCACATCGGGGACGCATCGGCCTTCCGCCCGGCATCGAGGTGACAGTTGCTGCACGTCAGGCCGTTGCCGACGTACTGGCCGGCATGAGCCGCGCTCGCGGTGAAGATCAGTCGACCGCGCCGGATCGCGTCGCCGTCCGGCCCGGCGGGGATGGTGCTTTCCGCCGGTGGCGAAAAGGCGGCGTCCGCTGCTACCTCGACGGGTGCCTGCACGGGCGCGTCAGACTGCCCTACCTTGTAGGTGACGACGAGGACGAGCAGCGCGGCGGTAATGGCGAAGATGATACGCTGGGCATCGCCATCATCACCGGGCGTTGGCGGCGTTGGTTCGGTCATTTGCCCGCGCCGAAGTGGTTGAGCGGCACCTTGAGGAACGCTGTGCCGCACGCCTCCGGCTCCGGCAGGCGACCGCCGCGGATGTTCACCTGGAGCGCGGCAAGCATCAGGTCCGGCAGCGGCAGGGTTGCGTCGCGCTTCTCGCGGGTGGCGACGAACTCGGCCTCACCGATGCCGTTGTGCACATGGATGTTGTCACGACGCTGGTCCGCCACGGTCGATCGTCCAAAGACTTCGCGCCCGTCCTTGCCGTAGTCGTGGCCGACATAGGTCGCGGTGCTGGGCGGCAGTTCGAGGATCGCCCGGATCGAGCGCCACAGCGCGCGCGCGTTGCCGCCTGGAAAGTCAGCCCGACTGGTGCCGCTGTCGGGCACCATCAGCGTGTCGTGGACGAACGCCGCGTCGCCGACGACGTAGGTGATCGAGGCGAGCGTGTGGCCGGGCGACAGCATGACGTGCGCGTCGAGCGAGCCGATCCTGAACTGCTCGCCATCGGCGAACAGGCGATCCCACTGGCTACCATCGACGGGCAGGTCGGGCAGGCAGTAGATGTCCTGCCAGAGCTTCTGCACCTCCACGACCTTGGTGCCGATCGCGGTTTTGCCCCCTGTCTTTTCCGCGAGATACGGCGCGGCCGAGAAGTGATCGGCATGGGGATGGGTATCGAGCACCCATTCCACAGTAAGTCCCTTGGCGCGGACATATTCGAGGATCATATCGGCATTGTCGGTTGCGGTCGCACCGGCACGGGGATCGAAGTCGAGGACCGGATCGATAATCGCGGCGGTCTTCGTGGCTTCGTCGACCACGACATACTGGAAGCTGCCGGTGCGCTCGTCATGGAGCGACGCAACCGTCATGCCCTTGTGATTATACTCGATCATGTTTCGTATCCTCTCGCATCGTCAGCTTTCTTCCCGCGCACGCGCGAACAGCCGTTGGAAATCGCTGGCGTCGATCGCGCCCATCACCAGCATGGGACCGGCAAGATAACCCGGGGTGCCCGCCAGTCCGATCGAATAGGCTTCCTGTCCGTTCGCCCGCAGGCGGGCTGCGACAGCGTCCGCGTGGGCGGCAAGCCAGGTCATCGCGCGCAGCCAATCGCCGCCAGCGCGCATCACGACGTCCCGCAACACGTCGTCGTCGATCGTGCGGCTGTCCGTCATCAACGCACGATGGACGGTCGGGTAAACTCCCTGTTCGGCGCACGCGAGCGCCACGCTTGCGGCACGTTCGGATGGCGGACCGAAGATGGGCCAATCCTTGTAGATGACCCGCACCTTGCCGTCGCGTTGCACAGCCTCTTCCAGGGCGGAAAATCCATGACGGCAGGCCGGGCAACGATAGTCGGTGAACACGGCAAGCCGGAGCGTAGCATCGGCAGGTCCGTCCTCGGGCGAGCCGTTACCGGCAAGGATCAGGTCGGCGGTCGGCCCGACGTCGCGCCCGATCGGGGCGGTACGCCGTAGAACCTGCCCGACTGCCCAACCACCCACGACCACCGCGCCCAAGCCGGCAAGCTGTCTCCGATTGAGCGGCCCGGGCATGGTCAGCGCGCCGCTGGTTTTTTGCGCGCTTCCGCGACGAGACGACGCAACGTCGGGAGATCGACAGCACCGGCGACGACCTGCGAGCCGACGATCAGCGCTGGTGTTCCGTTGAAACCGATCGCCTGGGCGATGCTATCGGTGCGCGTAAGCAGCGCGTCGATTTCGGCGCCACGGTTCTTCAAATCGCGTTGCAGACGGGGCCAGTCGACCTTGGCTTTGGCAGCCGCTGCCTTGACGCCCGCGCTGTCGAGCCGCGCCGGCGAGGTCATCAGGGCCTCGTGAAAGGCGGCATGCCTGCCCTGCCATTGGCTCGCGACAGCCGCGCGTGACGCCTCACGCGAGGCAGGTCCGAAGATCGGCCAGTCCCGGTACACGACCCGTACCTTCGGGTCGGAGCGAAGCAGGGCGTTCAGCACCGGCTCCATGCGACGGCAATAGGGGCAGTTATAGTCGAAAAACTCGACAACCGTGACGTCGTAGGTCCTGCCGGCGCGCTTGGGAGCCACGGGATCGTCAACGACCGCCTTGCGCGACAGATCGGGCTGCTGGGCCATGAGAGGCGTGATCGGCGCGGCGAAGGCAAGCGCGGCCAGGAGGCCCCGAGACAACAGGTTGCGACGATTCATCGGTGTTTCCTTGCTAATTCGATTCCATCGGCGAGCGCAGCGCGTGACAATTCACCGAGCTGGAGCTGTACGATCGTGCCGTCGCCCGCAACGAAGGCCGTTGCGGGATACCCCGCCACCTTCAGGGCTTGAGAAAGGCCACGATCGGGGTCGAGCGCGACATGGCGCGCTCCGATATTTTCACGGCCGAGAAAACCGCTGACGATCGCTTGCGCCTCGCCCTGATCGGCAAGAAGGATCGGGACCTCGCCAGGGCGCGACGCAACCGCATCGAGCATCGGCAGCTCACGCCGACACGGACCGCACCATGTCGCCCACAGGTTGACCACGAAGGGCCTGCCACGGAAGCGATCGAGTGGAAGCGGCGCGCCGGACGGGGTTGTCAGGTTGAGATGATAGGGGAACGGGCCGTAGGTCACGGGAGGGATCAGCGCCTGAAGCGAGAACCAGAGGCCACCCGCAACAGCCAACGCTCCCCAGCCTGCCGCCAGCGCGCTTGAGCGGCCAAGCCGGATCGCCAGCATCGCCGCAGCGCCCAGAAGCCCTGCAACGGGGGAAAAGCCACCCTGCCACACGGCAAGGATGGACAGCGGAGCGCCGGTGTAGCTCGACCAATGCGCTGCGACGTAACCGATCCGTGCCGTGACCAGTCCAGCGACGATGGCGCTGGTGGAGACCGTCGATACGCGAGGGAAGCGGAACCGACCGGCCAGTGTCGTGAGGCCAAGGAACACGACGATGCACAGCACGGCAAGCCCGCGATCGACGGCCAGCATCAGCGGCCCGATGGCAATCGCACCCGCCATCAGAGAAACGCGGCCGCGCTTTTCCAGAGCATGTAGGCCGCCACCACGAAGATCAGGACGGCGAAGACCGTGGTGAGCGTGCCGCCCGTACCGAGGCGCTTCGCGATGCGCGTGCCGATCAAGCCGCCGACAACTCCACCGGCGATGAACACGAAAGCCAGCGGCCAGTCCACCAGACCCGAAAATGCGTAATTGGCGGCCGTCGTCAGCCCGAACGCGGTGACGGCGATCAATGACGTGCCGACGGCGTTCAGGATCGGCATGCCCGTCGATCCGATCAGGCCGGGGACGATCAGAAAGCCCCCGCCGATGCCGAAGAAGCCCGAGAACAGACCGGTGCCGAGGCCGTAGCCCAGCACCTTCGGCGCCTTTTCCCGGTTGCACTCCGCCCCCGGGTTGCCCGTGTCACCGCGCCCGCGCAGCATCAGGACGCCGACGACGACCATGACCAGTGCGAACAGGAACAGGAGCTTGCCGCCGTCGACGGCCTTGCCCGCGGTAGAGCCGAACAGGGCGCCGATGACGCCGGCGGTCGCATACATGCCGCCACAGCGCCATTTGACGTTATGCGCCCTTGCATGGCCGATCAGCCCCGTGGCGGCGTTAGCCGCGACGGCGAACGCGCTCGTGCCGATGGCGAGATGGGCGTCGGGCACGCGCACCAGATAGACCATGAGTGGGACGGCGAGGATCGAGCCGCCCCCGCCGACAAGCCCGAGGGTAAAGCCCACCAGGCTGCCGGATAACGCACCCAGCAGATACTGGATCGGTTCGAGGGTCATGCCGCTTTGCCGATCTTATGCGGAGCCGCCATCCATTCATGGCCTTTCAGCATGCCTTGCCAGTAAATCGGGGGCAGCATCCGCTCCTTCAGGAACCAGGCAGCGCGCGTCGGGCGCGTGCCGTTCAGCAGCCACGACGGAAAGCTGGGGAGCAGTTTTCCACCATAGCCGAACTCGGCGAGGACGATCTTGCCGCGCTCGACGGTGAGCGGGCACGACCCATAGCCGTCATAGTCGACAACAGGAGGCTTGCCTTCGAGTGCGGCGAGCGCGTTGACCGCCACCACGGGTGCCTGCTTGCGGGCTGCCGCAGCCGTCTTCGCATTGCTCGTCCCCGCAGCATCGCCCAAGGCAAAGACGTTGTCGTATCGCTTGTGGCGCAGCGTCGCCTCATCGACCTCGACGAAGCCGTTTGCCGCCGCGAGCGAACTTTTGGCAACGACGTCATGCGACACCTGCGGCGGCACGACGTGGAGCATGTCGAACCCGCGCTCGATCCGCTCGCTGACACCGTTCTGCTTGCGCTCGAAGGTGGCAATACGCCGATCGGCGTCGACCGCGACGAGGTTGGATTCGAGCTTGAGGTTGATCCTATACTTCTCGACATATTCCATCAGCGCAGGGACATAGGTCGCGACGCCGAACAGCGCCGCACCGGCGTTGTGAAATTCGACGTCGATCGCGGGGAGAACACCGCGTTCGCGCCAGATGTCGCAGGACAGGTACATCGCCTTTTGAGGCGCGCCGGCGCACTTGATCGGCATCGGCGGTTGCGAGAACAGCGCGCGTCCCCGCTGCAATTCCTGGACAAGCTGGTAGGTGTAGGGCGCCAGATCGTAGCGGTAGTTGGACGTGACCCCGTTGCGGCCCAACGCTTCGGTAAGCCCCGCGATCTTCTCCCACGCCAAACGCAGGCCGGGGGCGACGATCAGGACACGATAGGCGATCGTATCCCCGTCGCCCAGGGTGATCGCCTGACGCTCGGGGTCGATGGTGATCGCCGGCAGCCGGATCCATTCGACGCCCTTGGGCATGACATCGGCTTCGGCCTTGCGGGTCTGTTCGGGGGTGAAAACGCCTGCCCCGACTAACGTCCAACCGGGCTGGTAATAATGGTCCCGGGCCGCATCGACGACCGCGATCGACACCTTGGCGTTACGTTTCAGGATGCTGGCGGCGGTTGCGATGCCCGCAGCTCCGCCTCCGATGATGACGATGTCGTAGGTCATTTGCCGGTTCTTTCGGACCGGCGAGCGAGCGCCGGCTTCAGATCGGCCAGGTCGTACCCGGCTGCCTTGGCCTGACCGACGATCGTTTCGGGATCGGCATGACTCGCCTCCGCCAGCGCCCATAGGGTAGCCGCCCGCGTGCCGCTTCGGCAGAAGCCGAGCGTCGGTCCCGGCAGCGCAGTCAGCGCTTCCTTCATCCGGTCCGCATCGGCATCGGTCGCCTTGCCCGGCACGATCGGGACATGGGCGAACGCAAGGCCGTGTTCTTCGGCGATCCGGGCCATCTCGTGTGCGCTCGGCTGTCCCTGCTCCTCGCCATTTGGCCGGCTCGAAACGATCGAGCGAAACCCCGCCTGTGCGGCGGCAGCGACATCATCCCGGGTGAGCTGGGGAGCAGCCGAGAAGGACGGTGTGATCTTCTTGAAGGCCATGTAATGTCTCCTGTCCGGTCACGCCGAACGGCGTGGGATGAGTGCGAAGCGGTGGATGGCTGCGCCGAGCGCCATTGCAGCGGTGAAGAGCAGCGCGGGGGCAGGCTGGATCGCGAGCGCGGCGATGGCGGGGCCGGGGCACAGGCCGACAAGGCCCCAGCCTATGCCGAACAGGGCGGCACCGCCGAGGAGGCGCGCGTCGATCGGCGACGTGGCCGGCGTATGGAATTGCTCCGCGACGATCGGCGTAGAGCGTCCACGCACGATGAGCCAGGCTATCGCCATCGGCAGGATCGCTCCCGCCATGACGAATGCCAGGGTCGGGTCCCAGGCACCGGCGACGTCGAGAAACGCCCGTACCCGCGCAGGATCGATCATGCCGGACACGGCGAGGCCGGCGCCGAACAGCGTGCCGCTGACGAGCGAAAGAAGGCTCTGGCGCATCACGATACCACTCCCGCGAGACGCATGAGGGTCACGGTGGCGATGCCGGTCGCCATGAACGTGCCGGTCGCGACGATGGACCGCGGCGACAGGCGCGACAGGCCGCAGACGCCGTGACCGCTGGTGCACCCCGCGCCGAGCCGCGTCCCGATCCCGACGATCAGCCCGGCGACGGCGATCAGCCCGAGCGACGTCGGGAAGCGAGCTTCCACATTCACATTGGCTGCGGTCAGCGCCGCGCCCAGGGGCAGCCCCGCCGTGAAAAGCAAGGCCATCATCCAAGGCGCTCCCCCTTCAGAGAGAGCGAGGACACGCGCGAACATGCCGCTGACCCCGGCGATGCGGCCGTTGCCCAGCAACATGATCGCCGCAGCGAACCCGATCATCAGGCCGCCGATGAAGCCGGCAAGCGGCATGGCATGGGGAAATCCGGGCATCACAGCGTATCCAGTGGAATCTTGAGGTAGCGGGTGCCGTTGACTTCCGGCTCCGGCAGATGGCCGCCGCGCATATTGACCTGCACCGATGGCAGGATGAGCTTGGGCATCGACAAGGTGGCGTCCCGACTGGTGCGCATCGCGACGAAGTTGTCTTCGTCCACCCCCTCATGAACGTGGACGTTGCCGACGCGCTGCGCGCCCACGGTCGTCTCCCAGACATACCGGTCGCGCCCCGCAGCCTTGTAGTCGTGGCACAGGAACAGCCGCGTCTCGTCGGGCAACTGCATCAGTCGACGGATCGAGCGGAATAGCTGGCGCGCATCACCACCGGGGAAGTCTGCGCGTGCGGTGCCGTAGTCCGGCATGAACAGGGTATCGCCGGTGAAGACTGCGTCGCCGATGACATAGGCCATATCGGCGGGGGTGTGCCCCGGCACATGCAGCGCGATGGCCTCGATGTCGCCGATCGTAAAACGGTCGCCATCGTCGAACAGGTGGTCGAACTCGGAGCCGTCCCGTTCGAAGTCGGTGCCGGCGTTGAAAATCTTGCCGAAGACGTTCTGCACGCGAATGATGTCGCGGCCGATCGCGAGCTGACCGCCCAGCGCCTTTTGCAGATAGGGCGCCGCAGACAGGTGGTCGGCATGAGCATGGGTTTCGAGCAGCCAGTCGACCGAAAGGCCGTGCTCCCGCACATAAGCGATTACCGCATCCGCCGACGCCGTATTGGTGCGACCGGCCGCAGCGTCGAAGTTCAGGACACTGTCAACGATCGCCGCCTTTCGCGTGGCGGGGTCCCAGACGACGTAGGTCGCGGTGTTGGTCGGCTCGTCGAAGAACGAGTGAACGACCGGCGATACCGCCGCCTTCGCACGTTCAATCTGCGCAACTGCCTCATTCAACGCCGATTCCACGATCGCCTCCAATTATTGATTTCATGGTTTATGTAGTTGTGTAATCCGCTTGCGTCAACGGGCTGCCCGTGCCATCTGAAAAGCATGGAAACGATGGATGCAGACGTACCGCGCTCGTTGCGCATCGGGGACGCGGCCCCGAATTTCACCGCCCGCACGACGCAGGGCGCGATGTCGCTCGATCAGTATCGTGGTCGTTGGGTCGTGTTCTTTTCGCACCCGGCTGATTTCACGCCGGTCTGCACCAGCGAGTTCGTGGCCCTGGCGAAGGCCGCACCGCAATTCGAGGAGCTCGACTGCGCCTTGCTCGGGCTGTCGGTTGACAGCCTGTATTCGCATGTCGCCTGGTTGCGCGCGATCAAGGATGTCTTCGGTGTAGAGGTGCCGTTCCCGGTCGTGGAAGACCCGTCGATGGCGGTGGGTTACGCCTATGGCATGCTTGACGAACAGGCCGGCGACGCCTCGGCCGTGCGCGCGACCTATTTCATCGATCCTGAGGGCATCATCCGTGCGCTCAACTGGTATCCGATGAACGTCGGGCGATCGGTCGACGAGATGCTCCGCACGGTGAGGGCATTGCAGCGATCGGCCGATGGGCAGGCCTATACGCCGGCCGACTGGCAGCCGGGTGACGACGTCCTGCTCCCGCCCGCCTTGCCGTGCAGCGCCGGTGCCGACTGGTTTCATCAGTTGAAGGCCGATCGATGACGGCGATCCATCAATCCCGCGCGATCGCCGATGCGGCGGTCGAAAAGCTGCGCGTGTTCGCTCAACCCCAGCGCCTCATGATCCTGTCCTATCTGCTGGGCGGTGAGCGGCAGGTTGCGGACATAGAGGCTGCGACCGGCGTGACCCAGCCGGCCCTCAGCCAGCAGCTTGCCGAGCTGCGCCGCGCCGAGCTGGTGAAGACGAGACGCGAGGCAAAGCAGGTCCATTACCGGCTCGCCGATGACGCAGCCGCAATGTGCGTGCGCACGCTCGAGGCGATATTCGGCGCCGATGATCTAGCCGTGCATGAGGCAGCGCCCGCTTCCCGACCGTCGCGAGCGCGCGGGGCGTCGGCTGCCACGCGGCCGCAAAATATAGGCGCAGCCGTATTTGCGAGGGTCGGATAATCATTCCGGTTTCGAAAGGACAAACCAGATGCGGCTTCCCGCTATCGCAGTTGCAGGATGCTTGGCCGTCATGAGCAGTGCCGGGTCAGCAGGCGTCACCGCGCAACAACCCGTGATTGCCGGCTATGGCAGGATCACGCCGGTAGAAGGCGCGGTTGAGCGGCCGGACCACTCGCTGCGATATCGTGTGCTGTTCAGTGTGACGAAGGCGGCGTCATCTCCCGACAAGGTCAATCCCTCGCTGGAGAAGGTCGCACGCTTCCTGAACCTGCTCGGGGCGGACGGCGTGCGGCCGGCACAGGGAGATGTGATCGTGATCGTCCACGGGCCGGCGACACCGATTATTGCCGATGATGAGGCATATGCGACGAAAACCGGTGCCACGACGAACCCCAATCTTGCCTTGATAGCGGCGCTAAGGCGGGCAGGCGTGTCCGTTCGAGTGTGCAGCCAGGCTTTAGTCGGGAATGGGATCGCTCCGGTCACGGTCGATAAGGCTATCGAAGTCGATGTCTCGGCTCTCACCACAATGGCGACATTGCAGATACGTGGTTGGGCGCTGATCCCTGACTGATCGTACCGAACTTCCTGTTTTATCATTCCAGTCCGTAACGCGGCCGGTGTCACAACCGTCCGGTTGTGACACCTGCGTAGCACCCCAGCTTTTCCGCGGGTCTACAGGTGTCGGAACCCCGTGTCAGAATGGCAGGTTGGAAGCGACTATGCGCGATTATCCTGCGGTGATACCCAGGATGCCGCTCTGCTGCTCCACGCGGAGACCAATCCGCGGTGGGGTTCGGTCTGCCACGACCCGCAGGTAAAACATGTACGGTACTCAACTAGTCTTCTGCGGCTGAGCGGCCCTTGAGCGGTGGAGCGCGGTCACGCGCTTGACGTGGGCGATGCTGCACCCGGCGAGCTCCGCGGTCTTCGCGATGCTCATGCCCGCCTCGCGCAGACCTACGATGCGCCGGTGGTGGGCGAGGTCCGGCTTGCGGCCGGTGTACCGCCCCGCCCGCTTGGCAATCTCGATGCCCTCGCGTTGCCGCTCGCGCCGGGTCTCGTAGTCATCCCGCGCCGTCTGCAGCGCGACCCGCAGCAGCATGTCCTGCACCGCCTCCAGCACGATGCGCGCCACGCCTGCGCTATCAGCTACCAAGTCCGACAGGTCCACAATGCCCGGCACCGCCAGCCGAGCCCCCCTGCCCCGGATAGCATCCACCAGCAGTTCCGCTTCCTGCAGAGGCAGGCGGCTGATGCGGTCGATCTTCTCGGCCACCACCACCTCGCCCGGCTGCAGGTCCGCCACCATGCGCAGCAGCTCCGGCCGGTCCGGTCGCGCGCCCGACGCCTTCTCCCGGTATACGGCCGCGACATAAAAGCCGGCCGCCCGCGCACCAGCCACAATGCTCTCCTGCCGCGTCAGGTCCTGCTCGTCCGTGCTTACCCGCAAATACACCCGCGCCGCCCTAACCTCGCTGCCTGCCACCTGCTCATCACTCCTACTTGGCGTTGTTGGGTATACCCTTGTGAGCCAGTCATGCAGCAGTTGGCTCAGAACAGCAACTACCGGTCCTACGTAGCCTAGCTAAGCGGACCGGGTCTAAGTAGCTGCTCCATCATCGATGAACGCTCGTTCGGTGATCGGCCGTGTATCGATCCCTGCCTCCACGCTGGCGTCAGACTTTGCTCTCCGGTATAAGACCGTTGGACAGGTCTGAGCAGCGGGTTTGGTGCAGATGGAAGCACAGAGGGTCAAGATCGTGGACGGTGGTAAGCTCGTGATCCCGGCGGCAATGCGCCGTGAGCTCGGGATCACCACGGGTGACACCGTTCTCGTCGATGTGGACGATGGCGAGTTGCGGGTACGTTCCGTACCTAAGGCACTTGAGCGCGCTCGCGCGATCCTGCGCAAGTATGTGCCCGAAGGCGTCGGCTTGGCTGACGAGCTGATCGCGGAGCGTCGGCGTGAGGCGGAGCGTGAGTAGCAAAGTCGTACTCGACGCTTCCGCCCTGCTCTGCCTTCTGAACGATGAACCCGGGGCTGATCGGGTAGTCGACGTCCTGACCCGCAGCATCATCGGAACAGCCAACCTCGCAGAGGTCGTCTCCAAGCTACGGGACCGGGGATTGTCGCTCGACGAGGTGCGTGAGGCGCTCGGCGGGCTCCACCTCGACGTTCGGCCGCTCTCTCCCGCCCAGGCGCTTATTATAGGCGACTTGCGGCCAGCAACGAAGGCGCTTGGCCTATCGCTTGGCGACCGGGCGTGCCTTGCGTTGGCAATCGACCTGCAGGCTGAGATGTTCACGACGGACGGACCTCTGGCGAGCGCGGATGCCGGCATCACCATCACCAATGTGCGATCGCGGTAGTCGCGCATTCGTGCTTTTGGGTGCGGCGAACCGATGGGTGCGCAGAAAGGGTCTATGTGACTGAAAGGCAGCGGGTAAGTGCTCAATCTCGAGCGGTCTGCTCAATAGCGGCCTTCGGCGGGCTTACGATGCAAACTGACGTAGTTAGGGCCCGCCCAGCGGCGCTTGATCGAACTTCTGTGTTCCCTATCCGTTCTTTTGACGGTACAGTAGGCTTAGTGCGGGCAGGACCGGTGAGCCATGGCTGACACCGAAATCGAATGGACGGATGCCACCTGGAACCCGGTCGCCGGATGCTCGATCGTGAGCGCCGGATGCAGCCATTGCTACGCAATGGAGATGGCCCGTCGTCTCGAGGCGATGGGCGTCGGCAAGTACGCAGGACTTACACGGCGTAGTGGTCGCCGTACCATCTGGCAGGGCTTGGTGCGCGAGGACCAGGCCGCGCTGACGATCCCCCACCGATGGAGAAAACCCCGCAAAATCTTCGTGAACTCGATGAGCGACCTGTTTCACGAGGGCGTCAGCGACGCGTTCATTCAAGCGGTATGGCAGGTCATGCGCGAGACGCCGCGCCACCACTATCAGATCCTCACCAAACGCCCCGAGCGCATGGCAGCAGTCGTCACTCGTCTTATTGGCGACGTTCTGCCGAATGTCTGGTTGGGCACCAGCATTGAGGACGCCGAGGTGGTAGCGCGTGTCGACCACCTCCGCGCGGTGCCCGCTGCGATCCGCTTCATTTCATTCGAGCCGCTGATTGGGCCAGTTGGCACCATCGATCTCGCCGGAATCGATTGGGCGATCGTGGGCGGCGAAAGCGGTCGGTCGGCGCGGCCCATTCGGGAGGCGTGGGTGGATGAACTCCACCAGCAATGCCTCGCCTACGACACTGCCTTCTTCTTCAAGCAATGGGGCACCTGGGGCAAGGACAATAAGCGGCGTTCCAAAAAGGCGAACGGGCGCGAGTACCGCGGTCGGACGTGGGATGAGATGCCGACCGGCTTTACCGCGGCGCTCTAACGAGCTCGAAACAGCAGGATTGGAATGGCCGAAAAACCGTACAGCTGGGCAAGTGGCGCGACACTCGAGGACCACTCCCGCCGCAAGCACAAGATCCTCCGCGAGTACTTCGCGAACTATCTGGGCGTGCGCTGCCAGCTTCCACAGCAGACCCAATTTCGCCTCGCGATCGTTGACGGGTTTGCGGGCGGCGGTCGCTATGCCTGCGGAACGCCTGGGTCGCCGCTCATCTTCATCGAGGAACTGCGGCGCGCGATCGACACGATCAACACAATGCGCGCGGCGCAGGGGTTCGGTCTCGTGTCAATGGAATGTCTGCTGGTGCTCAACGACCAGAGCCCGGCAGCGATCGACAGTGTCAATCGGCGTCCAAAAAGGACCCCCTATCGGCGTCCAAAAGGGACCCCCTTCGTCGAGCAGCGTGACGGGTATGACGGGTGCACCGTTCGCGCTGGTTGCGGTCTGTCAATCGGCGTCCAAAAAGGACCCCCTATCGGCGTCCAAAAGGGACCCCCTTCGTCGAGCAGCGTGACGGGTATGACGGGTGCACCGTTCGCGCTGGTTGCGGCGTAGGGCGGGCGTAGCCCGACCGGAGGCGCAACCAGCGCGAAGCGTTCTCTGCCGGTGGTCCTGGGCGTCAGCTTCGATGTTTGAAGCGCCAGCTGTCGTTGCCGGTTTCGACGATGTCGCAATGGTGGGTAATACGGTCGAGCAGTGCGGTGGTCATCTTGGGGTCGCCAAAGACGGTCGGCCACTCGCCAAAGGCGAGGTTCGTGGTGACGATGACGGAGGTCTGCTCGTAGAGCTTGCTGACGAGGTGGAAGAGCATTTGACCGCCCGAGCGTGCAAACGGCAGGTAGCCAAGCTCGTCGAGCACCACGAGGTCGAGGCGCGAGAGCTGGGCCGCCAGCGTGCCGGCCTTGCCAAGGCGCGTTTCCTCCTCGAGCCGGTTCACCAGGTCCACTGTGTTGAAGTAGCGTCCGCGGGCGCCGGCTCGTACCACATTGGCAGTGATGGCGGTGGCGAGGCGCGTTTCCTCCTCGAGCCGGTTCACCAGGTCCACTGTGTTGAAGTAGCGTCCGCGGGCGCCGGCTCGTACCACATTGGCAGTGATGGCGGTGGCGAGATGCGTCTTGCCGGTACCCGTTCCACCGACCAGCACGACGTTGCGTYGGCCCGGAAGAAACGAGCCGCTGTAYAGCGAGCGCACCAGTCCCTCGTTGATGGGAGTGTCGCCGAAGACGAAGGCGTCGAGGTCCTTCACCGCGGGYAACCTGGCGGCCGACATCCGGTAACGGACCGAGGCTGCATGGCGGTGCGTCGCCTCGGCACGCAGCAGGTCGGTCAGGACCTCCATGGTCGTGCGCTTGCGCTGGAGACCGGTAGTGACCGCCTCGTCGAATAGGCTGCATGGCGGTGCGTCGCCTCGGCACGCAGCAGGTCGGTCAGGACCTCCATGGTCGTGCGCTTGCGCTGGAGACCGGTAGTGACCGCCTCGTCGAAAGCGCCAGCCATGCCCTTCAGCCCCAACTCGGYCATGGCCGTCATCATCTCATGCCGCTGCATGGAGGCCTCGCAGGCTGTCATAGCGGTTGCAGTCGGCGCGGGGCGGATGGCGCAGCGCCAGGTCTTCTGGCGTGACAATAGTCAGCGGTCGCGGCGGTTCGCGCCGGCGGGCCAGGATGTTGACGATGACGTCGTCGCTGGCCACGCCGGCCAGCAATGCTTCGCGCACGGCCGCTTCCACCGCCTCGAGTCCGTCGTCGAGCACCGCGGCCAGCACCCGCACGAACCGCCGGTCGGCATCGTCACCGACGCCAAGCTTGCGCCGCAGTCGTGCCAGCGCAGGTGGCAGCTCCCAGCCTTGGAACGGCGCGCCGTTCCGCAGGGCGCCCGGCTTGGTCGCCAACACCGGCAGATAATGCCACGGGTCGTAGATGGTCCGGTCCCGGCCGAAAAACCGGGGATGGTCGGCGACGACTTCCCCGTCGCAGCGCACGACGATGCGGTCGGCATAGGCGCGGACCTGAACGGCACGTCGCACTACCCTGGCAGAAACGGAGTAGCGGTTGCGGTCGAAGCTGATGAGGCATGTGCCGCTTACCGCATGCTCGCTCTCATGAAAGCCGTCGAAGGGTGCGGCAACAGGCTGGAGCACGCTGCGCTCGGCAGCCCAGGCCTGAGCAACCGTCAGTTCCTTCTGCTCGGGATGCTGGTGCAACTCTGCCCAGCGCCGACACTCGGCCTCCAGCCAACCGTTCAGCTCCTCGAGGCTGGTAAATCGCAGGCGTGGCTGGAAGAAGCGGCCGCGTGCGGTTTGCACCTGGTTCTCGACCTGACCTTTCTCCCAGCCCGACGCCGGCGAGCAGGCGGTCGGCTCGACCATGTAATGGTTGGCCATGACCAGGAAGCGCCGGTTGAAGACACGCTCCTTGCCCGTGAACACGCTCGTGACCGCCGTCTTCATGTTGTCGTAGATGCCGCGCGTCGGCACACCTCCGAAGAAGGCAAACGCCCGCGCATGCGCGTCGAACAGCATCTCCTGTGTCTCGCGGGGATAGGCTCGCACATACATTGCCCGCGACGCGCATAGCCGGACATGCGCGACCTTCACCCGCATCGGCTTGCCCGAAATCTCCACGTCCTCGTGGCTCCAGTCGAACTGGTAAGCCTCGCCCGGCCGGAACAGCAGCGGGATGAACGCCGGCGCATTCATCACATCGCGACGTCGCGCCCGGCGCCAGCGGGCCGCATAACGCCGCACCGCGTCGTACGAGCCGTCGAACCCCTCGCGCAGCAGCAGGTCGTGGATGCGCGTGAGGCGCAGCTTCTCGCGCCGCGGCCGTGCCTCATCTTCCTCCAGCAACGCATCCAGTCGCGCCTGAAATGGCCCCAGCTTCGGCAGCGGCTGTACCTCCCGACGATACCCCATGTCCGCTTCCGGCGCCCGGATCGCCTTGCGCACCACCTTGCGCGACAGGTGCAGGTCCCGCGCTATCGCCTTGATGGCCTTCCCCGACGCGTGCTCGCGCCGGATCCTCAACACCGTCTCCAATACCAGCATCCCGATCTCGCCGCCTGACACACCGCCAAGCGAACAGCCTAGACCAACGGGATGAGGGGTCCCTTTTCGACGCCGATCACCCCGCTACCGGGGTCCCTTTTCCACGCCGATCCACACTATCAATGGAGATCGCGTCGGCCGCCCTGGGGTGGCCCGCCGCGCAGTTCTGGAAATCGACACCGCATGAGTT
>NZ_LMMH01000006.1:0-75604 GCF_001422185.1 Sphingomonas sp. Leaf257
CAATTGCCCGGCGGCGAGGACCAGATTGACCTCGTCGCGTCTTCCGCCCCTATCGCAACACCCAGGATGCGACCACCGACCGCCAGAACCGCATGGACGACAGCTATCAGATGCTGCGCGCCAATGAGCGGTACAATGCGGGCGGCTTCCTGTCGTTCAAGGCGGCCGACTGGGCCGAATTCTACGGCAGCTACATGTTCACCCGCAACACCAGCCAGGGGACGTACCTGCCCGCTACGATCGGCGAACAGGTCAATGGCGCGGGCGGCTATCAGCTGAACTGCAACAACCCGCTGATGTCGGCGCAGCAGGCGCAGGTGCTGTGCGGCGCGCTGGCGGGCACAGCCGGGACCGTGCCGATCGACTTCGGCTATCGGTTCCAGCAATATCCGACGCGCGCGATCGACTATGAGCAGGTCTATCATCGCGCCACCCTGGGCATACGCGGCGATTTCGCCTCGGCCTGGCATTATGATGTCGGGGGCGTCTGGGCCAACAATCTGACCAAGAGCGCGATCAACCGCAACTGGGCACCGTCGGGCCAGAATATCGCCCGCGCGCTGAACGTCGTGAACGTCAACGGCGTGCCGACCTGCGTSGCSAAGATCAACGGCACCGACCCGAACTGCGTGCCGCTCGATATCTTCCGCGGYGATTCCGCCGATCCGGCYGCCTATAACTAYATCTTCGCCTATGCGCCGAACGGGCCGCGYCGCAATGTCGGCTATTTCTTCGACGTGCAGGCCAATATCAGCGGCGACCTGGGCCATTACGGCATCCGCTCGCCGCTGGCGACCGATGGCGCGCAGATCAGCCTGGGGGCCGAGYTGCGTCGCGACATCGCGAACAACTTYACCAGCGCCGACTATAACACCATCATCCAGGGCACGCCGAACCCGTCCTCCTTCGCRCGGGGCACGCAGACCGCCAAGGAACTGGCCGCCGAGCTYCAGCTGCCGCTGATCCAGGACCAGTCCTGGACGCAYCTGCTGGGCTTCAGCGGTGGCTATCGCGCGTCCAACTACGACACCTCGTCGCGCACCTTCTTCAGCACCTGGAAGCTGGAGGGCACCTGGGCGCCGATCCGCGACATCCGCTTCCGCGTGGCGCGCAACTTCGCCTCGCGCGCACCCAATGTCTTCGAGGCGACGCAGAACATCAATTTCGCGCGTAGCCTGAACTTCGTCGACATCTGCGGCGCCTCGACCGCAGCCGGTGGCGCGCCGCTCGCCAGCCTCGCCTCGTGCCAGCTYCAGCCCGGCTTCAACCCGGCCAGCTATGGCAGCACGACGATCCGCTGCCCCGAGGCGGGCTGTATCTATCGCAACGGCGCGGTCGATCCGGCCCTGGGGCCGCAGACCGCCAACACCCTGACCTATGGCCTGGTGCTGACGCCCAGCTTCCTGCCGCGCTTCAGCTTCTCGGTGGATCATTACGAGATCCGCTACAACAACCAGATCTCGAGCCTSGAYCAGGACACGATCGTCAACAACTGCATCAACTATGCGACCGATCCGAGCGCGTTGAACCGCATCTCGTGCCAGCAGTTCGTCCGCAACGGCAACGGCACGCTGTACGGCAACATCAACAACCCCAGCTCGGGCTATCTCAGCTCGCTGGTGCTGAACGTGCCCAACCAGATCGGCACGACCGGCTATGACTTCCAGGCGCATTACGACCTGCCGGTGGGCAGCGGMACCTTCGCCACCGACTTCAACGGCGGTCTGGTSACCAGCGCGGCCTCGCTCAGCAACCAGTCGGGTCGCGTCGGCTATTTCGGCGACGGCGTGGGCAATCCCGTTCCGAAGTGGCGGCACAATCTGCGCGGCACCTTCACGGGTGCGGAAGGGCTGTTCCAGCTCTCGCTGAACTGGCGCTACATCTCGGCMACGCAGAGCGGCACGCTGCGCCGCACGACGCAGAAYACCTTCGCRCGCATCCCCAACTACAGCTATTTCGACCTGGCGGCGAATGTGAACATCGCCAAGCGGATGACGCTGGGCGTGACGATCAACAACCTGCTCGACAAGGATCCGCCGATCATTCCGGCGCGGGGTGGCAACAACACCTATTCGATCAACGGCTGGCAGAATTCGCCGGTCAATTTCTACGACATCTACGGCCGCTACATCCAGTTCTCGATCACGACCAACTTCTGATCCGAGACCCGATGAYATGCYTGTCCCCGTCGGCGATGCCGGCGGGGATTTTTTATGGGATCACGGCCAGCGCCTCGGCGCTCGGGCACCCAGCCGGAACCGGCCCCGGCCCCTGCCCCGGCCGATAGACCAGCCGGACCCGGCTCGGCCCCGTGGGCACACAGGCGGCGAGGTGATAGTCGCGGGCCAGTGCCTCGCGCAGCACGCCCCGCGTCGCSCGGTTGCCGAAGGCGAAGCGCGGATAATCGTCGACGATSGCYCCKGGCCGSGYSGCCARGATGCGGCGRATCTCSGYRACCGGATCGACRCCGATYGCCTCCGCGCTCGCCTCGTCCTGCGTATTGAGATGGCCGGGAAAGACCCATTTCGACGGCAGGCAGCTCTGCGTCAGCAGGTACAGCGCCGGGTAGCCGTCATAGACATAAAGGCAACCCTGCGCCGGTCTCGCCGCCCGCGCCACCGCGCGCGCCTCGGCCGCACCGCCCTTGGTTCGCTCGCTCAAGGCCAGCACGATCTGCCCCGCCGCGAAGATCGCCAGCACGAACGCCGCAATCCCGCCCCGCCGCCAGCGGGCCAGCGCAGGCGCGGCGACCAGCACGCCGGGGAGCACGATGGGCAACGCATAATGCGGGCTGCCGAACCGCCCATAGAACAGCACCGCCGCCCCCGCGACCGCCAGCCAGAGTAGCAGGAAGCGGAAGCCGTCGCGCCGTTCGGCTGGGACATAACGCCAAGGCCGCCCGAACCCGATCACCAGCAACAGCGGCGACAGGATGCCGAGACAGGTCGCCAGGCCTTCCAGCTCATCGGCGAACGGCCGTGCTGCCTGCCCGCCGACCGAAAGGAAATTGGCGAAGAGCCAGGCTTGACCGTGCCCCACCGCGGCATAGGTCGCGTAAACCATCAAGGTCGGCAACACCGCCAGCGCGACCCAGGCCAGCGCCATGCCCGCCAGTCGCTCCACCGGCACCCGCGCGCGCCAGCCTTGCCACAACAGCACGCAGCCAAAGGCAAACCCTTCGGGCAGCACCGAATATTTGATCTGGAGCGCGACCCCGACCGCCGCCATCGCGACCGCGCCGCAGGGGAACAGCCGCCCCCGCCGCTCGACGACGCGCAAGACGGCAGTGCCGGCGACCAGCATCAGCGCATTGTAGAAGACCGGGGACTGGCCCCCTTCTCCCTCCATCAGGTTCAGCCAGAGGATATAGAGGATCGCCGCCACGAGGCCCGCGCCCGGCCCGGCGAACGCACGCGCTACCCGCTGAATGCCGAAGGCGGTCGCGATGACGAAGCCGGTCGCAACCAGCTTATAGGCGAGGAACCCGTCTCCCCCCAGCAAACGCGCGCCCGCATAGAGCAGGAACAACCCGATCGGCTTGCGATCGAAGATGTCGACATAGGGCCAGGCGCCGTGCAGCATCCGGTCGCCGACCAGCAGATAGAATTGCTCGTCGAACCCGATCACCGGATTCCCGAACGTCCGCGCCCGCACCACCAGCGCGACCAGCGTCAGTACCAGCAGGATGCCGCCCTGCCCCCGNCAGATAGAATTGCTCGTCGAACCCGATCACCGGATTCCCGAACGTCCGCGCCCGCACCACCAGCGCGACCAGCGTCAGTACCAGCAGGATGCCGCCCTGCCCCCGTTCCTGTCCCATCCTCATGCCATGCGCGGGTGGGTCGCTTTACGGGCAAAGGCAAGGGGTAAAGGCCGTTCATCCGCCTTTACCCCACGCCATTCAGACCTCAGTTCGTCCTGAGTTCTACAGTGTAGGAGAATTTATCACCCGTCTCCTTGATCGTGAAACCATAGCGGAGGTTGACGCTCTGGTTACGCGTGAAGCCGGATTCCAGGCTGAAGCTGACGCTCTGCCCGTTCGCGATGACCGTGCCGTTGTTCAGGCCCTTGAACGATGCGGCAACGCTCGACCCGGTCGTCAGATTGACCGCGGTGAGATCCTGGATGGTAAAGCTGCCGCCATTCGCGCTGAGCTTGAACTTGTCGAGCGTGACCGTCGTCGAACAGCCGGAACCCGAGCAGATCTGCGAAATCTGCGACGATGCGGAGGTGGTATAGGGAAGCTTCACGAGCTGCTGCTGCTCCCCGAAAAAGCTGCTGCTGATCTGGTACAGGTTCAGCGTCGGCGCCACGGCCGTGATCGCCACCGTGACAGGCGCGCTGTCCACCGTGCCGTCATTGACCACCAGCGTGGCGACATAGGTACCCGCGACATCGGCGGTGAAGTTCGTCGTCGCCTGGGTGTTCGACGACAGCGAAGCGCTGCTTCCCGCAGGTTTCGAGGTCAGATTCCAGTCATATTTGAGCGTATCGCCATTGGCGTCGCTGCTGCCGCGTCCGTCCAGGGTGACGACCGATCGCGTGAGAACGTTCTGGTCCTTGCCCGCATTGGCGACGGGTGCGGAGTTCGCCCGGCTCGCCGTGATCGTCACGCTGTCGGCGACACTCTTCAGCGTACCGTCACTGACGACGAGCGACAGGGTATAGCTGCCCGCGACGTCCGGCGTGAACGTCGGATTGACGACCGTTGCCGACGACAGGGCGGCCGTGCTGCCCGACGGACGGGAGTCCATCGTCCACTGATAGGTCAGGGCATCGCCATTGGCATCGCTGCTCTTGCTGCCATCCAGCGTGACGCGAGTACCGTTGCTGACATTCTGGTCCGGGCCTGCATTGGCGACCGGGGCGGCGTTGGCCACCGTGGCGATAATCGTCACGTCGACCGGCGCGCTGTCCACCTTGCCGTCATTGACGATCAGCGTGGCGACATAGGTGCCGGCGACATCGGCGGTAAAGGTGGGCTTCGCGTCGATCGCCGACGACAGGGCGGCCACGCTGCCCGACGGGCGCGATTTCAGCGCCCATTTGTAGGTCAGCGCGTCGCCATTGGCGTCGACGCTGGCGCTGGCATCGAGCGTCACGGCGGTTTTGGTCAAGACGTTCTGATTGGCGCCGGGATTGGCGACCGGCGCCGTGTTGGCCGGGGCGGGCGTGGATGTGGACGTGGGACTGGGCGAAGGGGTCGGAGATCCGCTCACGATCGGAATGCTGCCGCTTCCGGAACCCCCTTCACCGCCGCATCCGGCTAGCATTACAGTTGCGTTCTTGATCATGTTCTGAATCAATGGGTGACCATGACGAGGGAGGTCGTGGTGACGGGGGCATCGATCGAGGCGACGCTGGAGCTTTGGACATCATCGTTGCGCGAGGTGAAGGCGCGAATGCGGCCCTTGTTCAGCCAGACACGTGTGGCAGCATCGGCGAACAGCTTCCTGGATGGCTTGCTGGGCGACGAGCGCCGCAAGACCGGGTGGATGCGCGCCGAGGCGGCGGGCGATGCCGGGCCATGGCGGCAGCAGGCGATCCTGGGGCGCGGGCGGTGGGATGCGGATGCGCTGCGCGACATCGTGCGCGACTATGCCGTCGAACATCTTGGCACCGATGATGCGGTGCTGGTCATCGACGAGACCGGGTTCCTGAAACAGGGCAAGGCGTCATGCGGCGTGGGGCGCCAGTACACTGGGTCGGCCGGCAAGGTGACCAACTGCCAGATCGGCGTATTCGCCGCTTATGTCTCGACCAGGGGCCATGCTTTCGTTGACCGGGCGCTTTACCTGCCCAGGAGCTGGACGGCTGACCCGGCCCGTCTGGCGGCCGCGCATGTGCCGGAGGGCACGGCATTCGCCACCAAGCCGGCGCTGGCGGTGCAAATGATCGAGCGCGCGATCGCTGCCGACATGCCGTTTGACTGGGTCGCGGCGGATGCGGTCTACGGCGTCGGCGACATCGAGCAGACCTTGCGCCGTGCCGGCAAAGGCTATGTGCTGGGCGTGAAGGGCGACCATCGCTTCGGCTCATGGGGCGACAAGCCGGTCGTCGCGGGCACCGCCGCGCAGATCGCGGGCGAACTCGATCCTGCTGCATGGCAGCGTCTGTCCGCGGGTCAGGGCACCAAGGGCGATCGCTTTCACGACTGGGCCTATTTCGAACTCGCCGACCTCGAAGCCGACGAGTACGTCGATGGCGCAATCGGGACATGGACCAGGGGTCTGCTGATCCGCCGCCACGTCGCCGGTGACGACCTCGCCTTCTTCACCACCTGGTGCCCGGCCGGCACGACCATCGAAACCCTCGTCGGGGTGGAAGGGCATCGTTGGGCCATCGAAGACAGCTTCGAGACGGCGAAGAACGAACTCGGCCTCGACCATAACGAAACCCGCTCCTGGCATGGCTGGCACCGGCACGTCTCGCTCGTCATGCTGGCCTTCGCGATGCTGGCGGCCATCCGCACCCGCGCCAATGCCGCGCCCCCAAAAAGACCCTGGACGATACCACGGAGCTGATCCGCTGGTCCGTCCAGGAAATCCGCCGTATCGTCATCAGGCTGGCACAGCGGCGCATCGCGCCTCGTCACGTCATCGCATGGTCATGCTGGCGACGCGCCCATCAAGCTGCCGCTCGACGCGCGCATGTCCGATCAAGAACGCAACTGTAATGCTAGTTAAAATCGCCGGTCAAAAGCGGACGGGCCGCTTTCCTGAAGAGTTTTGGATGCCGGCAGGCGTACGAAAGTCTTGGAAGCCCGAACCCGCGGGCCACAGGCGGTGCGCTATGGGGTTTTCGGTTTTCGTCCGGCTGCGATGGCCAGCGACACGGCGGACGCGGGCGCGAGCCTGAGTGCGGACTGGCCGATTCCAGGCGGGCGTGACGGGTTCGCCAGTGCGGGTAGCTGGGCTCTGCTGGTTGTGATTGCCCCTCTGGCGGCGGTCGGCGCGTATGACATCGTCTCCGCAAGCACCGGCGTTGCGGGGTATGTTGCCCTCGGGCCGTGCCGGGTCACGACGCCTGCATCCCGGATAGTGGTGCACGAGCCGGTGGTGCGCGGGGCTGGCACCGGCGCTCGAAGGTTTCGACGACGACCATGCGCCCGCCGCAGCATGGGCATGGCGGCCTGATGTCGTCCGGTTCGACAGACGCATCGGGAGCAGCGGGCGGTGCGACGCCGAGCAGTTCGCGGGCACGTTCGAGATGCGCCTTGCGGGTGGCACCGGCGAGCAGGCCATAGTGGCGGATGCGATGGAAACCCTTGGGCAGGACGTGGAGCAGGAACCGACGAATGAACTCGTCGGCGGCGAGCGTCATGACCTGCTGGCGGTCGGCACCGCCGCGGCGGTAATCCTTAAAGCGGAAGGTGACGCCGGTCTCGTCGAAGCGCAGGAGGCGGCTGTTCGAGATCGCGACCCGGTGGGTGTAGCGCGACAGATAGGCGAGCACCGTCTCTGGCCCGGCGAACGGCGGTTTGGCATAAACCACCCAGCGCTTCTTCCGGACCGGCGACAGATGCCGCAGAAACGCACGCCGGTCGGCGAGATGCGCGAAGCGGCCGAAGAAGGCGAGGCGCCCGGCCCCGTGAACAGCAGGCCATAGACCGTCGCCTTGTTCTGCCACGCGACATCGGCAACCTCGGCCGGCAGCGTGAAGACGACATGGAAGTAACCGACCGGAAGCAGGTCGGTCTCGCGCTCGGCGAGCCACATGCGTGCCGCTGCGCCCTGGCACCGCGGACAGTGCTGGTTACGGCAGGAGTTGTAGGCAACCCGCCAGTGCCCGCAGTCGGTACAGGCCTCGACGTGCCCGCCCATGTTGGCGGTGCGGCAGGTTTCTATCGCCGACATGACCTTGAGCTGGTCGAGACTCAGGTGCCCTGTATAGGCGGTCCGGTACGCAGGACCGGCAGAGCAGAAGATGTCGGCGACCTCGATGGAGGCGCGCATGGCTGCTCAGCCGCTGGACGTTCTCGCTTCTCTGGCGGCCGTGGCAAGCCGGTCGAACGGGCTGGTGACATTGCGCAGCACCCGGGTGGCGACCTGCGTGTAATAGGCGGTGGTCTCCAGTTTTGCATGCCCCAGCAGCGCCTGGATGATGCGAACATCGATCCCGTCCTCAAGCAGGTGGGTGGCGAAACAGTGCCGTAGCGTGTGCGGCCCAACCCGCTTGCCGATGCCTGCAGCCTGTCCCGCTTCGACCACTACCCGGTAGATCTGCCGCGTGCTGATCGGCTTGAGGTAGTGCTGGCCTGGGAACAGCCAGCCGTCGACGTGCAGCACGCCCTCGCGCCGGCCGACCCGCCACCATTCCCGCAGCAGCGCCAGCAGCCCGACCGGGAGCATCGCGTTGCGATACCGCCCGCCCTTGCCTCGCTCGACCCGCAGCAGCATGCGCTCGCCGTCGATGTCGCGCACCTTGAGCGCGGCGACCTCAGCTGCGCGCAGACCCGCACCATAGGCGACCGACAGCGCCGCCTGATGCTTCAGGCACATGGTCGCCTCCAGCAGCCGCGTCGCCTCATCTTGGCTCAGCACCACCGGCAGCTTGTGCTCGTACCGCATCCGGACCAGCTTGCGCGCCAGATCCGGCCGGTCGAGCGTCTGGATGAAAAAGAACCGCAGCGCAGACACGATGGCGTTCATGGTCGGCGCCGGCATGGCCAGGTCACACTGCTCGATCTGGAAGCGCCGCACATCCTCCGCCGTTGCCGTGTCAGGCGGACGCCCCAGAAACGTCGCAAACCGCCCGACGTCGCGGATGTAATTGCGCTGCGTTTCAGGACCAAAGCGCCGTATATCCATTTCGTCGATGAGACGCTGGCGTAGCGGGCTGACGGCAACAACCGGGATAAGGATAGTCATGACAGGGCTCCTTCGTGGAACCCCGATGCTCTGCCTGCCGCCCGCAGCGCTCAACCGGCGCGCTACACCCGCGATGTCACCTCAACCGCGCCCCGCACGCCCCTCCCGCGCAGCGGGTTCGTGCTTCCACCAGAGTTTTGTCCGGAAATTCGATTCCGCTAAACCGTGGAGCGTGGCTGATTATCAGGCTGCCGTTAATGGCGGCAGGTCGGGGTAGCCCATGGAATTCGTTGGTTCGCGCTATCGTAACCCCTATGTCAGATATGACGCGCGCATCAGGAGACTTCATGACCAACGACACCGCAAACACCAATGCCACGGAACTGGCGACGGACCTGACCATCGCGTGGCTGGCAAACCCCAACACCCGCTCGCCTGCTGACGAAGTGCCCGCATTTTTGCGGAAGATGCACGAAACGGTGTCTGCGCTGCTGGGCGGTGGAGCCACGTCGACTGCCGAGACCGAGACGCCGGCTGAATATGTGGCGGCGGTCACCGCGCGGAAGTCGCTTGCGTCACGGGATCACATCATTTCGATGATCGACGGCAAGCCTTACAAGACGCTGCGCCGTCACTTGGCCACGCACGGCCTCACGCCGGAGGAATACCGTGCCCGCTACAATCTGAAGGCCGACTACCCCATGGTGGCGGAAAGCTATTCGGAGAGCCGTCGCGCCATGGCCAAGCGGATTGGCCTGGGTCGTAAGCCGGGACAAAGCCCCAAGGCTGCACAGGTCGCCAAGCCGGAAGCCGCTAAAAACTCACGCAAGGGCAACTCGGTCGCAGCTGCCAAGGCAGCGGCGCAGGCGCATTTGAGCGGCAGCGCTGCGTAGAGGAAAAGGGGGCGGAATTGACCGCCCCCTCTGAAAATGCATCTGCCGCTGCCTTTGTGGCAAACTGCAAAAACTCATGGTTGCGCCGTATGGCCCAACACAAAGTTTGAAGACAGTCAGTCAGTCTTGGGATGACGTGAGTGTGTGATGGCGCTGGCGTATACGGCTCGGTGCGTAGCCCAGGTGGGGATAATCACGGAAGAGGCGGGCCCATGCATCGGGGAGCGCCCGTCGGCGGGCCAGCTTGCAATTCCGCCGGCTGCTGCACGTTGTTCAGAGCCAATCTGACGTCACCTGTAGCGAAAAATTCTTCACAGGGGGGGCGATGCGGCGCGACGCATCGCATTAGCTCACATGCTCCGGTTCATCGACGACCGTCAGTGCTCGCCAAAAACCTGATCAAAAAAGGGGCGCGAAAGTGGGCATCATCCGATTAAAACGAAAATAATACATTAAAAACAATTAGATCTGGCGGAAGAGGTGGGATTCGAACCCACGGATGGCTTGCACCATCGCCGGTTTTCAAGACCGGTGCCTTAAACCGCTCGGCCACTCTTCCGGGATCGCGGTGGGAGGGGCCTGTACGCCAAGCTGCGGGCTGAATCCACTGTCGATTTTAGGGCGGGCGGCGCGGCTGGGCGTGCCCGCCTTGCGGTGGTGCGAGGTTCCGGCTTCGGCCCGGCTATGGCACATAGGCTTGCATGTGGGGGGACATTACCCGGCGCCTGAAGCGCCTCGCCATCGTGTCGATCTTTGCGGCTTCGGTCAGCGCGGCACCCGCCTGCGCGCAGGACGAGGCCGGGTTCCAGACCTATCTGCAACAGGTGCGCGGCACCGCGACGGCGCAAGGCGTCAGCCGGGCGACGCTGGACTCGGTGCTGCCGACGCTGACGCTGAATTCGCGCGTGATCGAGCTGGACCGGCGCCAGCCCGGCGGCCCGGCCAATAGCGGGTTCAGCCCCTTTGCTCCCTATAAGGCCGCGCATGTCGATGCCGCGCGCATCGGGCGGGGGCGAACCAAATATCTGGCGCAGCGCCCGCGCCTGTCGCGGATCGAGCGCGAGACGGGCGTGCCGGAATCGATCATGGTCGCGATCTGGGGGCATGAGACGAATTACGGGTCCTATACCGGCAATTTCGATCTGCTGCGCTCGCTGGCGAGCCTGGCCTATGAGGGACGGCGGCGGCCGCTGTTCGAGGGCGAGTTCATCGCCGCGCTGAAGATGATGGACCGGGGCGTGACCCGCGACCAGCTGAAGGGCAGTTGGGCCGGCGCGACCGGCAATCCGCAATTCCTGCCCTCCATCTATCTGCGCCTGGCCCGCGACGGCGATGGCGACGGGCGCGCGGACATCTGGAACAGCGAGGCGGATACGCTGGCCTCGATCGGCAATTATTTCGTCAATGCCGGATGGCGCGCGGGCCAGCCCTGGGGCTTTGCGGTGACGGTGCCCGCCGGGTTCGACCGTTCGATGGTGCGCAACCGGCTGGTCAGCCCGCGCTGCCCGCGCGTGTTCGAGCGACATAGCGGCTGGCGGACGATCGCCGAGTGGCGCGCGCTGGGCATCGTGCCGCAGGGCGCGGCCTGGCCGAACGACCAGGTGCTGGCGACGCTGATGGAGCCGGACGGGCAGGGGGCGACCGCCTATCTGCTGACCGGCAATTACCGGGTCATTCTGGATTACAATTGCTCGAACTTCTACGCGCTGTCTGTCGGGTTGCTCGCCGATGCGATCGCGGACTGAGGCGATCGCCCTGCTGGCGTTGGCTTTTGCCGCGCCTGCTGCTGCTGCTCCCGCAGAAGACGCGTCGCCGGTGCGTTACGGCAAGTATGACGCCACCGGCCAGGCGAGCTGGTACGGGCATGAGCTGGCCGGGCGGCGCACCGCGACGGGCAAGCGCTTCGATCCGGACGATGTGATGATCGCGCACCGTACCCTGCCGCTCGAGTCGATGGTCGAGGTGACGGACGTCGATACCGGCCGGGCGATCGTCGCGCGGGTCGGGGACCGGGGACCGGGGCGTGCCGACCGGGTGGCCGACCTGTCGCTGGGCGCGGCCAAGCTGCTGGGCACCAACCGGCGTGCCGTCGCGCATATCCGGGTGCGGGCGCTGTCGCCGGGCAGCGACAGGCCGGGCCTGATCCTGGCGGGGGCGAGTGCCGTTCCGCCGGTCGCCCGCCCGATCGCGCTCGATCCCCAGGCCCGCTACCGCGTGCAGATCGCCAGTTTTTCCAGCCAGGCCCGCGCCCAGGCGCTGGCCCTGCGCTTCGCCGCACGGGCGATCCCCGCAGGGCGCGTCTGGCGGGTCGAACGCGCCGGAATGAATGCCGATTCCGCCAAAGCGCTGCGTGACGCGGCGGCAGAGGCGGGTTATGACGACGCCCGCATCCTGCATCAGGATTGACCTCCCGGCTCCCTTTGGTCACGGAACACCCATGAAGACCCTGTACGCAACGTTCGCCGCCCCGCTCGCTCTCGTCGCGCTGGCCTATCCCTCGATCGCGGCCGCGCCGCAGTTCGACACGCCCGCGCCGGTCGCCTTCATGAAGGACCTGTCCTCGGGCGCGATCCTGTTCCAGCGGGATGCCGATCGCCGGATGCCGCCCGCCTCGATGGCGAAGATGATGACGGTCTATGTCGCCTTCGACCTGGTCAAGAAGGGCCAGCTGAAGCTGAACGACATGGTCACGGTGCAGCCGGAGACGTGGAAGAAGTGGCACGGCCCGCAGGCGGGTTCGACCATGTTCCTGTCGCCGAACGAACAGGTCAGCGTCGCCAACCTTCTCTATGGCATCGTCACCCTGTCGGGCAACGACGCGTGCGTCGTGCTGGCCGAGCATATCGCGGGCACCGAGCAGAATTTCGTCGAGCGGATGAACCGCACCGCCAAGCAGATCGGCCTGAACAACAGCCATTTCGGCACGTCGAACGGCTGGCCCGACGGCGGCGTGACCTATGTCACCGCGCGGGACCTGGGCGATCTGGCCGATCACACGATCCAGGACTTCCCGCAGCTCTATAAGCAATTCTATTCGAAGCGGGATTTCACCTGGGGCAAGACGATGGGCGGCAACGCCATCACCCAGGCGAACCGTGATCCGTTGCTGGGCCGCGTCGCCGGTGCCGATGGCCTGAAGACCGGCCATACCGAAGAGGCGGGTTACGGCTTCACCGGCTCGGCCGAGCAGAATGGTCGCCGTCTGGTGATGGTGATGGCCGGGCTGAACAGCTCGAACGCGCGCGCCGAGGAGTCGGTGAAGTTCATGAACTGGGGCTTCCGCGCATGGCAGGCCAAGCCGGTCGTGGCCAAGGGCAAGAAGGTGGCGGATGCCGAGGTCCAGATGGGATCGTCGAGCAGCGTCGGCCTTGTCGCGCCGCGCCAGCTGACCGTGACGCTGCCCGCAGGTCTCGACCCCGCGATCAGCGCCAAGGTCGTCTATCAGGGCCCGATCAAGGCGCCGATCAAGGCGGGCCAGCATATCGCCGATCTGGTCGTCAGCTCGCCCGACATGCCCGCGCAGCGCCTGCCGCTGGTCGCGGACAAGGATGTCGACGAAGCGGGCTTTTTCGGTCGCGCCTGGTCCGGGCTGACCTCGCTCTTCGGTTGATCGCAGGCTGATGCTGCCGGTCGGCAATGATGCGGGCCAGGCTGCCTTCGCCGCCGCGCTGGGCGGGGCCAAGCTGCACCATGCCTGGCTGATCGCCGGGCCGGAGGGTGTGGGCAAGGCCAGCTTCGCGCGCGCGGCGGCCACGCGACTGCTGGCGCGGGCGAGCGGGGCGGGGGCCTTGCCGCCCGGCCTGTCAGTGCCGGAGGACCATCCGACCGCCAAGCTGATGGCGGCGGGGTCGCATCCCGATTTCCGGGTGATGGCGCGGCTACCAAAGGATGCCGACAAGCCGGATCAGGACCTGGCGCGGTCGATCACCATTGCGCAGGTCCGCACGCTCCAGCCGATGTTCGCGACCGCGCCTGCCATGGGCCCGGCGCGGGTCGTCCTGATCGACGCGATCGACGATCTGGAGCGCGGCGGGGCCAATGCGCTGCTGAAAAATCTGGAAGAGCCGCCTGCCGGCACGGTGTTCCTGCTGGTCAGCCATGCGCCGGGGCGGTTGCTGCCGACGATCCGTTCGCGTTGCCGGTTGCTGCAGTTCGAGCGACTGTCCGACGCCGATGTCGCTCGGGTGTTGCGCCAGCAACTGCCCGAGGCGGACGAGGACGAGATCGCCTCGCTGGTCGCGGTGGCCGATGGTGCACCGGGCCGGGCGCTGCGCTTTGCCGGGCTCGACATCGCGGGGCTGGACAGTGCCATTGCGCGGATCGCGGAGACGGGCGATCCTGGCAATGCCGAGCGGGTGAAGCTCGCCAAGTCGCTGGCGGGCAAGGCGTCGCAGGCGCGGTACGAGGCGTTTCTGGACCGGGTGCCAGCCTTTATCGCGAGCCGTGCACGCGGGCGGTCGGGGCCGGGGCTGAAGGTGGCGCTGGATGCCTATGCGGCGGCGCAGGATCTGGCCGGGGCGGCGCGCGCGCTGTCGCTCGACGCGCAGGGGACGGTGTTCGAGATGGCGGGGATCATCGCGACGTTGCGGTGAGAGGTTTGGGCGAGGGCGGGGCGTGGGCTTCGACTTCGCTCAGCCTGAACGGGCTTGGGGGGCAGGTCCAATTCCCTAACCCCGCTCAGCCTGAGCGAAGTCGAAGGCCACGCCCCACCGCCAGCCAAACAGCCCTTACAGACCCACCCGCTCGAAATGCCCCGGCGCGAAGCCCTCGATGGCCAGCGCGGTGATCCGTTCGGCCACCACTTCCGGCGCCTTCACCGAGGCGGGGTCTTCGCCCGGATAGGCCTTGGCGCGCATCTGGGTCCGGGTCGCGCCGGGATCGACGATGGCGGTGCGGATCGCGCTGATCTCGGACGTCTCGTCACCATAGGCGCCGAGCAGCGTCTCGAATGCCGCCTTGGACGCGCCGTACGCGCCCCAATACGCCCGCGGCTTGCGCCCGACCGAGGAGGTGACGCCGATCACCCGCGCGCCGCTCGAACGGCGGAGCATCGGGTCGAAGGCCGCGATCATCGCCGCCTGCGCGCTGACGTTCAGGGTCAGGACGCGTGCGAACTCCTTCGCGTCGATCGCGGGCACGGCGGCCAGCGAACCCAGCATCCCGGCGTTCAGGACCAGCACGTCCAGCGCCTTCCAGCGCTCGCCGATGGCACCGGCAAGGCGGCCGATCGACTCGTTCTCGGCCAGGTCGAGCGGAGCGATGGTGGCCGATCCCCCGGCGTTGAAGATGGTCTCCTCGACCTCCTCCAACCCTTTCGGCGTGCGCGCGGTCAGGACGACATGCGCGCCCGCCGCGCCCAGCGCGATGGCGGTCGCCGCGCCGATACCCCGGCTGGCACCCGTGACCAGCGCCAGCTTGCCGTCGAGCGCACCCGCCATCAGGCGACCCGCTCAGCCAGCATCGCGAACTGGTCGACCGACGCGGTCTCGTCATGGTCGGTCAGCGTCGTCGGATAGTCACCGGTGAAGCAGGCGTCGCAATAGCTCGGCTTGTCGCCGCGCGACGCGTTCAGCGCCTTGTACAGCCCCTCGATCGACACGAAGGACAGGCTGTCGGCATGGATGAAGTCGGTCATGCCGCCCAGGTCCAGCTTGGCCGCGAGCAGCTTGGCGCGCTCGGGCGTGTCGACGCCGTAGAAGCAGGAATGGCGCGTGGGCGGCGACGCGATGCGCATATGCACCTCGGCCGCGCCCGCCTCGCGCATCATCTGCACGATCTTGAGGCTGGTGGTGCCGCGCACGATCGAATCGTCGACCAGGATGATCCGCTTGCCCTGGATCAGCGCGCGATTGGCATTGTGCTTCAACTTGACGCCCAGATGGCGGACCTTGTCGCCCGGCTGGATGAAGGTGCGGCCGACATAGTGCGAGCGGATGATGCCCAGTTCGAACGGAATGCCCGAGGCCTGCGCATAGCCGATCGCGGCGGGGACGCCCGAATCGGGGACCGGGATGACCAGATCGGCTTCAACCGGCGACTCATGCGCCAACTGCGCACCGATTTCCTTGCGCACCGAATAGACCGACTGGTCGCCCGCGATCGAATCGGGGCGGCTGAAATAAACCCATTCGAAGATGCAGGGACGCGGATCGACCGCCTGGAAGGGGCGGATCGAACGGATCTCGGTGCCCTGCACGATGACCAGTTCGCCCGGCTCGACGGCACGCTCGAAGGTCGCGCCGCACACGTCGAGCGCCACCGTCTCCGACGCGAAGATCACCGCGCCGTCCAGGCGACCCATGACCAGCGGACGAATGCCCAGCGGATCGCGGCAGGCGATCATGCCCTCGGGCGTCATCACGATCAGCGCATAGCCGCCCTCGACCTGCTTCAGCGCGTCGATGAACCGGTCGAGCAGGGTGCGGTAGTTGGAGGTCGCGACCAGATGGATGATCGTCTCGGTATCGCTGGTCGACTGGAAGATCGAACCGCGACGCACCAGTTCGCGACGCAGCTTCATCGCATTGGAAATATTGCCGTTATGCGCGATGGCGAAGCCGCCGGTCGACAGGTCGGCATAAAGCGGCTGGACGTTGCGCAGCGAGGTGTCGCCGGTCGTCGAATAGCGGACATGGCCGCAGGCGACTTCGCCCGGCAGGCCACGGATCACGTCGTCACGGTCGAAATTGCCCGCGACATGCCCCATCGCGCGATGGGTATGGAACAGCGTGCCGTCGAAGCTGGTGATGCCCGCCGCTTCCTGCCCGCGATGCTGGAGCGCGTGCAGGCCGAGCGCGGTCAGCGCAGCCGCGCCGTCGGCGCCGGTCACACCGAAAATACCGCATTCCTCGCGGAGTTTATCGTCGTCGAAGGGGTTGGTGGTCAGCATGGGAGAGGCGCTCGCAACGTTCGCAACTAAGGGGCAGACGGGGCGCATATAGGAACGTCGTCCGCGTTTGTCGCCTGTTTGTCATCATCCGCGGGATCATTTTCGCCAAGACTGCGTTTCGGAACCGAAAGCAGGAGATGCCATATGGCACGCGATCACGGCACCCAAATCAAGGATGACGCCCTGTACGAGGAATTGCGCAAGCAGGGCCAGTCCAAGGAAAAGGCGGCGCGCATCGCCAATGCCAAGGCGAAGGGCAGCCTGGACCACAAAGCCACCCATCTGGAGGATCGGACCAAGGACGACCTGCTGGCCGAGGCACGCAAGATCGGCATCGAAGGGCGTTCGAAGATGGGCAAAGGCGAACTGATCGAGGCGATTCGCGGGCACGGCTAAGCTCGCTGGCGTTGTCGGCCCCTCCACCATCATTCGGATGGTCCCCCTCCCCAAGCAGGCTTGGGGAGGAATTGGTCGCCTATTCTCAATCCTCCCCAAGCTTGCTTCGGGAGGGGGACCGCCGCGAAGCGGTGGTGGAGGGGCGGGGGAGCCTGCCCGTAATGGGTGACTTGGTCGTGGTTCCGTTCTAACCCCGCTTCATGGCCGACCAACGCGACACCGGGCTGACGCTCGACCCGAAATTCGACGCCCATGGCTTGCTGACCGCGATCGCGACCGATCGGGCATCCGGCGAGTTGCTGATGGTGGCGCATATGAATGCCGAGGCGCTGGAGGCCACGCGGACCACGGGCGACGCGCATTTCTGGTCGCGCAGCCGCGAGCGGCTCTGGAAGAAGGGCGAAAGCTCGAACAATGTGCTGCGTGTGGTCGAGATGCGGATCGACTGCGATCAGGACGCGATCTGGCTGATCTGCGATCCGGCCGGCCCCGCCTGTCACACCGGCGCGCGCAGTTGCTTCTATCGTCGGATCGAGGGCGACGGGCTGGCGCCGGTCGCGTGATTCGAGGGATCGCGCTGGCGTCCCTGTTGCTGCTGGCTGCCTGTGGGCAGGCGGGTCAGGGCGGGGACGACAAGGCGGGCGAAAGGCTGGAGGCGGCGAGCATCGCCGTGGGGCTGGTCGCCGATCCGGCCGCCGCACCGCTGGACGGCATCTGGTCGCGGGACACGGATCGCATGTGCATCCTGCCGGCCGGAACGGGTCCGGCCCGCCGGGTCGGCGTGATGCTGGATTATGGCGAAGGCCAGGGCTGCACCGCCATCGGCACCATGGAGCGATCGGGTGCGGCGTTGAAGCTGACGCTGGGTGCGTGTCGCTTCACCGCGCGGTTCGACGGAGACGCCATCCAGTTCCCCGCGACATTGCCCTCTACCTGCAATGCGTTCTGCACGGGCCGGGCGACGCTCTCGGCACTGAATGTCGAACGCATCAGCGCTTCGGTCGCCGAGGCGCGGGCCTTGCGCAGTGCGAACGGCACCGCGCTTTGTGCTGATTGACGTTCACGTAAAGGGCATTTAGCATCAGGCGCCATGATCCAGGTCGCCGCCTCCGCCGAACCGCTGCCCAGCGCCGATCGCGACGATTATTCGATCACCGAGCTGTGCTCCGAGTTCGGCGTCACCGCGCGGGCACTCCGCTTCTACGAGGATGAGGGGCTGATCTCGCCGCAGCGGCGGGGCACGCAGCGTATCTATTCGCAACGGGATCGCGCGCGGCTCGCCTGGATCCTGCGCGGCAAGCGGGTCGGGTTCAGCCTGGCCGATATTCGCGAGATGATCGACCTGTACGATCTAGGCGATGGCCGCCGCCTCCAGCGTGAGGTGACGCTGGAACGCTGCACCGCCAAGATCGAGGCGCTCCAGGCGCAGAAGCGGGATATCGACGCAGCCATCGCCGAGTTGACCGAATTCGTCGCACTGGTCGAATCGCACCGGGATTAATCGACGATATTCCTCCCCTGTAAGGGGAGGGGGACCATCCGAAGAATGGTGGAGGGGTGTCGCCGGTAGCGATGGTCCACCTGCTCCGGCCATAACACCCCTCCGTCAGGCCTCCGGCCTGCCACCTCCCCTTACAGGGAAGGAATCTTTGCTTTTGGCTCGGCTGGTGGCGTGCTGGCGCGACGGACGCCGGACAACTCGCCGGTGGGAGTCGGCGTCGGGCTGGGCTGCGGCGTGGGAGCGGTCAACGGGACGATGGTCATCGACATGCGTTTCATGCAGCGCGGGCCCTTGAACGCCGGATAGACGCCGCAATTCCACAGGGTCCGCTCCAGCCCGATGCCCGCATCGCGGAAATAGCTGAACGCCATCGTCTCCATCTGGACCTGATTGAGCGGCACCGAGAAGGCGGTCGCGGCGGCATCGCGCCACGCCATGACCGTGCAATGCTTGCGCGGCCCGCACAGGGTCGTCGCCAGCGCCGGGAAGCCGTCCGGCGAAAGCCCGGCGGGCAGGGTGATCAGGAACGTGTCGGGCTCGCTGGCCAGCGGTGCCATGGCCCCCGTCGCGGCGGCCCCTTCGGCCAGCGCGGCTCCGGCATCGTCGCTGGCATCGGTCCCCGCCCGGTGCGCGGGCGAGAAGGGGGCGAGCTGGGTGATGACCGGCTCCCCCGCCAGCATATGCCGGTTGAAGGCGGGCGGCGTGCCCCACCAGCCGGACCAACGGAAGAACAGATGGCTGCCGACCCGCGCCACCTTGTCCAGGCTCGCCTGCCAATAGGGCACGACCCAATCGGTATGATAATGGGTCGAATGGCCGACCGCCGGGAAGACCTTGCCGTTCAGCGCCATCGCCGCGACCTGGCGTGCGCGGGTCCAGGCGGCTTCGGGCGGCTGCCACTTGGTCAGCGCCCCGTCGCAGGTGAAGGTGAACTGGCAGCCTGTGCTGCGCTCCTGACCTTCGAACACCACGCCGCACACCGTTTTGGGGAAGGCGGGATGGCGGAGCCGGTTGAGCACGACCTGCGCCACCGCCTGCTCACCCTTGGCGTCGTCACCCGCTTCGTACAGCACACCCGCCGCCAGACAGTCTATCGCCCGCGCCTTGTCCTCCGCCGATCCGCGATAGAGGAAGGGCCGGGCGGCCGGGTTGGGATCGGCCGAGAACGGTATGCCCGCATTATAGGCGCGCGCCTCGTCCGGGCTCATATCGACGAACGCGACCGGCTCGACCGGGGGCAGTTCGGCGGGCGGGACGACGCGCGGCGCGGGGCGAGCCCGCTGGGCCGACCTGTGCTGGGTCCGGGGCATGTCGGGCGCATTCGCTACGAGCAAAGCCGGTACGACGCTGGCCGTACCGGCGATCACGATCAGGGGTGCGAACAGGGCCGCGCGGAGGCCGCCGCGCGGCTGGGACACATCGCTCACTGTTCGGGCAGGAAGTCCGGCACCGACAGATAACGCTCGCCCGTGTCATAGTTGAAGCCGAGCACGCGCGTGCCATCGGGCAGGTCGGGCAGCTTCTGCAGGATCGCTGCCAGCGTCGCGCCCGACGAGATGCCGACCAGCAGCCCCTCTTCGGTGGCCGATCGGCGTGCCATGTCCTTGGCGACATTGGCATCGACCTCGATCACGCCGTCGATCGCCTGGGTGTGGAGATTGGCGGGGATGAAGCCTGCGCCGATGCCCTGGATCGGGTGCGGGCCCGGCTGGCCGCCCTGGATGACCGGCGAGGCGGCGGGCTCGACCGCATAGACCTTGAGGCCCGGCCATTCCTTCTTCAGCGTCTCGGCGACGCCGGTGATATGGCCGCCGGTGCCGACGCCGGTGATAATGACGTCGATGGGCGAATCGCGGAAGTCGTTCAGGATTTCCTGCGCCGTCGTGCGGACATGCACGTCGATGTTCGCCGGGTTCTCGAACTGCTGCGGCATCCACGCGCCGGGCGTCTCGCGCACGATCTCCAGCGCGCGTTCGATCGCGCCCTTCATGCCCTTTTCACGCGGCGTCAGATCGAAGGTCGCCCCATAGGCCAGCATCAGGCGGCGGCGCTCGATCGACATGGATTCGGGCATGACCAGGATCAGCTTGTAACCCTTGACCGCCGCGACCATCGCCAGGCCGACGCCGGTGTTGCCGCTGGTCGGCTCGACGATGGTGCCGCCGGGCTTCAACTCGCCCTTGGCCTCGGCCGCCTCAACCATTGCCAGGGCGATACGGTCCTTGATCGACCCGCCGGGATTGGAGCGTTCCGACTTGATCCAGACCTCCGATCCGGGGAACAGCCGCTGGAGCTTGATGTGCGGCGTATTGCCGATCGTTTCCAGGATGGTGTTGGCCTTCATGGCTTGGCTTCTCCGTGGCTAGGTTCGGTTGCAAGGATTTCAGGCGGATCAAAGGTTCGCGCGCGTCGGAGTTCCGGGAACAGTCGCGACCAGAGCAGGGTGACGCCGATCGCGCCCAGTCCGCCGAACACCACCGCGCCGACCGGGCCGAGGATCGAGGCCATGACCCCGCTCTCGAACTCGCCAAGCTCGTTGGAGGCCGAGATGGTCAGCTGCGACACCGCGCTCACCCGTCCGCGCATTTCGTCGGGCGTGTGAAGCTGGATCAGCGACTGGCGGACATAGACCGACACCATGTCGGCGCCACCCGCGCAGATCAGTGCGATCAGGCTGAGCAGGAAGGCGGGATGGATGAAGATGTTGAAGCCGTTCACCGCCAACGTCCCCGTGTCCAGACCCAGCGCGCCGGTGATATGGCTGGCGATACCGAAGGTCAGGATCGACAGGCCGAACACGACGACCGCGATCAGCATCTTCACCCCGACATTCTGCGTCATCGGCTTGAACGAGAACCAGATCGCGGTGGTCGCCGCCCCGATTCCCATCCCCGCCGCCAGCACGCCCAGGCCCTGCGACCCGACATGCAATATGTCGCGCGCATAGACCGGCAACAGCGAGGTCGCGCCCGCCAGCAGCACCGCGAACAGATCGAGCGTGATCGCCGCCTGCACCAACCGGTTGCGGCGGACATAGCTGAACCCCTCGACGATTCGGGTCAGCGGGCGGCGGTCGGTCTGCGCCGGGGGCTGCGGCACCGGGCCGATCAGGAAGATGCAGAACAGGGCGACGGCGAACAACAGGGTCGCAACGCCGTAGGCGAATTCGGGATGCACCGCATAGAGCAGGCCACCGACGCTCGGCCCCGCGATGGTGCCGACCTGCCACGCGATCGAACTGACCGCGATGGCGGTCGGCAGGCTCTCGCGCGGCACCAGATTGGGGGCAAGCGACGAATAGGCCGGTCCCGAAAAGGCCCGCGCGATGCCGAAGGCGACGGCGGCGGTGAACAGCGCACCCAGCGTGAGATGCCCCGACCAGGTGAGCAGCCAGAGCGTCGCGGCGGTGAGAACCAGCAGAGTCGTCGTCGCCCGCACGATCCAGCGCCGGTCGACGCTGTCGGCGACCAGCCCGGTGATCGGGGTCAAGAGGAACAGCGGCACGAACTGCGCAAAGCCGATCATGCCCAGCATGAAGGCGGCTTGGCGCACGTCCATCGTCTCGCGCGCCAGATTGTACACCTGCCACCCGATGACGATCGACATGGCGGAAACGGCGATGGTACCGCTGAACCGCGACAGCCAGTAGCTGCGGAAATTGGCGATGCGGAACGGGTGAACGGGTCTATCCATAATCGGCCAGCGTTGTAGGCTGCGGTTCGCCGACAAGGCAACCGAGGCAAAGCTATTCCCCGCTAAATTCCCGCTGTCCTGATGGGAATTAAGAGGGGGAATTGAGTTTCATGACAAAGCACGCCAATAGGCGTCCATCCTTCCCTAACGGAAACAAAGGTGTTCCCGACTGTGGCAAAAGCTCCAAGCCGTACCAGCGAGCCCCCCATTCCCAATCGGGAGCGTCCCGCCGAACCGCAACCGTTCCAGGCTACCAAGGAACAGTTGCTGGATTTCTACAAGCAGATGCTCCTGATCCGCCGCTTCGAAGAAAAGGCGGGTCAGCTTTATGGCCTGGGCCTGATCGGCGGTTTCTGCCACCTGTATATCGGCCAGGAAGCCGTGGCGGTGGGTCTCCAGTCGGCGCTCGACGGCGACAAGGATTCGGTCATCACCGGCTATCGCGACCATGGCCACATGCTCGCCTATGGCATCGATCCCAAGGTCATCATGGCCGAGCTTACGGGGCGTGCCGCCGGCATCTCCAAGGGCAAGGGCGGGTCGATGCACATGTTCTCGACCGAGCATAAGTTTTACGGCGGCCACGGCATCGTGGGCGCGCAGGTGTCGCTGGGCACCGGTCTGGCGTTCGGGCACAAGTACAGCAATGACGGCGGCGTCTGCCTCGCCTATTTCGGCGACGGCGCGGCCAATCAGGGCCAGGTGTACGAGAGCTTCAACATGGCCGAGCTGTGGAAGCTCCCGATCATCTTCGTGATCGAGAACAACCAGTACGCCATGGGCACCGCGGTCAACCGCGCTTCGTCCGAGGACCAGCTGTATCGCCGTGGCGAAAGCTTCCGCATCCCCGGCATCCAGGTCGACGGCATGGACGTGTTGGCCTGTCGCGGTGCGGCCGAAGAGGCGCTGGCCTGGGTCCGCGCGGGCAAGGGCCCGGTCATCCTCGAGATGAAGACCTATCGCTATCGCGGTCACTCAATGTCCGACCCCGCCAAGTATCGCAGCCGCGAGGAAGTGCAGGGCGTGCGCGACAAGTCCGATCCGATCGATCACGTGAAGCGACTGCTCGAAGAGCAGGGCGTGACCGAGGCCGATCTGAAGGTCCTGGAGCAGGATATCCGCAAGCAGGTCAACGAGGCGGCGGACTTCGCCGAGCAGACCCCCGAGCCCGACGTGGCTGAACTCTACACTGAAGTGCTGGTGGAGCGTTACTAAGATGGCGATCGAGATCAAGATGCCGGCCCTTTCCCCGACCATGGAAGAGGGCACGCTCGCCAAGTGGCTCGTGAAGGAAGGCGATACGGTCAAGTCCGGCGACATCATGGCCGAGATCGAGACCGACAAGGCGACGATGGAATTCGAGGCTGTGGATGAAGGCGTGATCGCCAAGATCTTGGTGGTCGAGGGCACCGACAATGTGAAGGTCGGCACCGCCATTGCGCTGCTGGCCGAAGAAGGCGAGGACGTCGCGTCCGCCGCCGCTTCGGGTTCGCGTTCGGGCGATGCCGCCAATGCCGCGCCGAAGAACGAGGCGACCGACCACAACGCGCCGCCGATGCCGGAAGGCGCCGCCGCCGCCGAGCAGGAAAGCGGCACGCAGAAGCTGGTCGCCGCGGCCGAGCAGGAAGCGCCCGCCTCGCCGGAGATTCCGGAAGGCACCGAGATGGTGAAGCTCACCGTCCGCGAAGCGCTGCGCGACGCGATGGCCGAGGAAATGCGCGCCGACGACCGCGTCTTCGTGATGGGCGAGGAAGTCGCCCAGTATCAGGGCGCGTACAAGGTCACGCAAGGGCTGCTGGACGAGTTCGGCGACCGTCGCGTCATCGACACGCCGATCACCGAATATGGCTTTGCCGGTGTCGGCACGGGTGCGGCCATGGGCGGCCTGCGCCCGGTCATCGAGTTCATGACGTTCAACTTCGCCATGCAGGCGATCGACCACATCATCAACTCGGCCGCCAAGACCAACTATATGTCCGGCGGCCAGATGCGCTGCCCGATCGTGTTCCGTGGTCCCAACGGTGCCGCCAGCCGCGTCGGAGCGCAGCACTCGCAGAACTATGGTCCGTGGTACGCTTCGGTCCCCGGCCTGATCGTGATCGCGCCCTATGACGCGGCCGATGCCAAGGGCCTGCTGAAGGCGGCGATCCGTTCGGAAGACCCGGTCGTGTTCCTCGAGAACGAGCTGATGTACGGCCGTTCGTTCGATGTGCCCAAGCTCGACGATTTCGTTCTGCCGATCGGCAAGGCGCGGATCATGCGCGAGGGCAAGGACGTGACCTTGGTCTCCTACTCGATCGGCGTGGGCGTCGCGCTCGAAGCCGCCGAGAAGCTGGCCGCCGAGGGCATCGATGCGGAGGTCATCGACCTGCGCACGCTGCGTCCGCTCGACACCAAGACGGTGCTGAAGTCGCTCGCCAAGACCAACCGTCTGGTCGTGGTCGAGGAAGGCTGGCCGACCTGCTCGATCGCGTCGGAAATCACCGCCGTCGTGATGGAAGAAGGCTTCGACGACCTCGACGCGCCGGTGCTGCGCGTGACCAACGAGGACGTGCCGCTGCCTTATGCCGCCAACCTCGAAAAGCTGGCGCTGGTCGACGCGAACAAGGTCGTCGCGGCGGTCAAGAAGGTGACCTATCGCGGCTAAGCCGTGAAGTAACCTGTTGGTTGAAAGGGGCCTTCCGGGAAACCGGGAGGCCCTTTTTCATGCGCGCGACCTGTGCGAAGGGCAGGGAATGACCGACGCTCCCGCATCCGCCACGCCCCCGCCCGCCATCGAAGCGGTGATGCGCGAACAGGCGCTGGCGGTGGGTTATGCACCCGCGTCGGCACGCGAGGGGTTTGCGGCGCTGCTCGATCTCGACCACCAACTCGCCTCGATCCTGCAAAGCACGACCGAGCCGATGATCGGTCAGATGCGGCTGACCTGGTGGTATGAGGCGCTGGAAAAGCTCGACCACGAGCCCGCCCCCGCGCATCCGGTGTTGCAGCGGCTGGCGGACTCGGTCCTGCCCGGTGGCGTCCGGGGGGCTGATCTGGCGCCGATGATCGAGGGGTGGGAGGCGCTGCTCGATGATGGCGAGGCGCTGGATAACGAGCGGATTGCGCGTCATGCCGAGGCGCGCGGGGGCGTGTTGTTTGCGAGCGTCGGACGGTTGCTGGGGCAATCGGGGACGGCGCCGCTGGGGGAGGGATGGGCGAAGGCCGATCTGGCGCAGCATGTTTCCGATGAAGCGTCCCGCACGCGAATCGGGGCTGCGGCTTTGTTGGATTTGGACGCGATACTGGCGTCGAAATCACCCAAGCCGGTTCGGGGTTTGAGTGGATTGGCCATCTTGGCCCGCGAAAGCCTGCGCCACCCGGACCGTCTGCCCGGCCACCCGATGCGCGCCGCGCGATTGGCGTGGCACGGCCTGACGGGGCGCTGACGCCCCTATTCTCGCGACGGAGCCGTACCCCGGCGAAGGCCGGGGTCCAGTTACTACGCGGCTTATGGCGCGCCATGGATAGGCGAAGAAGCAAATGCCTGCGCCGTCGATAAGGCAGAGAAACTGGACTCCGGCCTTCGCCGGAGTACGCCCGAGGTGCGGCAGGGGCCAGCAACCCCGTTCAGCCTGACCGAAGTCGAAGGCCAAGGGAATCGCCTTGTCGCCCAGGCCTAACCCCGGTTAACCATGACCCCGTCGAACGGGGGGAGACGGAACCGATGTGGCGCTATCTGGCCGGTGGGTTGGGCACGCTCGTGCTGGTGGGGGCAGGGCTGTTCCTATGGGGCAGCCGACCCGACACACCGTCCCCGCTCCCCGCCGCAAGTGCCGCAACGGGGGCTTCCCCCCAAACCGCCGCCGACGACGTACCCTTACCCGAAGCCTCCGCCCGCACGCGTGAACAGAAGCGCTTCGACCGCTACGACAAGGACCGCGACGGCACGATCACCCGCGAGGAATATCTCGCCGCGCGTCGCAAGGCCTATGCCAAGCTGGACCGCGACGGCGACGGCAAGCTGTCCTTCGACGAGTGGGCGATCAAGGCCACGACCAAGTTCGCCACCGCCGACCATGACAAATCGGGCACGATGAACGCGGCCGAGTTCGCCACCACCGCCGTCAAGCGTCGACCGGCTGCTCGGCGGGACTGTCCTCCGGCGCGAACGGCACCGGCTGAGGCACCGGAGGCGGGCCAGGCGGAAGAGAATTGAGCCAGCCGGGCAGCGCCTCGCGCGCGCGGTCGGTATACATCCGCTTGCGGTCGGCCTTTTTCGTCCGGCCGGGAATGGGCGGGAACAGGCCGAAATTGACGTTCATCGGCTGATAGGTCTCGGCCTCCGCCAGCCCGGTGATATGGCCGAGCAGCGCTCCCAAGGCGGTCTCGACCGGCGGTGGCGCGATCGTCTTGCCGGTCAGTTCGGCGGCAGCGAAACGTCCGGCGAGCAGGCCGATCGCCGCGCTCTCGATATAGCCCTCGCACCCCGTGATCTGGCCCGCGAAGCGCAGGTTCGGCCGTGACTTCAGCCGCAGCGTCGCATCGAGCAACTCGGGCGAGCGGATGAAGGTGTTGCGGTGCAGGCCGCCCAGCCGCGCGAACTCGGCCTTTTCCAGGCCCGGAATGGTGCGGAAGATGCGGATCTGCTCGGCATATTTCAGCTTGGTCTGAAAACCGACGATGTTCCACAGCGTGCCCGCCGCATTGTCCTGGCGCAGCTGGACCACCGCATAGGGCCAGCGCCCGGTGCGCGGATCATCCAGCCCGACGCCCTTCATCGGCCCGAAGCGCAGCGTCTCGACCCCGCGCTCGGCCATCACCTCGACCGGCATGCAGCCGTCGAAATAGGGCGTGTTCTTTTCCCACTCGCGAAACTCGGTCTTCTCACCGTCGAGCAGCGCCTGATGGAAGGCGTAATATTGCTCCTTGTCCATCGGGCAGTTGATGTAATCCTTGCCGGTGCCCTTGTTCCAGCGGCTCTGGAACCAGGCGACGTCCATGTCGATCGACTCGCGGTGGACGATGGGCGCGATCGCATCGAAAAAGGCCAGCGCCTCCGCGCCGGTCGCCTCGCCGATGCCGCCCGCCAGCGACGGCGCGGTCAGCGGGCCGGTCGCGATGATCGCGGGGCCGTCCGGCAATGCATCGATCCGTTCGCGCACGATGGTGATGTTGGGATGGGCCTCGAGCGCCGCGGTCACACCGCCCGAAAAACCGTCGCGATCGACCGCCAGCGCGGACCCGGCGGGCACCGCATGGGTGTCGCCCTTGGCCATGATGATCGAGCCGAGCGCGCGCATTTCCTGATGCAGCAGCCCGACCGCGTTGGAGGTCGCATCGTCCGAACGGAAGGAGTTGGAGCAGACCAGCTCCGCCAGGTCGCCGCCATGATGGGCAGGGGTGGTGTCCGCGCCCCCGCGCATTTCGGACAGGCGCACCTTCAGCCCCGCCTCGGCGAGCTGCCACGCGGCTTCCGAGCCCGCGAGCCCGCCGCCGATCACATGAATGTCATAGGTCATCGCGCCGCCTTAAACCCGGACGGCCCCGGTTGGAAGGACTTGGCGTGTGGGACCCGGCTCCCCAAGTCGGTGACATGACCACCATCTTCACCATCGGTTACGAGGGCGCGACCGTCGACGGCTTCCTCGCGACGTTGAAATCGGCCGGGGTCGAACGGCTGATCGACGTTCGCGCGTTGCCGCTGTCCCGGCGTCCGGGATTTTCCAAGTCGCCGCTGGCCGCCGCGCTGAAGGAGGTCGGCATCGACTATGTCCATCTGAAGGATCTGGGCACCCCTAAGCGCGGACGCGATGCGGCCAAGAAGGGCGATGTCGGCACCCTGCGCGAGGTCTATGACGACCAGCTGGCCCTGCCCGAAGCGCAGGCCGCAGCCGCGCGGATGCTCGATCTGGCGGGCGAGAAACCGAGTGCGCTGCTATGCTTCGAGCGGGACCCCTGTCACTGCCACCGGACGCTGTTGCTGGAGGCGGTGGGGCAGGGGATGACCGTCGTCGATCTATACGTCTGATCCGTCAGAGAACGGACGCGACGAAGGCGTCGGTGCGGTCGCGCAGCATCCCGATATTCCTTTCCAGCGCCTGGGCCAGGGTCAGCAGCGATCCGGCGTCCTGGTCGATCCGGTTGGCATCCTGCTGCAATTGATGGACCTGCTGGCCGACGCGGTGCGCGGAGGCGACCGACTGGTCGACGCTGGCGGCGATGCCGGTCGTGGCGAAGCCCTGTGCCGCCACCGCCTCGTCGATCGATTGCGAGATGGCGCCGATCGTGTCGACCGCGCGGTTGAGCTGCGCCTGTTCAGCGACCAGCGCGTGGAGATTGGCGGTGACCTCGCCAATATTGCGCGCGGCGTCGCGTGCGGCTTCGCGGGTCTGCCCGGCCAGCGCCTTCACCTCATGTGCGACGACGGCGAAGCCCCGCCCGGCATCGCCTGCGCGCGCCGCCTCGATCGCGGCGTTCAGTGCGAGCAAATTGGTGCGCGCCGCGACGGTTTCGATCAGTGTCAGCAGGGTGTCGATCGTCGTCGCGCTTGCGGTCAGCGCATCCGCCCGCTGGTCGGTGGCGGCGATCCGGTGGCGGACGACCTCGCGAATGGTGCGCGACTGGTCCATGTCGCGGGTGATGGCGGCAAAGGCGTCGGCCAGACCATGGCCGCGCGCGGCGATATCGCTGAGCGCGTGGCCGGTATCGGCCATCGCCTCGGTCATGCGATCCGCGCTGCCCTGCGTCTCCCCGGCGTAGCGGGCGAGGGTGCTGGCCATGCCGCCCATATCGGCGGTGGCACGCAGAAGATCCGCGGACAGGGCGGCGATGTCGGCGGTGAAGGATCGCGCGGCCTCGTCGATGCGCCGCGCCCGCACCATGCGCTCCTGCGCCAGGGCCATCTGTGCGTCGGCCGCCAGTCGGGCGATCCGGGCTGCGTCGAGCAGGCCGGTGAACACGCCCTTACTGGTCAGGATCAGCGCGTCGGGGGCACCCCAATCGGCATGAAGCGCCAGCTTTTCGGCCAGCGGCGCGTCCTCCTCACAACTGGGATGCGAGCGGACATAGGCGGTCAGGCTGGCGCCGAAATCGGGGTTGTGAAGCAGCGCATGGCCGAACGGGTTGTAGAGCAACCCCTTCACATCGCGTTCGACGATCGCCCCGACCGGCCGTCGTTCGGCATCCAGGACCGGCAGCAGCCGCATGTCCGGGCTCTGCCGAAACAGCGCGATGGCGTCGATCAGCGATGCATCCGCCGCGATGACCGGGTTTTCCATAGTTGCGGACCAGGAGGAGAAGGCGGGCGGCTTCATCACGATCCGCCGTACGACAGGACCGTAAACGCGATGTGATGATTCTGTGACGTGTCGATGACGAAACGGAATCGACCGATGCCGGTGGGGGGATTAGCCCGCCACCGGCAGACGGACCGTGCCGTCCTCGTCCCGCTTCATCGGGCCATAGGCGATCACCGCCGTCAGCGGCAAATCGGCATAAAGATGCGGGAAGAGTTGGCCACCACGGCTCTCCTCCCATTTCACCGCCTCGCCCATCGCCTCCAGATCGACGGCCGCGATGTGCAGGTCACTCTGTCCGGCGAAGTGCTTGTCCACCGTCTCGGTCAGCTGGGCGGCGGTGGAGAGGTGGATATAGCCATCGGCCAGATCCACCGGGGCGCCCGCAAAGACGCCCTCCTGCTCCAATACCGTCATCTGATCGGCGGTCAGCACCTTATAGGCGGTGGCGGGAAGGGTCATTCGCCGTCCTCCGGTCCGGCGGCCAGGTTCTCGCCGACGACCGCATCCGGCTCGGGCGCGATCTCGGGGGTGCCGTCGGCCAGGTTCATCTCGGCATCCTCCTCGGTCTCCTCGATGCGCGCGGCCGAGACGACATGCTCGCCCGGTGCGACGTTGAAGAGCCGCAGACCCGCCGAGCCGCGCCCGATGACGCGCAAGCTCGCCAGCGACATGCGGATCAGCTTGGCCTGGTCGGTCACGAGCATCAGCTGATGCCCCTTGGCCGCCGGGAAGCTGGCGACGACATCGCCGTTGCGGGCGATATTGTCGATATTGGTGATGCCCTGACCACCGCGACCCGTGCGGCGATATTCATAGGCCGAGGACAGCTTGCCATAGCCATTGGCGCAAACGGTCAGGATGAACTGCTCGCAATTGCGCAGCTCCTCGAAGCGTTCGACCGACAATTCGGGCTCGCCTTCCTTCTCACCCTTCCAGGGGGCGAAGCGCAGATAAGCCTCGCGCTCCTCCTGGGTGGTGCCGACGCGGTGCAAGACCGAGAGCGAGATGACCTCGTCCTCACCCTTCAGCGCGATGCCACGAACGCCGGTCGAGGTACGGCTCTGGAACTCGCGGACATCGTCGGCGGCGAAGCGGATCGCGCGGCCGCAACGGGTGGCGAGCAGCACATCGTCTTCCGCACCGAGCAGCGCGACGCCGATCAGCCGGTCCTCGCTGCCCTCTTCGAAGCGCATCGCGATCTTGCCGTTCGAGGGCACGTTGGTGAATGCATCCATCGAATTGCGGCGCACCGCGCCCTTGGCGGTGGCGAACATGACGTGGAGCTTGCCCCACTCCGCCTCGTCCTCGGGCAGCGGCAGCACGGTCGAGATGACCTCGCCCGGTGCCAGCGGCAACAGGTTGACCATCGGCCGTCCACGCGTGGCAGGTCCACCCTCGGGCAGGCGCCAGACCTTATAGCGATAGACTTTGCCATGGTTCGAGAAGAACAGGACCGGCGTGTGCGTGCTGGTCACGAACAGCTCGGTGACGACGTCCTCGTCCTTGGTCGCCATACCCGAGCGACCCTTGCCGCCCCGGTTCTGCGCGCGGAAGGCATCGAGCGGGGTGCGCTTGATATAGCCCTGCATGGTCACGGTGACGACCATGTCCTCGCGCTCGATCAGGTCCTCGTCGTCGATGCCGTCGGCGGCGGCGGCGATTTCCGAGCGGCGCGGGGTCGCGAACTGGTCGCGGATCGCCACGAGCTCGCCGCGCATGACCTCATAGAGCTTCACACGGTTGGCGAGGATTTCGAGCAGCTCGGTGATCGAGTCCGCCAGACCCTTCAACTCGTCGCCGATCTCGTCACGGCCGAGCGCGGTCAGGCGATGCAGGCGCAGGTCGAGGATGGCGCGAACCTGGGTCTCCGACAGGCGATAGGTGTCGCCGAAACCCTCATGCTCGACCGCTTCGACCAGGCGGATATATTGCGCGATCTCGGCGATCGGCCATTCGCGGGCGAGCAAAGCCTCGCGCGCGGCGACCGGCGAGGCCGAGCCACGGATGATCCGCACCACTTCGTCCAGGTTCGTCACGGCGATGACGAGGCCCAGCAAGATGTGCGCCCGCTCGCGCGCCTTGGCCAGTTCGAACTTGGAGCGGCGGGTGATGACCTGCTCGCGGAACTGGACGAAGGCCTGGATGATGTCGCGCAGGTTCAGCAGCTCGGGCCGACCGCCGCGAATGGCGAGCATATTGGCCGGGAAGCTGGTCTGGGCGGGGGTATGGCGCCACAGCTGGTTGAGCACGACTTCCGGGGTCGCGTCGCGCTTCAGGTCGATAACGATGCGAACGCCTTCGCGGTTCGATTCGTCACGAATGTCGCTGATCCCCTCGATCCGCTTTTCCTTGGCAGCCTCGGCGATCTTTTCAACGAGCGCGTTCTTGCCCTGCTGATAGGGGATTTCGGTGAGGACGATGGCCCGGCGGTCGCCGCGCATCTCCTCGATCTCGTGGCGCGAGCGCACGATGATCGAACCGCGCCCCGTCTGGTACGCCGAGCGTGCGCCCGAACGGCCCAGGATCAGCGCGCCCGTCGGGAAATCGGGGGCGGGGACGATCTCGTTCAGTTCCTCGACCGTGATCGCGCCGTTTTCCATGTATGCGAGACAGGCGTTGACCACCTCGCCCAGATTATGCGGCGGGATGTTGGTCGCCATGCCGACCGCGATACCGCCTGCGCCGTTGACCAGCAGGTTCGGGTACTGGGCGGGCAGCACCGAGGGTTCGCGTTCCGAGCCGTCATAGTTCGGCTGGAAGTCGACCGTGTCCTTGTCGAGATCGTCGAGCAGCGAATTGGCGACCTTCGCCAGACGCGCTTCGGTGTAACGCATCGCGGCGGGCGGATCGGGGTCCATCGAGCCGAAATTGCCCTGACCGTCGATCAGCGGCACGCGCATCGACCAGTCCTGCGCCATGCGGGCCAGGGCGTCATAGATCGCGCTGTCGCCGTGCGGATGGTATTTACCCATCACGTCGCCGACGATGCGCGCAGACTTGCGATAGGGCTTGCCCGCGACGAAGCCGCTTTCGGCGGCCGAATAGAGGATACGGCGATGGACGGGCTTCAGGCCGTCGCGCACGTCGGGCAGCGCACGCGCCACGATCACGCTCATCGCATAGTCGAGATAGCTCGACTTCATCTCGTCGACGATGGAGATCGTCGAAATATCGGAAGGTTCCGCGAGGGTCGTCTCGTCGGCCAAAGTCTGTTGCTTTCCGGCTTGATGGTCAGATGGGAACCGAAGGTACTAGCCGAGCGTGAGCCGCCTGACCACCCCCGCGCGACCCATTCGCGAGCAGCCGTTTGGGAGGAACGGTGACTGCGCGGAACGAGGCGGCGGGGGCAGGCCCGACGGAATATGCTCCCCCCCCTCGGCAGCAGGTTCGCGGGACTTTGGAGGCGCTGGCCGCCGACGGGAGTAAACAGCGGCCAGCAAGGGTCTTATGGAATTTCAGTGGTTTCGGCTGGATGTCGCAAATGTTACAATGCTGTAATCTGAATGATAATCAGGGGCATAGGCTATTCCTCCCCTTGCAGGGGAGGAATGGTTAAGGCTGAACCTCTTTGCCTTCCCAGTCGAACAGCTTGCCGCTGTCGGGAGCCTTCAGCCCGTCGATCACGTCGAGCAGTTGCACCGCCGCGCGGTCGGGCGCGAACAGGCCACCAGGGCGGACATTGCCCTGGAACGGCCTGGACAGCGCGGTGTCGACCGTGCCGGGGTGCAGCGCGACGACGATCGAGCGGTCGTTGCGACGCTTGTGCTCGATCGCCAGCGTCCGAACGAACTGGTTGAGCGCGGCCTTGGACGCGCGATAGCCGTACCAGCCGCCCATGCGATTGTCGGAGATCGACCCGACCCGCGCTGAAAGAACCGCGAACAGCGTCTTGCCCGTGCGCGGCATCAACGGCAGCAGGTGCTTGGCGACCAGCGCCGGGCCGATCGCGTTCACCGCGAAATTGCGTGCCAGCCATTCGGGTGAAAGCTGGTCGAGCGCCTTTTCCGGCCCCCGTTCTCCGTCATGCAGCAGGCCGGTGGCGACGATCACCAGATCGGGGGCAGGGCCCTTGGCGATGCGTTCGGCGGCGGCGGCGATGCTTGCTTCGTCCTCGATATCGATGTGGCCGTCACCCGGCATCGAGCGGGCGAGGCGGGTGACGCGGACACCCTCTTCCTCCAACGCATCGGCCATCGCCTGGCCGATCCCGCCCGAGGCACCGATGACGACCGCCTGCTTCCACTCGCTCATCGCACGAATCTCCAAAGGGTCGGCGTGCTCGCCTCGGCATCGAACGCATAACCGTCGCTATCGAAACCGCGCATCGCATCGGTATCGGTGACGTGATGTTCGATCATCCAGCGGGCCATGGCGCCGCGCGCCTTCTTCGCATGGAAACTTATGAAACGGTCGCCCTCGCGGAAATCGACCGCGATGACCCGGATGGCGGCGGGCAGCTTGCCCTCGACCGCGTGCCAATATTCCTGGCTGGCGAGGTTCAGGATGGTGCCGGAACCCTCTGCCTCGACCTCTTGGGTCAGTCGCTCGGCGATGCGGTCTCCCCACCAGTCGGTCAGCTTGCCACCACCCGGCGCCCAGCGCGTACCCATCTCCAGCCGATAGGGGCGCATGGCATCGAGCGGACGGAGCAGGCCGTACAGGCCCGAAAGCATCCGAAGATGGCCTTGCGCGAACAGGACTGCGGGCATGTCGAGCGACTTGGCTTCCAGCCCGGAATAGACGTCGCCTGCGAATGCGAACATGGCGGGCCGCTCCAGCGCAGTGGCGAAATCGCGGAAGCGTTCGGCATTCAACTGCGCCAGCGCGGGCGAGATTCGCATCAGCGAGGCGAGCTTCTCCTCGCCCAATCCGGAGGCCGCCTTGGCCAGCGTCTGCGCCTCGTCGGCGAAATGGGGCGCGGTCGGCGCGAGGTCGGGCAGGGGGCTCTGATAGTCGAGCGTCTTGGCGGGGGAGATGACGGCGATCATGCCGCGCGGGCTAGCGCCGGGAGCGTTCGCGTTCAATCCGCGTTCAGCGGTTGTTGGATAGAGGGGACATCCACCAATCGCTTTGCTTGAACGGGACGCGCGCTGTCCCTATCAAGCCTGCCATCGACGATCCCGGACCGACCGGCTGTATTCTTGGAGAGAATTCGCATGAAAATCCTACCGAAGCTCGCGCTGGCGGCCGCGCTCGCGACGGGCATGGGCAGCGTCGTGCTGACCGCGCCGCTGTCTGCGCAGAAGAAGAAGGAAGAAGCGGCCGGTGGCCTGAAGTTGAGCCCCGAGGCGCTGAAGGCGGCCCAGGCCGCGCAGCCGGTGCTGCAGCAGAAGAATTATGCCGCCGCCGATCCGCTGGTCGCCGCGGTCGAGGCTGCCGCCAAGACCGAAGACGACAAGTATATCGCCGCGGCGATGCGCTACGAGCTCGAATCGGGCAAGCTGTTCGCGGCCCAGCAGGCCAATCCGAACGCCCCGGTCGACGAGGCGGTGCTGGCGAAGCCGCTCGACGCGCTGATCAACAGCCCGTCGACCCCGGCGGCCGACAAGCCGCGCTATGTCTATCGTCGCGGTGCGCTGGCCTTCAACGGCAAGCAGTATCCGATCGCGCTGCAATATTTCCAGCAGGCCAAGCAGCTGGGCTATAACGATCCCAACCTGCCGATGCTGATCGTCAAGTCGAAGATCGAGATGGGCGACGTGGCGGGCGGCAATGCCGAGCTGTCGTCGGTGATCGACCAGATGAACGCCTCGGGCCAGAAGGCGCCGGAGGACTATTACAAGTTCGCCATCGGTCGCGCCAACAAGGCCAAGATGGTTCCCGAGACGCTCGGCTGGATGCGCAAGTGGATCGCGGCCTACCCGACCCCGCAGAACTGGCGCAACGCGCTGGTCATCTATGGCCTGCAGCAGGGTTCGCTGGCGACGCTGGACAAGAACCAGAAGCTCGACCTGTTCCGCCTGATGCGCGCGTCCAAGTCGCTGGCCGACCAGAACGACTATATGGAATACGCGCAGTACGCGACGGACAAGGGCCTGCCCGCCGAAGCCGCGACCGTGCTGAAGGAAGGCATGGCGACCGGCAAGATCCCGGCTGGCAATGCCACGGCTAAGGCGATGCTGACCGCCGCCGAGACCAAGAACCGCCAGGAAGGCTCGCTCGCCCCGACCGAGGCGCGCGCCAAGTCGGCCGCCGACGGCAAGCTCGCCGCGCTGACCGCCGAGGCCTATTACGGCCAGGGCAACAACGCCAAGGCGGCCGAGCTGTATCGCCTGGCGCTGCAAAAGGGTGGCGTCGACGCCAATGAGGTGAATACCCGCCTCGGCATCGCGCTGGCCGCCAGCGGCGACAAGGCGGGCGCGAAGGCTGCCTTCGATACCGTCAAGGGTGCTCCGCGTGCCGATCTGGCGAGCTTCTGGAACACCTGGCTCTCGACCCAGGCGTAAGGAATGGGGCCCGCGCTCGAAAGGGCGCGGGCCTTTGCCGTTCTTGGCGGAGCGCGGGGCGTGGCCTTCGACTTCGCTCGGGCTGAACGGCTGTCAGGCCGGACTTGCGTCTTCCGACAATCCCCACGTCCGTTCAGCCTGAGCGAAGTCGAAGGCTACGCGACGTCCTCCAACTAAAAAGGCCGGTCCTCCGCCACGGAGAACCGGCCTTTTTATCGCCTCCGAAACCGGATCAATCGGCTTCGATCGGTATCCCCGAAACCTGCTTGGCCGTCCGGATGGTCAGCGACGTCTTGACGCTGGCCACGTTCGGCGCGGGCGTCAGATGGCCGGTCAAAATTTCCTGGAAGCTCTTCAGGTCCGACGCGACGATCTTCAGGATGAAGTCGATCTCGCCGTTGAGCATGTGGCATTCGCGCACCTCGGGGATGCCCGCGACATGCGCCTCGAAGGCGGCCAGATCATGCTCGGCCTGGCTGCGCAGCGACACCATCGCGAAGACGGTGATCGGGAAGCCCAGGCGTGCGGCGTCGAGGTCGGCGTGATAGCCACGAATGGCCCCGGCTTCCTCTAGCGCGCGGACGCGACGCAGACAGGGCGGCGCGGTCAATCCGACGCGTTCGGCCAGCTCCACATTGGTCATACGGCCATCGGCCTGCAACAGCGCCAGGATCTGCCGATCGATGCGATCGAGCGCCATTACACGATACTCCACATAAACTGCCGAATCCCTATGCTCTTTGACGGCGTACTATAAGAAAATTACGCACTACCGTAATTCTCGGGCATTGCAACGGCACCGATAAGGATATTTGCAGGTTACCAGTTGGAAGGATAAGGACGTTATAGAAGCGGCAGGAAGGCCGACCGGCCACGCGTGAAGGGAGCTCAGTGCGGTTCGACGATAGTCTGGCAACGATTTTATCGGCCGACACTGCGACGCCTTTCGGCGCGCAGACTGCCTGGCGGCAGCTGATCGACCTGATGAGCCGTGGGCGCGTGCCCGCCGATCCGCCGATGCTGGAGCGGCTCGCCGAATTGCGTGACAAGGTGGCCGAAGGCGTTCGCATCGCCAGCGCGCGCATGTTGAGCACCAGCCGCCCGCCCATCACGCTGGTGTCTTTCTTCGCCCAGGATACGTTGCCCGTCGCCGCGACCGTGTTGCGCAGCGTGCAACTGGCGGATGAGGATTGGTTGGCCATCCTCCCCGCGCTGAACCCGCGAACCCGTTCGGTCCTGCGGCACCGTCGCGATCTGTCCGATATGGTGATTCGCGGGCTGGAGAGTTTCGGTCCGGTCGATTTCGTCCTGCCGCATATCGCCGGCGCGGCCGAGCCAGCGCCGCAAGCAGCGGCCGTGCCGCTGGAAGCCGCGGCCGAACCCTTGGCGGAACCGGTCCGTACCGCGCCCGTCCGGGAAGAGCCGCTAAGGGTTCCGGAGCCCGTGGAAGAACCCGAAGCCGCGCCGGTATCGATCCTGCTCGAACCGCTGCCGACCCAGGCGGCGACGCCTTTCGTCGCGCTGGGCCAGGTCGCGCGCAGCCTGCCCTTCATGGCCGAGGCGATGCGCCACGCTCCGCCCCCCGCCGCCCCGCCCCGCTATGAGATCGCCGATCTCGTCGCGCGTATCGACGCCTTCAACCAGCGGCGCGAGGAAGTGACGGGCGCGACGCAGAATGATGCCGGGCCCGCCCATTTCGATTTCGAGACCGACGCCAACGGCCTGATCCTGGGCGTCGAGGGCGTCACGCGCGGCCCGCTGGTCGGCGTGAGTATCGCCGAGACCGCGATGCAGGGGCTGGCGCAGTTCGACGGCGTGGCGATGGGGGCCTTTCGTCGCCGCTCCGGTTTCCGGGACGCGCGGCTGGAGATCGGCGGCAGTTCGGCGGCGGCGGGATCGTGGCGGGTGTCGGCCATGCCCTTTTTCGATCCCGCGTCGGGTCGCTATGCGGGCTATCGCGGCAGCGGCCGTCGTCCGCGCCGGGACGAGATGGCCAATGTGGTCGAGGCGGCGCCCGAAACATCCTCGTCCGATTCGCTGCGCCAGCTGGTCCATGAACTCCGCACGCCCGCCAACGCGGTCGCGGGCTTTGCCGAGCTGATCGAAAGCGAATTGCTGGGGCCGGTGGCGCCCGTCTATCGCGACCGGGCCAGCGCCATCCGCGCGATGGCCGCCGACCTGCTCGCCTCGGTCGAGGATCTCGACACCGCCGCACGGATCGAGGGGCATGTGCTGGAGTTGCGGCCGACCATCGTTCCGCTCGCGCCGCTGATCCAGCGGGTGCTGGGAGAACTGGGGCCGCTGGCCGAACTGCGCCGTGCCGAAATCCGTTTCGATCCGTCTTCCGCGAACCTCTCGGCGCTTGCCGACGACCGGGCATGCGAGCGGCTGCTGACCCGTCTGTTCTCGGTGCTCCTGTCCAATTGCGTCGTCGGCGAGCGTTTGTCGGCCAGCCTGTCGATCGATCAGGGCATGGCGGCGCTGCGGATCGATCGCCCGCTTGCGCTGACGGTCGAGGCAGATGCCGCGCTGCTCAGCGAGGCGGGGGATGAGGAACAGCGTGACGGCGCGCCGCTGCTGGGCACGGGCTTTTCGCTGCGCCTGATCGACAAGCTGGGGGCCGAAATGGGCGGCGGCCTGACCATCGGTCTGCACCGGGTCGTACTGGCCCTGCCCATCGCCGAGGATCGGCGCGCAGGGCAGGCGTCGAGCGCCTGATCGTGCCCAGCGCCGCTCGTCCACGGCGCCACGAGGCCGCCTCCGCCGCCGAGCGGATCGTCTGGCCCGATGCCTTTGGGCGGCGGTTCCTGGTGACGGTCGATGTCGAGGAGGAGTTCGACTGGACCGCGCCGCTCGACCGGCGTCATCGCGCGACCAAGGCGATGCGGGCTTTCGGTCCGGCCCATCGCCGCTTTGCCGAGGCCGGTGTCGGTCTGGCCTGCATGGTGGACTATCCGGTCGTGGTGGACCCCGTCGCCGTGGACATATTGTCGGAATGTCTGGGCGATGGCCGGTCCGAGATCGGGGCGCAGCTGCATGGCTGGGTGACGCCGCCCTATCATGAGGTCGTCGATCCCTTCACCAGCCATGCGGGCAATCTGCCGATCGAATGGGAGGCCGCCAAGCTCGACACGTTGACGGACACGCTCGCCGAGGCCTTCGGTACGCGGCCGCGTTTTTTCCGGTCGGGTCGTTACGGCTTGGGTCCGGCCTCGCTTTCGTTGCTGGCATCGCGGGGCTATCGGATCGACAGCTCGATGCGGGCCCGCCATGATTACGGGCCAGGCGGCGGCATGGATTTCAGCGCCATCGACGCGCATGGTTTCCGCCGCGAGGGGATGGTCGAACTGCCCTTGACCAGCGTCTATACCGGATGGCTCCGGCGGGGCGGGGCAGCGCTGTACCGCCGGGCTGGGTGCTGGCCGCGCGGGCACGGTATCCTCGCACGGGCCGGGCTGCTGAACCGTATTCCCCTGACACCCGAGGGGGTAAGCATAGCCGACGCGCTGTCGGGGATCGACCGGGCGGTGGACGATGATGTGCGGCTGCTGACCTTTTCCTTCCACTCGCCGACGCTCGAGCCGGGGCATACGCCCTATGTCCGCGATGCCCGCGATCGGGCGATGTTCGATCGGTGGTGGGATAGGGTCTTCGAGCGGCTGGCCAGACTTGGTGTGACCGCGACGACCATCGACGAGATCCTAGCCGTTACCGGGTGACCGGGCTGCCGGCGAGGGGCAGCCCGGTCGCCGGGATCAGCGCTTCATCGCTTCGATCAGCTTCTTGACGTCCTGGCTGCGGCCGCGCGGCAGGATCAGGATATCGTCCCCGCTCGCCACGACGATCAGGTCCTGCACATCGACCGCCGCCACCCGGACGCGATCGGTGCGGATCAGGCAGTTCTTGGTATCGATCGCCAGCACTTCGCCGCGGTGGGCGTTGCCGAACCCGTCCAGCTCGCTGATCGCGTGCAGCGCGTCCCAGCTGCCGACATCGTTCCAGCCCATGGCGACGGGCACGACCGCGACACGGTCGGCGCGTTCCATCACGGCATAGTCGATCGAGTCCGACGGACAGGCGGCGAATTCGGTTTCGTTCGGGCAGATGCGCTTGCCCTCATGGTTGGCGGCGCGCATCGCCTTTTCGGCGGCGACCAGCATTTCGGGGGCGTGCTGCCCCAGTTCCTCCAGAAACCGGTCGGCGCGGAACAGGAAGATGCCGCCGTTCCAGGCATAGTCGCCGCGCGCCAGCATGGCCTCCGCACGCTCCAGCCGGGGCTTCTCGACGAAGCGGGCGACCTGATGCACGCCCGGTGCGATCTCGCGACCGACCTGGATCCAGCCATAGCCGGTTTCCGGTTTGTCGGCGGCGATGCCGAAGGTGGCGAGCCAGCCCTGCGACACCATCGGCAGCGCGGAGCGGATGGCGGCGTGGAAGGCGTCGAGATCGGCGATGACATGATCCGACGGCATGACCAGCAGCACGTCCTCGGGCTTGGCGGCCAGGGCAGCCAGCGCGATCGCGGGAGCGGTGTTGCGCGCCACCGGTTCCAGGATCAACGCCTGGGGCGGCGTGCCCGCTTGGGTCAGCTGCGCTTCGACGATATCGGCGTGGCGCTGTCCGGCGACGACGATGGGCGCGGCGAAGTCGTTGGAATTGGTGCGCTGTGCAGTAAGCTGCAACATCGTCTCTTCGGACGTCAGCGGCAGAAGCTGCTTGGGCATTTCCGGTTTGGACATGGGCCAAAGGCGTGTGCCGGAGCCACCGGAAAGGATGACCGGCACGATCGGATTATGCATGAATGCCCCTCAGGAATGTTCGCGCCACCCGGGAATGACATGGTGGAGCGGTCGGTTGTAACGCCTGCATAACGCATATCTTCACGGTTCGTTTGTCATTGTCTGCAAAAATATGGAAAGTCGCTCCAATAGCGGGGCTTAGGGTGCGTTGGGGAAGTCGGTCCGGTAGATGATCCGCCTGTTCAAACATTATGTCCCCCATGCGGCGCTGCTGCTCGGCCTGGTCGACTTCCTGCTGCTGATGGTCGCGGCCGAGCTGGGCTGGGTGCTGCGCGCGCATCAGATCGACTATCCGGTCGGCAGTTTGATCGAGCGGCTGCCCCAGGTGCTTAGCTTCGCGATCCCGCTTCAGATTTCGCTGCTCGCCGTGGGGGCTTATACGGCGGCGTCCTTCCTGTCGCTGCGGTTTGCGGCGGCGCGGTTGATGGTGGCGATCTCGCTGGGCGTGATTTTCCTGTCACTGATCTTCTTCTTCTTTCCCAGCGTCAGCTATTGGCGGTCCAGCCTGTTCTTTTCGATGGTCTTCGCGTCCGTGCTGCTGGTCGTGGTCCGTGGTATATTGGGGCGATATCTGGGCGGCGACCGGTTCAAGCGGCGGGTGGTCCTGATCGGTGCAGGCGCGCGGGCGGCACAGATCGCCGCGCTGGCGGAACAGCCGGGATCGAATTTCGTGATCGCCGGCGCGATCGCGATGCGCCCGGACGAGGATGCGGTGCCGCGCGCCGTGCCGCGTTCCGCCATCCCGAGCCTGTCGGCCTTCGTGCTCGAACGCGAAGCGGGCGAGGTGGTGCTGGCGCTTCAGGAGCGACGCGGCGCGCTACCCTATCAGGACTTGCTGCGCGTTCGCACGACCGGGGTCCATGTATCGGAAATTTCGACTTTTCTGGAGCAGCAGACGGGCCGTATCGACCTGGCCTCGGTCAGCCACAGCTGGCTGATCTTCTCCGATGGCTTTGCATCGGGCCGCATGTGGTCGGCCATGGCCAAGCGCGCCTTCGATATTTCGGTCAGCCTGATCCTGCTCGTCTTCGCGGTGCCGGTGATCCTGGTCACGGCGATCTTGATCCGGCTGGAATCGCGCGGGCCCGCTTTCTATCGACAGCGGCGCGTCGGCCTGTTCAACCAGCCCTTCGACATTCCCAAGCTGCGTTCGATGCGGCAGGATGCCGAACTGGCCGGGCAGGCAGTCTGGGCAGAGAAGGACGATCCGCGTATCACCCGTGTCGGACGTTTCATCCGCAAGGTACGGATCGATGAGCTGCCGCAGATATGGTCGGTACTGATGGGTGAGATGAGCTTCGTAGGTCCGCGCCCGGAGCGCCCGCAATTCGTCGAGCAGCTCGAACAGCAAATCCCTTTCTATGCCGAGCGTCATATGGTGAAGCCGGGTATCACCGGCTGGGCACAGCTGAACTATCCCTATGGCGCGTCGATCGACGATGCGCGGCACAAGCTGGAATATGACCTGTATTACGCCAAGAATTATTCGCCTTTTCTCGATGCGCTGATCCTTCTTCAGACGTTGCGGGTGATCCTCTGGCCCTCGGGCGCGCGCTGATCGTGAGCGAGGACAGGAGGGCGATACCGAGGGGGCGTGACCGGCGGCGGTTGCATCCCTATCCGATGATGCGACGCAAGCGGCGTATCTGGTGGCGGCGTTCGATCCAGCGGCGTCTCCGTATCCTGGCCGTGCTGGGTGTCATCGGTCTGGCCGTGGCCGGGTTGCTGGCGCTCGTCTATACCGGCAAGCCGCCGGTCGATCCGGCGCAGGCGCTGCGGCGTGCCACGGCCGCGCTGGAAGCGGGCAATTACCACGCGGCGCATGACCAGGCCCGGCAGGCGGCCGAAGCGGCTCCCCGATCGCAGGCGGCGCAGATGATGCTGGCGCGGACAAGCCTGTTGCTGGGCGAGGGTGTGACGGCGGATGCCGCACTCGACCGCGCGCTGAAGGACGGCGTGCCGCTGGCCCAGACGCTGGCGGCGCGGGCCGAGGCGCGGTTTCTCCAGGGCGATCTGGCGGGTGCGCAGGATGCGGTCGACCATATGCCTGCCGAGCGAGACGCGGCGATGGCGCGAATCGCGGCACAGGTGGCGGCGCAGGAGGATGGCGGCGTTCCCCTGCGACAGGCGCTGCAGGGCTTGGTCACCCTCTATCCCGATGATGCGCGCGTCTGGACCGATCTGGGGCGCAGCCGCTTTGGCGCGGGCGATATGGACGGAGCGTCCCGGGCGGCGGCGCGAGCGGCGGCGCTGGCTCCGGCCGATCCCGATGCACTGACCCTGCAGGGCGAGGTGCTGCGCGCTCGCTACGGCCTGGCGGCGGGGCTGCCCTGGTTCCGGGCGGCGTTGGCACGGGATGCCTATCATTTACGGGCCCTGATCCAATATGCCGCGACGCTCGGCGATCTGGGGCGGGCGAGCGACGCACTGGCGGCGACCCGATCGGCGCTGGTGTCGCAGCCCGGCAACCCCGACGCCTTCTATCTCCAGGCGGTCATCGCGGCGCGGGCGGGGCGTTATGCGCTGGCGCAACAACTGCTCCAGCTCACCGGCGGCGCGCTGCGGATGCGGCCCGGCACGGCGATGCTGGAGGGCGCCATCGCCTATGCGCAGGGACGGCCGCAGCGGGCCGCGCGCGCCTGGGCGCGGCTGGTGACGATGCAGCCCATGAACGTGGCGGCACGCGAACTGCTGGCGGCGGCGCAACTGGGCGCGGGGGACCGACCCGCCGCACTGGCGACGCTGCGCCCGATCCTGACGCGGGCCGATGCGGATGGATATGCGCTGCGGCTCGGCATGATGGCCGACCCCGAGAACGCATCGGTGCTGAGCGACCGAGTCGCCTCCGGGCAGCGGGGCGACGCCGCGATCTTCCGGCCCGATCGCCCGGTCGGCGAATTGAAGATGGCGGCGGCGGATTCTCCGACCGATCCGACCTATGCGCTGGGCCTGATCCGGGGGCTGGAAAGTCAGGGCGATCGCGCGGGGGCGATCCGGGTCGCCCAGTCTCTGGTCCGCGCGAGCCCCGGTGCTCCGGCGGCGCAGCTGGCTTATGGCGATGCCCTGGCCACCGCCGGGCAACATGCCGCCGCGCTGGGCCCTTATGCCAGGGCGGCGGACCTGACCTTCGACGAGCCGACCATGTTGCGGCTGGTCGATGGCTATCAGCGAACCGGGCGCGCCCGTAATGCGGCGGTCAGCCTGGGCCTGTATCTTTCGCAGAATCCGCAGAGCGTGCCCGCCCGCCGCCTGCTCGCCCAGTGGCAGATGGCCGCCGGGCGATGGGATGACGCGATCGAGACGCTGGAGGGGCTGCGCACCCAGCTCGGTGTGCGGGACGTGGCGCTGCTCCACGATCTCGCCATTGCCTATGCCGAGGCGGGGGATGGGGTGGTTGCGCGGCGTTACGCCGCAGCGGCCTATCGGCTAGCGCCGATGAATGCGGGGGTGGCCGATGCCTATGGCCGCGCGCTGGCCGTGGCGGGCGAGCCCGTGGGCGCTCGGCAGCTGTTCGACAAGGCGCTGGCCCTTGCACCGGGCAACCCCATGATCCTGGCGCACCGCGCCCAGCTCTGACGCCGCGCGCTTGGCAGGAGGGGAGGGGTGCCGTACCAGCGGCGCCATGACCGATCTCGCCAGCCCCTTTCCAGCCAGCCCCGTCCTGGAACGTATTGCCGCTGCTCTTGAGCGTCTGGCCCCGCCGCCCGCGCCGTCCGCCGATCCGCTGGCGCACCCCGCTTATATCTGGCGCGGCAGGGCGCTGCATGCCGCGCGCAGTTTCGCGCCGGTGCCGCTCGATCTGTTGCAGGGGTTGCACCAGCAGCGCGAGGCCCTGCTCGCCAATCTGGTCCGTCTGGCCGACGGGCATGCGGCACAGGACGTGCTGCTTTGGGGCGCGCGCGGCACCGGCAAGTCGGCGCTGGTCAAGGCGGGCGTCGCCGCCGTCCAGGCGGATCGTCCGGGGCGGCTGGCCCTGGTGTCGGTCGATACGCTCGATAGCCTGCCAGATATGTTCGCGATGCTGGAGGGCGTCGACCGCGCCTTTGCCGTCTTCATCGACGATCTGGGCTTCGACGAAGCGGGCGAGGCGCGCAAGCTGCGTTCGCTGCTCGATGGCGGGGCGGAGGCGCGGCCTGCGCATGTCCGACTGCTCGTCACCGCCAATCGCCGCCATCTGTTGCCTCGCGACCTGAGCGAGCAGGACAGCGCGATCAATCCGCGCGACGTGGTCGACGACCAGCTGGCACTCGCCGACCGGTTCGGGCTGAGCCTGGGTTTCCACGCCCTCGATCAGGATGGGTATCTGGCGATCGTGCGCGCCTATGCAGCACGCCATGACCTGCCGTTCGACGGGCATGAGGCGGTCAACTGGGCCACCCGCCGGGGCAGCCGTTCGGGGCGCGTGGCATGGCAATATATCGTCGATCTGGCGGGGCGGCTGGGGCGGAATCTGTAATAAATCAGGCGACGGATAAAAAACCTCTTGCACCCATCCGAGCCGCTGGCTATTGGCGCGCCTCCAGCACGGATCGGCCTTCCCGAAAGGCTTCGAAAGCGGTCCGTACTCTCTAGTCGGGGAGTAGCTCAGCCTGGTAGAGCACTGCCTTCGGGAGGCAGGGGCCGGAGGTTCGAATCCTCTCTCCCCGACCATTTCACCGCCTGACGCGGTCCAGTCCATCGATAGCGAACCGCCCCTGACAGGGCGCCCCGGCTCGACCGGGTGGCATGACCTGGCTCGAATCCATCGCCTTCATCCTCGGTGTCGCGAACGTCACGCTGGTCGTGCGGCGCAGCCTGTGGAACTATCCCGTCGCGCTGGTGATGGTGTCGCTCTATGCGCTGCTGTTCTGGCGCGAGCGATTGTACAGCGACGCCGCGTTGCAGCTCTTCTTCTTCGCGCTCAACCTCTATGGCTGGATCGTCTGGCGGCGCAGCGTGACGCAGGCGGGTGAGGTGACGGTCGACAGGCTGTCCGCGCCTGAGCGTGGCGGGTGGCTCGCGGGTATCGCGGTCGCCGCGCTCGGCTGGGGCGCGGTGATGGCGCACTGGACCGATGCGGCGATGCCGTTCTGGGATGCGGCCAATGCCGTCACCAGCGTCGCGGCGCAGATCTTGCTGGCGCGGCGGCGGCTGGAGAATTGGCTGCTGTGGATCGTCGTCGATCTCTCGTCCGTCGTGCTTTACGCGGTAAAGGGGCTGACATTGACCGCGATCCTCTACGTCATCTTCCTGGGATTGAGCCTGTGGGGGTATCGCGAATGGCGGCAGCGGGCGTGACCAGCATCTGTCTTCACGGGCCGGAGAGCACCGGCAAGTCGACCGTCGGGCCACGCCTGGCCCAGGCTCTGTGCGGCCGGTATCTGCCCGAATATGGCCGCGACTATGCCGAGGCGCATGGCACGGACTTCACCATGGCCGATCTGGTGGCGATCGGGCAGGGGCATGACGCGATGCTGGCCCGCGCGATGGCGGACGGGCCCTGGCCGGTCGTGACCGATACCGATCCGCTGATGACCGCCGTCTGGGCCGACATGCTGTTCGGGACGCGCGATCCGTGGTTCGCCCGGTGGGACCGGCTGTCCGACATCTATCTGCTCTTCGCGCCTGATTTGCCCTGGATAGAGGACGGCACCCGGCTGTTCGGCACACTGGCGGAGCGGCAGCGCTTCTTCGAATGGTCGCGGGCCGAACTGGATCGGCGCGGCGTTCGATACGCCCTGATCGAGGGGCAGGGCGAAAGCCGCTATGCAAATTGCATCGCCGCGCTAGAGCACTTTGGCATCCGCCCGCATCTTTGCTAGTGGCGTGATCGAATAGCTTTTCAGGAAACCATTCCCCCCGTGTCCACGCCGCTCGACAAGATCCGCAACTTCTCCATCATCGCGCATATCGACCATGGCAAGTCGACGCTCGCCGATCGCCTGATCCAGTTCACCGGCGGCCTGACCGACCGCGAGATGAGCGAACAGGTTCTCGATAACATGGAGATCGAGAAGGAACGCGGCATCACCATCAAGGCGCAGACCGTGCGCCTGGCGTACAAGGCACAGGACGGCGAGACCTATACGCTGAACCTGATGGACACGCCGGGCCATGTCGACTTCGCCTATGAGGTCAGCCGGTCGCTGGCCGCCTGCGAAGGCGCGTTGCTGGTCGTCGACGCCGCGCAGGGCGTCGAGGCGCAGACGCTGGCCAATGTCTATCAGTCGATCGAGCACGACCATGAGATCGTGCCCGTCATCAATAAGATCGATCTTCCCGCCGCCGAACCCGAAAAGGTTCGCGCCGAGATCGAGGACGTGATCGGCATCGACGCCTCGGGCGCGGTGCTGGCCAGCGCCAAGTCGGGCATCGGCATCGGCGACATCCTGGAAGCGATCGTCAAGAACATCCCCGCACCCAAGGGCGATGCGACCGCGCCGCTCAAGGCGATGCTGGTCGACAGCTGGTACGACCCCTATCTGGGCGTCGTCATCCTCGTCCGCGTGATGGAAGGCACCCTGAAAAAGGGGCAGCAGATCAAGTTCATGCAGGCGGGCACCACCCATCTGATCGACCGCGTCGGCTGTTTCCGGCCCAAGATCGAGCAGCTGACCGAGCTGGGCGTGGGCGAGATCGGTTTCATCACCGCGCAGATCAAGGACGTGGCGCAGGCACGGGTCGGCGATACGCTGACCGACGCCAAGAAGCCGACCGAGCAGGCGTTGCCGGGCTTCAAGGAAGTCCAGCCGGTGGTGTTCTGCGGCCTGTTCCCGGTCGACGCCAACGACTTCGAAAAGCTGCGCGAGTCGATCAGCAAGCTGCGGCTGAACGACGCCTCGTTCAGCTTTGAGATGGAAACCTCGGCTGCATTGGGCTTCGGCTTCCGTTGCGGCTTCCTGGGTCTGCTCCATCTGGAGATCATTCAGGAGCGTCTGACTCGCGAGTACGACCTCGACCTGATCACCACCGCGCCGTCGGTGGTCTATCAGATCGAGCTGAGCCATGACGGCGGCCAGATCGACCTGCACAATCCGGCCGACATGCCCGATCCCAACAAGATCGCGTCGATCAGCGAGCCGTGGATCGAGGCGACCATCTATGTCCCCGACGAATATCTCGGTTCGATCCTGAAGCTGTGCCAGGACCGGCGCGGCATCCAGAAGAACCTGACCTATGTCGGCGGGCGCGCGCAGGCGACCTATGAACTGCCGCTCAACGAGGTGGTGTTCGATTTCTACGACCGGTTGAAGTCGCTGTCCAAGGGTTATGCCAGCTTCGACTATCACCAGATCGGCTATCGCGAGGGCGACCTCGTGAAGATGTCGATCCTGGTCAATGAAGAGCCGGTCGACGCGCTGTCGATGATCGTCCACCGTGGCACCGCCGAGACGCGCGGTCGCGGCATGTGCGAGCGGCTGAAGGAACTGATCCCACGCCACCTGTTCAAGATCCCGATCCAGGCGGCGATCGGCGGCAAGGTGATCGCGCGCGAGACGATCAGCGCGATGCGCAAGGACGTGACCGCGAAGTGTTATGGCGGCGACGCAACGCGTAAGCGCAAGCTGCTGGAAAAGCAGAAAAAGGGTAAGGCGAAGATGCGTGAATATGGCTCCGTCAGCATCCCGCAGGAAGCCTTCATCGCCGCGCTCCGTATGGGCGACGAGGCGTAATCTGGTATTCCTCCCCTGCAAGGGGAGGGGGACCATCCGAAGGATGGTGGAGGGGTGTCGCGGCTCATGAGGGAATACTCACTGGCCGTTACACCCCTCCGTCAGGCTTGCAGCCTGACACCTCCCCTTGCAGGGGAGGAATTTGGGGGAAATCAGAGGAATAAAATTCGTTCCTTGTGCGTTGCAGCCCATCGACGCCATCAAGGCGAAAAGGGGACGCCGATGATGGGATTGCGATTTGCCGCGTTGGTCGGCGCCTTGTGCGTGTCGGCGCCAGTTCTCGCTCAGAACCGCGCGCCCTTGGTCCTCGCTGCCGCCAGCCTTCAGGAATCGATGACCGCCGCCGCCGATGCCTGGGCGAAGAAGGGCCATCCCCGCCCGATCATCTCGTTCGCCGCTTCCTCGGCACTGGCGCGGCAGGTGCAGGCGGGGGGCAAGGCTGATCTGTTCGCCTCGGCCGATGAGGAATGGATGGACGTCCTGCAAAAGGACGGCCTGCTCGCCGACAAGACCCGCACCGCGTTTCTGGGCAACCGCCTGGTCGTCATCGCGCTCCTGGGCAAGGGCGGACAGGTGACGACGCGCACGCTCGGCAGGACGCTGTCCGCCGGGCCGCTGGCCATGGCGGACACCGACAGCGTGCCTGCGGGCAAATATGGCAAGGCGGCGCTCGAAAAGCTGGGCGCCTGGACCATGGTCGAACCCCATGTCGTGCGTGCCGAGAATGTCCGCGCGGCACTCGCCCTCGTCGAGCGGGGCGCGGCCCCTTATGGCATCGTCTACGCCACCGACGCCAAGGCCTCGTCGCGCGTCCGCGTGGCGGGCATGTTTCCCGTGGCAAGCCATCCGCCGATCACCTATCCGCTCGCCCGGCTGAAAGCCTCGACCAACCCGGAGGGCGAGGGCTTTCGCCGCTTCCTGCTGTCGGGCGAAGGCAAGGCGATCTTCCGCCGCTACGGTTTCGCCACGCGATGACGGCCTGATGCTGTCGGCCGAGGAATGGGGGATCGTTCGCCTGTCGCTGCTGGTCGGCGGCACGGCGATGCTCGTGACGCTGCCGATCGCGTTCGTCCTGGCCTGGGCCCTGGCGCGGTGGCGGTTTCCGGGGCGGGTATTGCTCGACGGTATTGTCCATCTGCCGCTGGTCGTGCCGCCGGTCGTCACCGGCTGGGTACTGCTGCTCGCCTTCGGGCCGGAGGGTCCCGTCGGGCGCTGGCTCGCGGAGTGGTTCGGGGTAAGCGTGCTGTTCCGCTGGACCGGGGCGGCGATCGCGGCGGGGGTCATGGCGCTGCCACTGGTCGTGCGCGCCATTCGCCTGTCGATCGAGGCGGTCGACCCCCGGCTGGAACAGGCCGCCCGGACATTGGGGGCGGGGCGGATGCGGGTCTTCGCCACCATTACCCTGCCGCTCTGTGCGCCCGGTGTCCTGGCGGGGCTGGTGCTGGGCTTTGCGCGCTCGATCGGGGAATTCGGGGCGACGATCACCTTCGTCTCCAACGTACCCGGAGAGACGGCGACCCTGCCGCTCGCTATCTATTCCGCGCTTCAGCGGCCGGGCGGCGAGGAGATGGTATGGCGACTGGCCAGCGTGTCGGTCGTGCTGTCGCTGGTCGCGCTGGTCGCCTCCGAATGGCTGGCGCGGCGGATGGGGCGGGGGTTGCATGTCCTTTGACGTCGACGTCACGGTGCGGCGTGGCGAGGGGCAGATCGCGGCCTGCTTCGCCACCGGGCCGGGCGCGACCGTGCTGTTCGGGCCGTCGGGAGTCGGCAAGACCACGATCCTGCAAATGGTGGCCGGGCTCGTCCGGCCGGATACGGGCCATGTCCGGGTCGCGGGCGAGACGCTGTTCGATGCCGCTGCCCGGATCGATGTCCGCCCCGAGCATCGGCGTATCGGCTATGTCTTTCAGGAACCGCGCCTGTTCCCGCATCGGCGGGTCGCGGCCAATCTACGCTATGGCATGGGCCGGGGCGGCAGCGATTGGGACGGCGTCATCGCGATGCTGGGCATCGGCCATCTGCTCGACCGTTGGCCGCGCAGCCTGTCCGGCGGCGAAGCACGACGCGTGGCGATCGGGCGGGCCCTGCTCAGCAATCCGCGCGTGCTGCTGCTCGACGAGCCGCTATCATCGCTCGACCGGGCGCGGCGGGGGGATATCCTCAACGCGCTGGAGGCGGTGCGCGACCGGAGCGGCATCCCGATCCTGATGGTCACGCATGACCCGGAGGAAGCCGAGCGGATCGCCACCGCCATCGTCCGGCTCTAGCGCGGTGCCGAAGCGGGCGGATCGGTGCACCACAGAACTTGCGCGATCAGCCGGGGTTTGGGGCAGGCGTGATCGGGCAGGGGAAGCGGTTGGCCGGGTTGCCACAGCTTCAACCGGCGCAGGGTCTCGGGCATCTCCGAGTCGATGGCCGCCAACTGATTGCCGTCGCCATAACGCGTCCCGCTGCGATAGTGCAGGACCGGGGCATAGCGACCGCCCGCATTCATGCGGTTCACGGTAATCCAGAAGCCGAACGGTGCGTCGGAGGTCGGCACGGCAGAGACGATCGCGCCACGCAACGGACCTTGCTCGATGAACCGCACCTCCTGATTGTTGTTGCGCCCCGTCTGCTGGCGGAACACCGGCACGAAGCGGTCCGTTGCCCGGTCATAGGACAGTGCCATGCGGCCGACCCATTGGTCGCCATTGCCGCCATGGACACTGGCCACCTGCACCCAGAGCAAGGCTTGGTCGGCACGAGGGCGGACGATCCGGGCCGCTTCCAGATAATGCGCCTCGTCGAACGCGCTCGGCTGGCCGGATCTGATCAGCAGGTCGTCGAGCGCAGGGCGGCAAGTCTTGCCGCCGTCGCGTGTGAGGCAGAGGTGGAGCCTGCCCGGTGCGGTATTGCCGCCGGGGTCTTCTTCATCCGCGCCCTGGGTCGCCACAAGCCGCCAGCCGGGGGCGAGACCGGACAGGTCTACAGGCGGCGGCGGAGAGGTGGCGGCCGGTAGCGCCAAGCTCGCCAAGACCAGCAGCAAATGACGGGTTGCGAAACGAACCTGCATGTCCCTTCCTCCACGAGCCTGATCGAACCAACATGGGGCGGCGCAAATGGCTGTCTTATGAAGCCGCCATGACATCGCTGCCGGAACGCACGGGTCAGAACAGCGTCGTCAGTAATACCCCGCCGATGATCGCGACTCCCGACAGGATTTGCCGCGCGCCCAGTCGCTCGCGGAACAGCCGGTGCCCGGCCATGGCGGCGATGGGCGCCTCGATGATGCCCAGCGCGCGAACCGGCGCGGCGGGAGACAAAGCGAGTGCTACGAACCATCCCGCCGAAGCACAGGCGCCGCACAGCCCCGCGCCCAGCGAAGGCCGCCAGCGGCGCGCCACCTCGACCAGCGTCGCCGGGTCGCGCCAAGCAAGGATCAGGCCCAGCGCGACCGTCTGCATCGCCTGAACGACGGCGACGCAGACCAGCGCGGCGAAGACCGGGTGGACAGGGTCGAGCGCCAGTGCGGCATGGCGGAACGCATTGAGCGAGAAGCCGAAGAACAGCCCCGAGGCCAGCCCCATCGCTGCGCCGATCAGCGAGGCGCGGCGCTGCTCGGGCGGCGGCCAGGACAGGGCGACGAGTCCGGCGGTGGTGATGGCGACGCCGATCCAGGCCACGCCGCTGATCCGGTCATGATAGACGATCAGGCCGAGCAGCGCGGCCAGCGGCAGCGAGCTTTGTTGAAGCGCGGTGCCGACCGCAAAGCCGGACCGCTGCATCGCATCGAGCAGCGCGGCCGTCGCCAGAACCTGCGACGCGGCACCCACGATGGCCGACAGCCAAAAGGCCCCGCTCCAGTGAAGATCGGCCCCCGGCATGACGAAATGGGCGAGCGTGACGAACAGGATCGAGAAGGGCAGGCCGAACAGGAACCGCACCAGCGTGGCGCCCCAAGGACCAGAGGACGCCATGACCCCGCGTTGCAGGGCATTGCGACCGACCTGAAAGGTCGCGGCGGCGATGGTGGCGGGAATCCACAAGGGGTTCGTCATGGGTGCGTTCGTCCTGTCGGGCGCATGAAGTCCGCCCCAAACGAAAAGAGCGGCCCGTTGCCGGACCGCTCCTTCGTGCTTCGTGCTGCCACGCCGTCGGACATGAACGGCTTTGCCGTTCCTGCCGCCCGCCGTGGCCTGTCCTTGGATGGCTTGGGCCATCCAAGGCGGCCCGCATTTTAGCGCTTCGAGAACTGGAAGCTGCGACGCGCCTTGGCGCGGCCATACTTCTTACGCTCGACGGTACGGCTGTCGCGGGTCAGGAAGCCAGCGGCCTTGACCGGAGCGCGCAGAACCGGCTCGAACTTGGTCAGCGCCTGGCTGATGCCGTGCTTGACCGCACCGGCCTGGCCCGACAGACCGCCGCCCTTGACGGTGCAGATCACGTCATACTGACCTTCGCGCTCGGTGATGCCGAACACCTGGTTGATGACGAGACGCAGCGTCGGACGTGCGAAATACACTTCCTGGTCACGACCGTTGATCGTGATCTTGCCCGAACCCGGCTTCAGCCAGACGCGAGCGACCGCGTCCTTACGACGGCCGGTCGCATAGGCGCGGCCGAACTTGTCCAGCTCCTGCTGACGCAGCGGGGTGGTGCTGACGCGCTCGGCGGGAGCGGCAGGCGCTTCGCCGGCAGCGGCGGTCTGCGCCGGAGCGGCAGCGGCCTGCTGGTTCAGGGTGGCGCCGAGATCGGCGAGCGACTGGCGGTTATCGGACATTATGCGCCCACCTTGTTCTTGCGGTTCATCGACGCGATGTCGAGGACTTCGGGGTTCTGAGCGGCGTGCGGATGCTCGGTGCCGGCGAAGATGCGCAGGTTGCGCATCTGCTGACGGCCCAGCGGGCCACGCGGGATCATACGCTCGACGGCCTTTTCCAGGACGCGCTCGGGGAAGCGGCCTTCCAGGACCTTGGCGGCGGTGATGCCCTTGATACCACCGGCATAACCGGTGTGCTTGTAGTACACCTTCTGACCCAGCTTGTTGCCGGTGAAGCGCACCTTGTCCGCATTGATGACGATGACATTGTCACCGCAATCGACGTGCGGGGTGAACGACGTCTTGTGCTTGCCGCGCAGGATGTTCGCGATGATGGTGGCGGCACGGCCGACAACCAGACCGTCGGCGTCGACGATATGCCACTTCTTCTCCACCTCGTGCGGCTTGGCCGCCTTGGTGGTCTTCATGAGCGCCTTCATGGGCGTGAGACCTTTCGGTTTGAAATGCAACACGCCGCCCGTGAACCCGGGCGGCGCGAACGAGGGTCCAATGCTGGAGAGGCCCCAAAATGTCAAGCAAAGTGGGACTTTGCTGACGGGTATTATGATACCTTATGGGTTTGGCCGGGGCTGCCCAGGCGATGCGCGGCGGCGGTCGCGGCGATCAGCAGGAGCGCGGCATTGGCCTGATGCGCGACGGCGATGTCGATCTGCACGCCCGACAGCAGGGTCGCGATGCCGAGGCCGATCTGGACGATGACCAGCACGATCACCAGCCATCCGGCGCGAAGCGCGCCATGCCGGATCGCCCGTGCGGCCATCCAGACGAGCAGCCCCGCCGCGGCAAAGGCGAACCAGCGATGGATGAACTGCACCACGACCGGATTGTCGAAGACGTTGGCGATGGCGGGCGACATCATCGGCGTACCCGCCGGGAACCACGCGTCGCCCATCAGCGGCCAGCTGGAAAAGGCATAGCCTGCATCCAGCCCGGCGGTCAGCGCCCCGAACATCAGCTGGACGAACAGCGTCAGCACCGCGCCTGCGCCCAGCAGTGTCAGCCGGGCAGGCGCCGCCAGCCGGTTGCGATGCAGCGCTATCAGGTCGAGCGCCGTCCATACGATCCCCGCCAGGATGAACAGGGCGGTCAGCAGGTGGACGGTCAGCCGGATATGGCTGACATCGGTCCGCTCGACGAGGCCCGAGGCGACCATCCACCAGCCGATCGCCCCCTGCAATCCACCCAGCGCCAGCAGCGCGACGAGGCGGGGCTTGTAGCCGACTGGAATCGCCTTGCGCGCCCAGAACCAGATCAGGGGCAGGGCAAAGGCCATGCCGATCACCCGGCCCAGCACGCGGTGCAGATATTCCCAGAAGAAGATCGCCTTGAACCCCGCCAGCGTCATGTCGCGGTTGAAGGTCCAATATTCGGGAATGCGTTTGTAATTGGCGAACTCGGCCTGCCACTGCGCGTCGGTCAGCGGCGGCACGATCCCGGTGATCGGTTTCCACTCGGTGATCGACAGGCCGCTATTGGTCAGGCGCGTGATGCCGCCGACCACGACCATGGCGACGATCAGCCCGGCGACCGCGAACAGCCAGCGGGCCAGGCTGCGGGGGCGGGCGGTGATCATGAAGGCGGGGCTCGGTTGCAGCATGACGCCATGATAGGGTTTCGCGCGCGCCCGCGATAGTGGGCCGAATGCCCCGCCGCCCGGACCCCCGCTGCCCGGACCTTGCCCGCCGGGGCGGCACCGCCTAAATCCCCTCCATGGCGCATGCTCACACCCATCAGGAGCCCCAGGGGGCCGATCTCTCCGTCGCGGCCAAGGCTACCCTGGAGCGTGCCGGGGAGCAGTGGACGGCGATGCGCGCCAGCGTGTTCGAGGCGCTGGCCGGGTTCGACAAGCCCGCCTCGGCCTATGACATCGCCGATGTCATGTCGCAGTCGCAGGGGCGGCGCGTGGCGGCGAACAGCGTCTATCGCATCCTCGACCTGTTCGTCGGCGCGAACCTGGCCCGGCGGGTGGAGAGCGCCAATGCCTATGTGGCCAACGCGCATCCCGACTGCCTGCACGACTGCATCTTCCTGGTCTGCGACAAATGCGGGCAGATCACGCATATCGACGACGACCGCCTGACCGGCGCGGTCCGCGATGCCGCCGTCGGCGCAGGGTTTCGCCCCGAGCGTCCGGTGATCGAGGTGCGCGGTCGCTGCGCGGACTGTCCGAAGGATTGAACCCCTTCTTTTCCTCCCCTGTGAGGGGAGCGGGACCATGCGCAGCATGGTGGAGGGGTGTCCCGCTATCGAGAGGGTGACACCCCTCCGTCAGGGCTTCGCCCTGCCACCTCCCCTTGCAGGGGAGGAGTTTCCCAGCGGTTCGCGCGTTGCCACTTTCTAATATCGTCCGGGCGGGAAGCTTCTCCGCCTGCGGCTTCACGCGCCCCTGCCTAACGCACGTATCATTTTGCAACATTGACACGAACGCAAAAACAGGAAATGAGTGCTGGTAACGTTACCAGATAAAACAGAATCAAAAGGGATGAGGATCATGATGAAGACGGGAACGCATACCCGGCGGCTGCGCCGTCACGCCTTGGGCGCGGCCAGCCTGATGGTTCTGGCGGGCGGAATGATGGCCGCACCGGCCTGGGCGCAGGTTCCGCCGAACCAGGCAGCGCAGGACGCTTCATCCGATCCGGCAACCGTGCAGACCCCCGCGCCTCCGGCCGAACAGGTCGATGAAGGTGCGACCCGCGACATCATCGTGACCGGATCGCGTATCACCACCGGCGGCTTTACCGCACCGACCCCGACCACGGTGATCGGCGAGGAGCAGATCGCCGCCAACGCCCAGCCCAATGTCTTCACCACGGTCGCTCAGCTTCCCTCGCTCCAGGGGTCGACCGGCACCGCGACGAACACGTTCAGCACGTCGAGCGGCCAGCAGGGGCTCAGTTCCTTCTCGCTGCGTGGCGTCGGCGCGATCCGCACGCTGACCCTGCTCGACGGCCAGCGTGTCGTCGGCGCGAACGTGACCGGCGTTCCCGATATCAGCCTGTTCCCCCAGCTGCTGATCAAGCGGGTCGATGTGGTCAATGGCGGTGCCTCGGCCTCCTACGGCTCGGACGCGGTCGGCGGCGTGGTCAACTTCATCACCGATACCCGGTTCAAGGGGATCAAGGGCAATATCCAGGGCGGCGTCACCACCTATGGCGACGATCAGCAGGTGCTGATCCAGTTGGCGGGCGGCACCAGCTTGCTCAACGACACGGTGCATGTGATCGCCAGCACCGAATATGCGCATGAAGACGGCGTCGGCGGCGGCGACTTCGGCATCAACCTGGCGAATGGCCGCGACTGGTTCCGTCAGTCGACGCTGATCAACCGCAACGTCCTGAATGACGGGTCGCCGCAATATCTGTTCCGCGACTATGCCCAGTCCTACAACTACACCAAATACGGCCTGATCACCGCCGGGCCGCTTCAGGGCATCGCCTTCGACCAGTCGGGCAACCCGTTCCAGTTCCAGTACGGCTCGAACGGCGTGCCCGCGCGCGATGCGGCGGGCAATGTCCGGGGCTGTCTGCCCGGCTTCTGCCAGGGCGGCGACCTGTCGGGCAATGTCGATGCGGGCCGCTCGCTCCAGTCGAAGATCCAGCGCGTCAACAGCTATGGCCGCATCGGCTATGACTTCGCCCCCAATGGCGAGATTTACGGCACGATCAACATCGGCCAGGTAAAGACCAACAACCAGCCGGTCGGTGGACAGAACCGCCCGAACCTGACCATCCAGTGCGCCAATCCGTACGTCCCCGCGTTGGTCAAGGCGCAGTGCGCCACGGCGGGCATCACCAATTTCCAGTACGGCACCAGCAACGCGGCGCTGGGCAACACCCAGGTCTATACCGATCGTCGTCAGTTCCGCTTCGTCGCGGGGGCCAAGGGGCGTGAGAGCGTCGCCGGGTCCGACTGGTCCTACGACATGTATTTCGAGCACGGCACCAACTATACTGATGTCGATGTCAGCAATATCATGCTGTCCCGCCGCTTCAACCAGGCGATCAATGCGACCACGCTGAACGGCGCGATCGTCTGCGCCGATGCGACCGCGCGGGCAAACGGGTGCCAGCCGCTCAACATCTTCGGCGGCAACCCGTCGGCGGCGGCGATCAGCTATATCATGCCGCAATATGGCCCGTATCAGCGGACCCGCCAGACGCAGGACGTCATCAGCCTGAACTTCTCGGGCTCGCCCTTCTCGTCCTGGGCCGGGCCGGTGTCGATCGCGTTCGGCGGCGAGTTCCGCCACGAATTCTACCGCGTGCGCGCCGATCCGTATGGCGCGGGCTTTGCCAACACGCCCGCCAATGCCAACTACCCCGCCGACCCGGCGCTGCTGGCGGACGGCAACAACTGGTATGCGGGCAATTACAAGAACGGCAGCGGCGCCTATAGCGTCAAGGAAGCGTTCGTCGAAGCCGACCTGCCGATCATCAATTCCGATGCCGGTGGCCGCGCGAACATCAACGGCGCGGTGCGCGTCACCGACTACAGCACCTCGGGCACGGTCTGGGCGTGGAAGATCGGCGGTACCTGGGACCTGCCGGTCGATGGCCTGCGCATCCGTGGCGTGACCTCGCGCGATGTCCGCGCGCCGAACCTGTCGGAGCTGTTCGCCGCGCCCGTCACCACGACGCTGCCGGGCTTCTTCGATCCCTTCCGCAACGTCAATGTGCTGGCGCTCCAGAACACCATCGGCAACGTCAATTTGACGCCCGAAATCGCGCGCAACACCACGCTGGGCATCGCCTTCTCCAACTCGCAGGCGATCCCGGGGCTCAGCCTGTCGGTCGACTATTATAAGATCAAGATCACCGACGTCATCTACAGCCTGGGCGCGCAGGACATCGTCAACCTGTGCTACCTCAATATCGCGCCGGAGACGTGCGGCGTGTTCAACCTGAACAACCCCAACGGCCCGAACTTCATCAACGTCCAGTCGTTCAACCTGGCGTCGATCCTGACCGACGGCTTCGATATCGAGGCGAGCTATCGCTGGCGCAATCCGCTGGGCCTGCCGGGTAGCCTGACGCTGCGCGCGCTGGCGACCAATATCCGCCGCTTCATCACCGACACCGGCCTGCCGAACACGATCCCGAACGACACGGCGGGCGTGAACATCGGCAACACGCCGAAGTGGAAGTGGCTGGCGGTGCAGACCTATGCCACCGATGACTGGTCGCTGCTGCTGCAGGAGCGCTGGTTCAGCGACGGCAAGCTCGGCAATCAATATATCGAATGCACCACCGGCTGCCCCGCCTCGACCGCGAACCGGCCGACGATCGACAACAACTTCATTCCCGGCGCCTTCTATTTCGACGTGGGCGGCACCTATAACGTGACCAAGGCGGTGACGGCCTATTTCAAGGTCGACAATGTGTTCAATCGCGATCCCGCCCGTTCGCCCTATTTCGTCAACCCGGCGCTCTACGACGTTCTCGGGCGGGTGTACCGCGCGGGCGTGCGCTTCAACTTCTGACGGGAACCCAGACGATGACGATGTCGCGGACGATTGCGTCCCTCCTGCTGCTGGCCGTGTCGGGGGCTGCGCTGGCGGCCGACCGGCCGGGGAGCAACCCGATCATCCGCGACAGATTCACGGCGGACCCCGCGCCGCTGGTCGTGGGGGATCGGCTGTACCTCTATGTCGGGCATGACGAAGCGCAGCGCGACGAGATGTTCAACATGAAGGAATGGCTGGTCTACTCCACCACCGACATGAAGAGCTGGACGCCGCACGGGCCCATCATGAACGTGAAGGATTTCAAATGGGCCAAGAAGGACGCCTGGGCCAGCCAGGTGGTCCGCAAGAACGGCAAATACTGGTTCTACGCCGCCGTCGAGCATGACAACAGCCACCCGGGCAAGGCGATCGCCGTCGCCGTGTCCGACACGCCGACCGGTCCGTTCGTCGACGCCAAGGGTTCAGCGCTGATCACCAACGAGATGACGCCGAAGGGCACTCACAGCTGGGAGGATATCGACCCGACCGTGCTGACCGACGATGACGGCACGACCTGGATCGCCTGGGGCAACCGGCAATGCTATATCGCCAGGCTGAAGCCCAACATGATCGAGATCGACGGCCCGATCACCGAGATCACCCCGCCGCATTTCGAGGAGGGACCCTGGCTGCACAAGCGCGGCAAGCTATATTACCTGACCTATGCCTCGCTCGACCGGACGACGCAGCGGGACGAGCATATCTCCTACGCCACTGCGCCATCGCTGAAGGGGCCGTGGACCTATCGCGGGCTGCTGACGGGCTCGGGCAAGTACAGCTTCACGATCCATCCGGGCATCGCCGAGTTCAAGGGCAAGTCCTATCTGTTCCTGCACAATGCGACCCTCGCCATCGGCGACCAGAGCGGCGCGATCGGACGCCGCGCGGTGACGGTCGAGCGGCTTTACTATAATCCCGACGGGACGATGAAGCCGGTGGTGCAGACCGACGCCGGTGTGACAGCGTCGGCGCGGTAGGGGGGTGAACGTACCTCTCTTGCTCCACCCCGACGAAGGCTGGGGCCCAGTCGCCACGCGTTCGGAATGGTCGGGTAATGCCTTGGATCGATGCGAGCCCCTTCCCTTCAGGGGAGGGGTTGGGGTGGGGCCTCGCCACGAACGCCGCGCCTGGGGATACGCCCCACCCCCGGCCCCTCCCCTAAAGGGGAGGGGTGGAGCGGCAGTTTTACGAACGCGGGGGCGCGGTGGAGTCGCGTTCGATCAGTTGATGCTCCAGCACCGTGATGCGCGGCTGGCCGTTCGGTGCCGGAACCCCGCCGCGAATTTCCTTGATCAGTCTTTGCAGCGCTTCGGTCGCCAGCGCGCGGACCGGCTGGTGGATGGTGGTCAGCGGCGGCCAGAGCGTCGTTGCGGCGGTGCTGTCGTCAAAGCCCACCACGGTCAGGTCGCCCGGCACGTCCAGATGCCGCCGATGCGCGACCGAGACGATCGCTGCGGCCATGTCGTCGTTGCTGGCGAAGATCGCGGTCGGCGGACTTTCGCCGCCGAGCAGCGCCTCGCCCGCCGTCAGGCCCGAGGCATAGCTATAGTCGCCCTGGACGACCCGCGTTTCCAGATCGCCTTCCTCCTCGACCGCGCGGCGAAAGCCCGCCAGGCGCTCGATACTGGCCGACTGGCCGGGATTGCCATGGACGAAGCCGATGCGGCGATGGCCCAGGCCGATCAGGTGGCGGGTCATGTCATAGGCGGCGCGGGCATTGTCGATCCACACGGACACGGCATCGGGCGCGACGCCGCCGATGACCGCCATGGGCAACCCCGCCTCGCGGATGATGTCGCGCACGAAGTCGGATTCGCCCAGCGGCGGAGCCAGGATGACGCCCGCGATCCGCTGCTCGATCAGCCCCTCGATCGCCTCGCGCGCGGGCGGGCGGCCCTGTTCGCCCTTCAGCAGGAACAATTGCGCCGCGCGGGTCGAGGCTTCCTCGAACACACCGACCAGCAGCTCGCTCATGAACGCGGCGCTGGGGTTGGAATAGATGACGCCGATGCGGATCTCGCTCGACGTGACCAGGCTGCGTGCCATCAGATTGGGCGTGTAGTTCAGCCGCTTGATGACCTCGCGGACATGGACGCGCGCCTCGTCGCGCACGCCCGCATCGCCATTGATGACGCGCGAGACGGTCATGGGCGAGACGCCGGCCTCCTTGGCCACGTCGATGATGGTCACACCGCGCGGGCGCTTTCGGGTCTTGGTCAAGGTCATCCTGTCCCGTCATCGGGCTTCACGCTATGCCGATGCTCAACCACTGCCGTGCCCCGGCAGGCCGCATCAGGTCAATGGGAACGACATATGCCAAACAGGCCGAAGGACCGCATGTGAAGGGTTTTCCCTATATTCGTTGGACGATCATCGCGCTGTTCGTGGGCGCGATGGTCATCAACTATCTGACGCGCAGCATCCTGGGCGTCGCCGCGCCCGCGATCATGGCCGAGCAGCATATCAGTTCGGAACAATATAGCTGGATCACCGGCGCCTTTCAGTTCGGCATCATGTTCCAGCCGGTGGCGGGCTATCTGCTCGATTTGATCGGCCTGAAGATCGGCTTCACCCTGTTCGTCGCGGTCTGGTCGTGCATCACCATCGGCCATGGCTTCGCCAATGGCTGGCTGGGTTTTGCCGGTCTTCGCGGCGCGCTGGGCCTGGTCGAGGGATCGGCGCAGCCCGCGGGCATGAAGGTCGTCGCAGAGTGGTTTCCGGCGCGCGAGCGCGGCGTGGCGGGCGGCATCTACCAGATTGGGGCGTCGTTCGGTGCTGTCTTCGCGCCGCCGCTCGTCGCCTGGGCGGTCTTCCACCATAGCTGGCGTGCGGCGTTCTTCGTGGCAGGCGGGCTGGGGCTGCTCTGGGTACTGGCCTGGCTGTTCTGGTACGCGCCGCCCGCGCGGCACCGGGCGCTGTCGGCGCGCGAGCGGACGTTGATCGTCGAGGGACAGGAAGCCGCGCTCGTCAAGCAGCGCCGCCGTCCGCCGCTGGGCGAGCTGTTGCGCCGTCGCAACCTGTGGGCGATCGCGGCGGCACGGTTCCTGGCCGATCCGGTCTGGGGCATGTTGTCGCTTTGGATGCCGCTCTACCTCGTCCAGGCGCGGCATTTCGACCTGACCCAGATCGCGCTGTTCGCCTGGCTGCCGTTCCTGGCCGCCGATTTGGGATGCCTGTTCGGCCCGGCCGTCGTCGCCTTCCTGCAACGGCGCGGCGTCAACCTGATCGACGCGCGGCGCGGGGCCTTTACGCTGGGCGCGGTGCTGATGACGGGCATGATGTTCGTCGGCAGCGTCAACAGCCCCGTCGCCGCCGTCGCGCTGCTGTGCCTGGGCGGTTTCGCGCACCAGACGCTGTCGGTCACCGTCATCACACTATGCTCCGACCTGTTCCCGCAGGATCAGGTGGCGACCGCGACCGGCGTATCGGGGACGGCGGCCAATCTGGGCGTCCTGATCTTCACCCTGACCCTCGGATCGCTGGTCGATCAGGTCGGCTATCAGCCCTTCTTCATCCTGCTCGGCCTGCTCGATCTGGCGGGCGCGGCTCTCCTCTGGACCTTGGTGCGCAAACCCGCATGACCCCGAACAATCCCATCCTGCCGGGCTTCAACCCCGATCCCTCGATCGTACGCGTCGGCGAGGATTACTATATCGCGACCTCGACCTTCGAATGGTATCCGGGCGTCCAGATCCACCATAGCCGCGATCTGGTGAACTGGACGCTGGTCGCCCGGCCGCTGAACCGGGCGAGCCAGCTCGACATGCGGGGCAATCCGGATTCCTGTGGGGTCTGGGCCCCCGATCTCACTTACGCCAATGGGCGGTTCCACCTGATCTTCACCGATGTGAAGCGCTATGGCCGCACCACCGTCGACGGCGCCAAGGGCGCGTCGCTTCGCGACTTCCACAATTACTGGGTGTCGTGCGACCGGATCGACGGCGAGTGGACGGATGCCGTCTATCTCAACAGCAGCGGCTTCGACCCCGCGCTGTTCCATGACGATGACGGGCGCAGCTGGCTGCTCAACATGCTTTGGGACCACCGGCCCGACCGCAAGCGCTTCGCCGGGATCGTGATCCAGCAGATGGACATGGACACCGGCCGCCTGTTCGGCGAGCGTCGCCGGATCTTCGACGGCACGCCGCTGGGCTTTACCGAGGGGCCGCATCTCTACCAGCGCGACGGCTGGTATCACCTGTTGGTGGCCGAGGGCGGGACCGAGCGCGGTCATGCCGTGACGATGGCGCGTTCGCGCGATCTGTTCGGGCCCTATGAGGTGCATCCCGACGGCCCGGTCCTGACCGCGCGCGACACGCCCGACGCACCGCTGCAACGCACCGGTCATGGCGATCTGGTCGAGACGCCGGAGGGCGAGACGTGGATGGCCTATCTTTGCGGCCGCCCGTTGCCCGCCAGCAATCGCTGCGTGCTGGGGCGCGAGACGGCGATACAGCGTATGGAGTGGGGCGCGGACGGCTGGCTGCGCTGTGCCGAACCGACGCCGGTGGCCACGAACCCTGCACCGGTCGAGGCACGGGACGGGTTCGACGGACCCGCGCTGCCCGCTGCCTTCCAATGGCTGCGGACGCCCAAACCGGAATATATCTTCAGCCTGACCGAACGTCCGGGCCATTTACGGCTGTTCGGGCGCGAGACGATCGGCAGTCATTTCGAACAGGCGCTGGTCGCCCGCCGCCAGACCGCCTTCCGCTATGACGTGCGAACGCTCGTCGATTACGAGCCGGAGCATTTCCAGCAGGCGGCCGGGATCGTCGCCTATTACAACAGCACCAAATATCATTTCCTCCAGATCACGGCAGGGGATGCGGGCGAGAAGCTCGTCCAGGTCTTGTCGGTCCTGCCGAACGGCGAGGGGCAAAGCCTGATGGGGCCCGCCGTCCCGGCTCCCGCAGGCCCGCTCGAATTGCGGGCGGTGGTCGATCATGAGGCGTTGCGCTTCGCCTTCCGGGCGGCGGGGGCGGCGGAATGGACCTGGCTGTCCCAGGATTTCGACGCGTCCATCCTCTCCGACGAGGCGACGCTGGCGGGCCTGCCCAATTTTACTGGCGCCTTTGTCGGCATGGCCTGTCAGGACATGAGCGGTTCGGGCCACCCCGCCGACTTCCGATATTTCCATTATGTCGAGTGGCTTGGCGATGATTGATCGGATCGCTGGAATGATTGGCCAGACCAATATGGACAGGCCGCTTTCTAGCGGTTAAGCTTGCCCCAGACACCGGCGCCGTGATGCGTACGGAGAGGCTAGGGGAGTGACGGGCTTGCGGGTACGCAATCTGCGCTGGTGGATCGTTGCGCTGATCTGCGCGGGGACGATCGCCAATTATCTGGCGCGCAACAGCCTGGGCGTCCTCGCGCCCGAGCTGAAGTCCGCGCTTCACATGTCGACGCAGCAGTACAGCTATGTCGTCGGCGCGTTCCAGCTCGCCTATACGATCATGCAGCCCGTGGCGGGGGCGTTCATCGACCGCTTCGGCCTGCGCGCCGGGTTCGCACTGTTCGGCCTCGCCTGGTCGGCGGCGAACATGATGCATGCCCTGGCGATCGGCTGGGTCAGTCTGGCCATCTATCGTGGCATATTGGGCCTGTTCGAGTCCGCCGCCATCCCCTCGGGCATCAAGGCGGTGGCCGAGTGGTTCCCGGCGCGGGAGCGGTCGGTCGCGGTCGGCTGGTTCAACGCAGGGACCTCGCTCGGCGCGCTGATCGCGCCGCCGGTGGTGGTGGCGGTGGCGCTCTGGGCCGACTGGCGCACCGCGTTCCTCGTCACCGGCGGCGTCGGCATCTTCTGGGCCGCCGCCTGGTACGTCTTCTATCGCTCGCCCGACGATCATCCCGCGATCACGCCGGAGGAAAAGGCGATGATCGCGGTCGAAAAGCCCAAGGGGCCGGTCCAGCGCGCCAAGGCGAAGGATATCCTGCGCACGTCTCGCTTCTGGGTGATCGCGGTGCCGCGCTTCCTGGCCGAACCGGCCTGGCAGACCTTCAGCTTCTGGATTCCGCTCTACCTCGCCAGCGAGCGCGGCATGGACTTGAAGCAGATCGCGCTGTTCGCCTGGCTGCCCTTCCTGGCGGCGGATGTCGGCGGCATCCTTGGCGGCTATCTGTCGCCCTGGCTGATGAAGCGTGGCGTCACGCTGATCCCGTCGCGCGTGGCGGGCGTGGCGCTGGGCGCGGTGTTGATGATCGCGCCGGGGTGTATCGGGCTGGCCGCCAGCCCCTATACCGCGATCGCGCTGTTCTGCATCGGCGGCTTTGCGCATCAGATGATCTCCGGCCTGATCAACACCTTGTCCGCCGATGTGTTCGCGCCCGCAGAAGTCGGCACCGCCAATGGCTTTATCGGCCAGGCGGGCTGGATTGGCGGGTTGCTCTTCTCGCTGCTGATCGGGCAACTGGCCGATACGGTCGGCTATGCGCCGCTCTTTGCCGTGCTCGCGGTGTTCGACCTGATCGGGGCGGCGGTGCTTATCATCTTCATCCGGCGGCTGACGCCGTTCGCCACCAACCCCGTGACCCAGGAGCCCGGCCGATGAGGCGCGCCACCCTTTCCCAGCCGCCGCGCTTTGCCGTCACCGGCCGTTCGCGTGGATTTCTGACGCTTACCGCCGATACCGGCGCGGTCGCGCATCTCTTCGTGCTGGAGGAGGACGTGATGCGCCTCCTGCTGCTGGCGGAGGGGCGCGTGACCAGCCCGCCAAGCTGGGCCATCGCACCGGGGGCCGAGGATATCGCCGAGCCGGGACGCGACCGGATAGACGTGTCCGGCTTCGCCTGCCCCGACTTCACCTGCGAGGAAGCGGACGGCACCCTGATCGTCGCGACCGAGCGGCTTCGCGTCACCCTGACCCTCGATGGTCTGCACGGGCGCTGGGAGCAGCGGGCGGGCGAGGGCTGGCACGTCATCACGCAGGACCGGCCGACCCAGGCCTATGACTTTGGCTGGTGGGACGGTCGCGCGCATCACTATGCCGCCCGGACGCCGGGCGAACGCTTTTTCGGACTGGGCGACCGTACCGGCGACACCGACCGGGCCGGACGGCGCTTTCGGCTGACCAATGTCGATCCGATGGGTTTCGATGCCGAGACGAGCGATCCGCTCTACAAATCGATCCCCTATCTGCTGGTCGCCGATGCCGAGGGGCGGTGCCATGGCGAATTTTACGACACCGTCGCCGATGTCACCTTCGACCTGGGGCAGGAACTCGACAATTATCACGGCCTGTACCGTCATGTCGTAGCGGACGCAGGCGATGTCGATCGCTGGATCATCGCCGGGCCGGACCCGCTGGCAGTGACGCGACGCTTTACCTGGCTGACCGGCCGTCCGGCGCTGATGCCGCGCTGGTCATTGGGTTATTCGGGCTCGACCATGACCTATACCGATGCGCCCGATGCGGCGGCGCAGATGGCGGGATTTCTGGCGTTGTGCGAGCGGCACGATCTGGGCTGCACCTCCTTCCACCTGTCGTCGGGCTACACCTCGATCGGCGACAAGCGGTATGTCTTTCACTGGAACCGCGACAAGTTTCCCGATCCCGCCGCCTTCGTTGCCTCCTATGCCGAGGCGGGTGTCCGACTGGTCCCCAATATCAAGCCCGCCCTGCTGCGCAGCCACCCGCGCTATGACGAGGTGGCGGCCGCCGGACTGTTCGTCGCGGACGCGGACGGTCAGCCGGTCGAGGCGCAATTCTGGGACGAGGTCGGCAGCTATATCGACATGACCAAGCCTCAGGCGGCGGCGTGGTGGCGCGATCAGGTGACGTCGGCGCTGCTCGACCATGGCATGGAAGCGACGTGGAACGACAATAACGAATATGAGCTGTGGGACGCCCGTGCGATGGTCGACGGTTTCGGTCAGCCCCGCCCGGCGTCGGAGATGCGCCCGGTCCAGCCGATCCTGATGACGCGCGCCTCGCGTCAGGCGCAGGTCGCCGCGCGGCCCGATACCCGGCCCTATGTCGTCACCCGCTCGGGCATGGCGGGGCTGCATCGCTATGCGCAGACCTGGTCGGGCGACAACCGGACCGCGTGGAAGACGATCCGGTACAATGCGCGCCAGTCGATCGGCCTCGCGCTGTCGGGCGTGTCGAACAGCGGGCATGACGTGGGCGGATTTTCCGGCCCCGCGCCGTCGCCCGAGCTGCTAATCCGCTGGGTACAGGCGGGGGTGCTAATGCCCCGGTTCAGCATTCATAGCTGGAATGACGACCGCACGGTCAACGAGCCCTGGATGTACCCGGAGGTGCTGCCTGCGATGCACCGCCTGATGGCGCTGAGGCAGACGCTGATCCCGTTCTTCTACGACCTGCTGCATCGCTATCACGCCGATTACGAGCCGATGGTCCGACCGCTCTGGTCGGACTTCCCGCAGGACCCGGCAAGCTGGGGCGAACGCGACGAGCATATGCTGGGACCGGACATCCTCGCGGCGCCGGTGATGGACGAAGGGGCGGAGCGCCGCTCCGTCCAACTGCCGAGCGGGGCGGAATGGGTCCATGTCTGGACCGGCGAGCGTTTTGCCGATGGGGAGGCTGCCGATGTCGCAGCACCGCTCGATGGCCCGCCGCCGCTGTTCGCGCGGGGCGGATCGGCGATGCTGGTCGATCTCGCCCGGGGCGGCTGGCGGCCCGAGCCCTATCGCCGTGGGCTGTGGCTCTTCCCGCCCTCGACCGGGGCCATCCGCTGGACCGGCATGGACGATAGTGGCGACGGCCATGGCCCGGTCACGCGCTGGCATCTGACCGGCCAGGCCGATGCTGAGCGGGTCGTCGTCGCCCTGTCGTGCGACGGGGAAGGGGAGGGCGGCATGACCCTGCTGCTGCCGCCGGGCGACGGTCGGATCCTGATCGTCGAGGGCGCGGATGCTATGCCGGTCGAACAGGACGGACGGCGCGGCCTTCACCTGACCATTTGATGCGGATTGACATCGATGCTCCTCCTTTATTCCTCTCCCCTGGATAGGGGAAAGGGATAGCGGAGCTTGCCAGCGTGCTGGCTAGCGTAGCTTGGGTGAGGGGTTGAGCGAGCCACCGGCTCGCGCGCTCGCCTACGCGAGCGCAGCACCCCTCACCCAGCTTCGACTAAGCCTTTGCTGTCGCAAAAGCCAAGTCTGCGCAACCCTCTCCCCTCAGAGAGGGGAGAGGGAATAGAAATGCCGATTGGTTCGAGGGGCGTCCGGCCTGGCGCTTTTGCGTATCCGGTGCTGGCCAGTGATGCGCAAATGTCGCACACGTTTGCAATTTTTCCCATTGCTTGCGCTCCCGTGCCGACAAATCCAACGCAGGTCTAACAACAGCATTGCATTGGTAAGGCCATTCGGTATGTTTGGTTGACAAGGCAAGACCGGCCAAGACCGGCGGCAATGGGAGGGAAGGATGAAGATGCTGCGTTCCACCGTGGCCCTGACGGCGATGATCATATCGCTTTCCGCGGCAAGTCAGGTTTCGGCCCAGCAGGCCGCACCGTCGCCAACCGACGAAGCGCAACTGACCCAGGAGGCGCAGGGACAGCCCGGCGGCCCCACCTCCAACGTTGCACCCGAACCGGTCAGCGCAGGCGACATCATCGTCACCGCCAACAAGCGCGCCGAGAATGTCCAGCGCGTGCCGCTCGCCGTGTCGGTCGTCGCCCCGGCCCAGCTGGCGGCGGCGGGTGTCCGCAACTTCACCGATATCGGCAAGGTCTCGTCCTCGCTGGTCGTCCGCCCGGCCGAACAGCCGCAGAATTCCAACATCTCGCTGCGCGGCGTCGGCACCTTCGCCTTCGGCATCGGCGTGGAGTCGAGCGTCGCGGTGCTGGTCGACGAAGTGCCGCTGGCCTTCCAGGCGCGTGCCTTCACCGACCTGCCCGATGTCGAGCGGATCGAGGTGCTGCGCGGCCCCCAGAGCACGCTGTACGGCAAGTCGGCCTCGGCCGGTCTTGTCAACCTGATCACCCGCAACCCGACCTCGGAACTGCGTATCCGCGCCAATGCGGTGGCGACGACCGATCGCGAGCAGGGCGTCAATTTCAGCGTGTCCGGCCCGATCAACGAGCAGCTCGGCTATGTCGTGTCGGCCGCCTATAACAATTGGGACGGCAATATCCGCAACCTGTTCAACGGCAAGCGGGTCAATGGCCGCGAGACGCTGAACCTGCGTGGCAAGCTGCGCTGGGAGCCGACCGATACGGCCGCGCTCGTCATCTCGGGCAATTACGTCAACGGCAACACCACGGTCGGGCGCCCCTTCCTGGCGTTCGGGCCAAACGCCCGTCTGCGCGGCACGGCCGGACTGACCCCGTCGGTCGTGCTGCCCGGCGTGGTGGTGGGGCCGGACAACCAGACGATCAGCAACAATTACGACTCGCGCACCCGGTACGAGGGCGGCGGCGGCTATATCCGCGGGGAGTTCGGCATCGGTTCGCTGAACCTCGTCACGATCAGCTCGTATGACCGTTTCCACCTGAACGACTATCTCGACCATGACGACACCTCGGCGCCCGGCAATCTGGGCAACAACACCCAGATCGGCGTCTTCAATTCCGAGCAGGTGACCGAGGAAGTCCGGCTGCAATCTGATGCCGACAAGCCGTTCCGCTATACGGTCGGGCTGTACGGTGCGAATGTGAAGTTCAACCGCCCGTTCCAGCGCGGGCCGTATTTCTCGCTCGCCAACTGGTACGCCACCTCGCAGTCGCGTCAGGTCGCGGCCTTTGCACAGGTCGACTGGACGATCGTACCCGACCTGACCTTCACCGGCGGTGGGCGCGTCCAGAACGAGCGGGTCAGCTATACCTTCCGCGACAATCTGGCGGGCACGGCCTTTGCGGGCCATGCCAGCGACACGGCGGGCACCTATCGCGGCACGCTGCGCTATGATTTCAGCCCGACGATCAACGGCTTCGTGACCTATGCAACGGGTTATAAGGGCCAGACCTACGACCTGACGACCGGCTTCAACCGCAACCGCGCGCTGGCCGGGCCGATCCGCCCCGAACGGTCGCGCGACAAGGAGCTGGGCATCCGCAGCCAGTTCCTCGACCGTCGCCTGACCGCCAACGTCACGCTGTTCGACACCAATTACCGCGACCTTCAGGCCCAGACGATCGAGACGCTGGCCGACGGCACGTCTAACTATCGCCTGACCAATGTCGGTAAGCTCAACACCAAGGGCGTCGAGTTCGAAGGATCGATGCGGTTCAGCGACAGCTTCAACCTCGGCGGCGCCGTCACCTATCTCGACGCGAAATATACCGAGTTCGCCCGCGCGCAATGCTATCCGTTGCAGACGGCGGCCCAGGGCTGCACCGGCTCGCCCGCCAGCCAGAACCTGACCGACACCACCGCGATCCAGGCGCCCAAGTGGAAGTTCAACGCCAATCTGGATTACTCGCCGCGCCTGACCGCGACGACGCGCGGCGTCGCGCAGGTGAACTGGCAATATCAGAGCAGCCTGTATTTCCAGGCGCGCGATCCGCAGACCTTCCAGCCCGCCTTCAGCATCGTCAATGTCGGTCTGGGCGTGCGCGAGGAGGATCGCCGCTGGGAACTGGTCGCCTTCGTCAACAACCTGTTCGACAAGCAATATTACGGGTCGCTGGTGAACACGGCGGGCAATTTCGGCAACAATATCGCGACCCAGGCGGTGCTGCCGCGTGACTTCCGCCGCTATGCGGGTATGCGCCTCGGGCTGAACTTCTGATGCGCCGGGTCGGCCTGGGGCTGGGGCTGGCGGCGGCGGCGCTCGCCGTCGCTGCCACGGCGCAGCGGCCGGGGGCGGGGCAGGGCGATGCCCCGGCCCGGCCGCCGGTCGATGCCCCCGAACTCGCCCGGCTGGGACGCTATCCGGTCGGCGTGCAGCGCAGCCGGTTCGTCCAGCCGGGGCAGGCCGATCCGCTTCAGGGCAGGGACCGGCCCGCCATCGTCGATCGCGAGCTGCCGCTGCTGATCTGGTATCCGGCGGCCTCGGCGGGGCGGGGGATTACCTACAAGACCGCCTTGTCCGGCGAGGATGGCCGGGACGTGGCCTTCGACCTGCCCGGACTGGCCTCGCCCGACCGTCCGGTCGCGGCGGGTCGTTTCCCGCTGGTGATCCTGGCGCATGGTTATGGCAACACACCCGAAGTCCTGTCCTGGCTGGGCGAAAACCTGGCGAGCAAGGGCTATGTCGTGGTCGCCCCGGCCTTTCGCGATCCGCCGATCAGTATCCGCACCGATGCCGCCCGCGCCGGGCCGATCGCCCGGCGACCGCTCGACATCGCCTTCGTCACCGCCGAAGCGCAAGCCCGCGCCGATCAGCATAAGGGTATATTCGCCGCCGCCGATCCGACACGGACCGCGCTGATCGGCTATTCGATGGGCGGTTACGGCGTGCTGACGGTCGGTGGCGCGCCGCTGAACCCGGCCATGGGCAAGCTCAGCCGGGATATCCTCACGCCCTTTGCCGCCGATCGGGCTAGCGAACTGCGAGCGAAAAACCTCAAGGCCATCGTCGCGCTCGCCCCCGCCGCTCGCTTCGGAGAGGTGCCGATCTGGACGGGGCAGGGGGTGGGCGCGGTGCCCGTGCCGACGCTGATCGTCGTCGGCGATCATGACCGGGTCGTCGGGCATGAGGCGGTGCGTGCGCTGTTCAGCGCACCCGCGCCCGCGCCGCGCTACCTGCTGACCTTCGCCCAGGCCGGGCACAGCATCGCGCTGACCCCCGCGCCTCCCGCGATGCGGCAGCGCTTCTGGGACATGGACTGGTTCGAGGATGCGGTGTGGCGCAAGGACCGGCTGCTTCCTATCCAGACTCATTTCATCACCGCCTTTCTGGATCGCTATGTGAAGGGCGAGACGGGCAGGGACGCCTATCTGAACGGCCTGACGGTGCAGTCGGATACGGGCCGCTGGGCGGACGCGCCGGTCGGCCGGGTGGCGCAGTACAGTCCGGGCCCGCCCGCCTCGACCGTGTGGAAGGGGTTCCAGCCCGGCCGCGCGGTCGGCATGAGCTTCGAATATCGCCCCGCGCCCGGCTGGCGATGAGCGGGGGTGCGGTCTAGACTGACGACGAAGGCCGGCGGTCAGGATCGGCCGAATGACGGGAGAGCGACGTGATGGGCAGGACCATTTGGGGATATGCCGTGGCGGGCATGATGCTGGCCACGGGTGCGCCGCTCTTCGCACAGGATGCCGCGCCCCGGCCCGGCCCCGTTCTCGCGTCGGCCGATCTGCGCGACGGGACCGACCTGTCCGGTCCCTGGCATTATTCGATCGACCCGTTCCGTTCGGGGATTTCGGGCTTCCACGGCGGCATGCCCGATAGCGGACAGCAGCGTTGGAAGGATGTCGACGTCCGCGCCGAAATGGCGAAGGACAGCCGCGTCCTCTACGAGTTCGATCTCCCCCATTCGCCGCTGACCTCGTTGCCGTCGTCCTGGCTGACCCAGGCGCCAGAGCTTCGCCATTATGACGGACTGATGTGGTATCAGCGGACCTTCGCCGCACCCGCCGTCCGCAAAGGGCGCTATTTCCTCCGTTTCGGCGCGGCCAATTATGCCACCATCGTCTATCTGAACGGCAGGCCGGTCGGAAAGCATGAGGGCGGCTTCACCCCCTTTGCCTTCGACATAACCGGGCTGATGCGCGACGGTCTGAACCAGGTCACGGTCGGCGTCGACAGCCAAGCGACCGAAGCGACGGTGCCGCCGCCCGTCACCGATTGGGAGAATTATGGCGGCATCACCCGTCCGGTCCGGCTGATCCAGACCCCTGACACCTATGTCGACGACGCCTGGGTCCGCCTGACCCGCGACGGTCGCATGGCGGTGGACGTTCATCTCGACGGGCCTCAGGCGGCGAATCGGCCGGTGCGGCTGCGCATCGCCGAGCTGGGGCTGGACCGCGCGGGCACGACCGACGCCAATGGCGACTGGCGCGCGACCATGGCCGCTCCCCGTGCGCTGGTCCGCTGGTCGCCCGAGCGGCCCCGGCTCTATGACGTGGCGGTCACGGCGGGCGAGGATCAGTGGCGCGACCGGATCGGTTTCCGCACCATCGAGCGGCGCGGGGCCGATATCCTGCTCAATGGCAAGCCGATCTTCCTGCGCGGCATTTCGATGCACGAGGAGGAACTGGGCGTCGATCCCACCCGCGCCATGACCCCGGCCGCTTCGCGCGCGCTGCTCAGTGAGATCAAGGACGGGCTGCACGGCAATTTCGTCCGGCTAGCCCATTACCCGCATTCGGACGTGACGGTGCGGCTGGCCGACGAACTGGGCCTGATCGTCTGGAGCGAGGTGCCGGTCTATTGGCGCGTCGCCTGGTCCAACCCGGACACGCTGAACCGCGCGCGGACGATGCTGGCCGAGAATATCCTGCGCGACCGCAACCGCGCCTCGATCGCGATCTGGAGCGTCGCCAACGAGACGCCCGTCACCGACGCGCGCAACGTCTTCCTGCGCACGCTGGTCGGCGATGTCCGTCGTCTGGACGACACGCGGCTCGTCAGCGCCGCGCTGCTGGTCGAGCGGGGGGAGGGGGCAGACCATCCCGTGATGACGCTCGCCGATCCGCTGGCCGATGCGCTCGATGTCATGGCGATCAACACCTATAATGGCTGGTATACCCAGGATCGCCTGACCGATCTGGCGCGCAGCGAATGGCGCGTGCCCGCCGACAAACCGCTGATCTTCTCCGAATTCGGCGCCGATGCGCGGGCGGGTTTCCACGATCCGGCGAACAAGCAGAAATTCTCCGAGGATTTTCAGGCGGATTATTACCGCGCCACGCTGGGCATGGCGGACCATGTACCGACCCTGCGCGGCATGTCGCCCTGGATCCTCAAGGACTTCCGCTCGCCCCGTCGCCAGAACCCCGATTTTCAGCAGGGCTGGAACCGCAAGGGCCTGATCTCCGAAACCGGGCAGCGCAAGGAGGCCTTTGGGGTGCTGAGCGATTATTACGGCACGAAGGCGGGGCAGCGATAGGCCGAATTCGAGGGGCTTGAGCCCGAAAGCGGGGTGGAGGCGTTAAGCCCGCCATGACCCAGGACGACGAAAAATGGATGCGCATGGCGATCGAGGTGGCGCGGTCGAAAGGCTCCGATCCCTCGACCTCGCCGCTCGGCTCGGTGATCGTGCTGGACGGGCGAGTCCTTTCCGCCGAGCGCAACCAGACCGAGGAACTGCCCGACGCCACCGCCCATGCCGAGATGATGGCGATCCGCCGCGCTTGCGAAGGGGAGGGCGAACTGGAATTGCGCGGTGCGACGCTCTACTCGACGCTGCAACCCTGCGGCATGTGCACCATGGCGTCGATCTGGTCCAAGGTCGGGCGGGTCGTCTATGGCGCAGGGCGCGACGATGTCCACCCGATGTATTTCGAGGCACGGCATGTCGACACGCTGGGCTTCATCACCGATGCCTATCGCGACGACATCGTGATCGAGGGCGGCTGCCTGCGCGAGGAATGCGCAGGCCTTTATTATCCGCCCGATGCCGACCTGCCCAAGGAGGAACAGGCCAACCTGTAACCCCCGCCCGCAACAGGCCCAGAAATACCCCTTGCACCGCCACCCCCGCTTCCCCTAAGGGCCAACCCCTGTCGGGGAGTGGCGCAGTCTGGTAGCGCGCCTGCTTTGGGAGCAGGATGTCGCAGGTTCGAATCCTGTCTCCCCGACCATTTCCAAAAGCCGCAGTTTTCCGGTGGCCGAGCCGACGGGTTACGTAGCATATATGCGTAGCAGTTCAGACGCCTAAATTTGAAGCGTTGGAGTCGGCATCGCTTAACCGAGAGTGTGTAGAGCTATTAGCGTCAGTGGGGCGGCTGTCGGCGCCGGGACCTCGGCTAACGTGCTCCCCATTTTCGGTCCGCTGACAAGTTAGAGCAATTTCCGATCAGTCTGCGYCATATCCGGCGTTGGCGAAGTAGTTGGTACACTCCTGTGGTGAGTACAGGTCGAGAATGCGGCCGATGGCGTCCCACAGGCCGTGGATAGTGCGTTCGGCGGCCTTGCGCAGGTGCGCTTTGAGCTTGGAGAATGCCTGCTCGATCGGGTTGAAGTCGGGACTGTAGGGCGGAAGGAAGAGCAGCTTGGCGCCGGCCGCTTCGATGGCGTCGCGCGCGGCAGGCGCCTTATGGCTCGACAGGTTGTCCATGATGACGATGTCGCCGGGTGATAGGCCGGGCACCAGCACCTGGCGAACATAGGTAACGAACGCATCCCGGTTGATCGGGCCGTCGAGCACCATCGGCGCCACCATGCCGGTGCGGCGCAAGCCAGCGACGAGGGTGGTGGTCTTCCAGTGTCCGTGGGGCACGCATGAGCGCAGCCGCTCGCCGCGCCGGCAGCGACCGTGGCGACGTGCCATGTTGGTGGACGCCCACGTCTCGTCGATGAAGACCAGGCGTTCCGGATCGAGATCGAGCTGCCCATCGAACCACTCTTCCCGGCGCTTCAGGACATCGGGGCGGTCCTGCTCGGTGGCGTGCGCCGTCTTTTTTTGCGCGTGATCCGATGCCGGTCGAAGAACCGCCACAGCGTCCCGATCCCGACCGGCGTGCCGCGCTCGGCGAGCAGCACCTGCAACTCGACCAGCGTAATGTCGTCCTGCGCTTGGATCACGTCCAGGATGAAGGTTGCGTGTGCCTCGATCCGGGCTGCACGGCGGTCGCCACCTTGCGGTTTGGCTGCCGGCGTGCCGTGCTGAACGACCAGCTGCCGCCAGCGGATCGCGCTTGCCGCGCTGACACCGAACCGTGCTGCCGCAGCACGGCATGACATCCCGCCACCAATCGCGGCGACCACCCGCTCCCGAAGATCCTGTGACAGCACTCGCGGCATCTGTGCCGGCCTCCTGACCCGGCTCAAAGCCTGAATCACAAAACCGCGCCCATGTGAATCCTCGACGATTCAGAAAGGCCGGAAACCGCTCTAG
>NZ_LMMH01000007.1:0-68345 GCF_001422185.1 Sphingomonas sp. Leaf257
CGCAACTCGCTACGACCGCTGCCCAACCGTCTTCTTCTCTGCCGTCGCCCTCGCGGCCACCGTCATCTTCTGGCTATGACCAATGAGTCCTGACCCTAAGACGGGTCAGGCGATCCGCATGGGATCGGCGTCGGAGAACGGCACGGAGGTCGTCGTCGGCACCGCGGTGATGCGGATCGGACAGAACAGCCGCAACGTCGCGACCGCGGTCGCCGATCGGTTGAAGTCGATCAACGCCTCGCTGCCACCCGACGTAGTGGTGCAGCCGGTCCTCGATCGCACAGCCCTGGTCAATTCCACCATCAAGACGGTGGCGAAGAATCTCGGCGAAGGCGCACTGCTCGTCATCGTCGTGCTGTTCCTGTTGCTCGGCAACTTCCGCGCCGCGCTGATCGCCGCGGCGGTCATCCCGGTCACGATGATGCTGACCGGGTTCGGAATGTTACGGCTGGGGGTTTCGGCGAACCTCATGTCGCTCGGCGCGCTGGACTTCGGGCTGATCGTCGATGGTGCCGTCATCATCGTCGAGAATGCGTTGCGGCGTCTCGCCGAGCAACAGCATCACGAAGGTCGCCTGCTGAGCGTCAAGGAGCGGTTGGAGGCGGTCGCGACCGCGGCGCGCGAGATGATCCGTCCGTCCGTGTACGGGCAGGCAATCATCATCCTCGTCTATGTGCCCTTGCTGACGCTGACCGGCGTCGAGGGCAAGACGTTCGTGCCGATGGCGCTCACCGTCATCATCGCGCTGCTGTTCGCGTTCGTCCTGTCGCTGACCTTCGTGCCTGCGGCGATCGCCATCTGGCTGTCGCGGAGGGTGAACGAGGAGGACGGGCGGATCATCTCGTGGCTGAAGCAGCGCTACGAACCGGGCCTTGAGAAGGCGATGAAGCGACCGTCGATCACCATCGGCGCCGGCGTCGTCAGCCTCGTCGCCGCGGCGCTTGCCTTCACGACGCTGGGACAGGTGTTCCTCCCCCAGCTCGACGAGGGCGACCTGCTCATCCAGGCGCTGCGCATTCCGGCGACATCGGTGCAGCAGAGCCAGGCGATGCAGGTGCCGATCGAGCGCATGGTCTCGAAGCAACCCGAGGTGCGGTTCGTCTTCTCCAAGACGGGCACGGCCGAGCTGGCTTCGGACCCGATGCCGCCCAACGCGACCGACATGTTCGTCATCCTGAAGCCGCATGCGGAATGGCCCGACCCCAAACTGGAGAAGGCCGCGCTGGTCGAGCGGCTGGAGACGAAGCTCGCGCAGTTCCCGGGCAACGCCTATGAGATCACGCAGCCAATCCAGATGCGGTTCAACGAGCTGATCGCCGGCGTGCGCGGCGACATCGCGGTGAAGGTGTTCGGCGACGACTTCGCCTCCATGAACCGCACCGCCGAACAGATCGCCGGCATCCTTCGCCGGACGCAAGGAGCGGCTGACGTGAAGGTCGAACAGACGACGGGACTTCCCATGCTCGACATTCGCGTCAACCGCGACGCGATGGCACGGGTCGGCGTCACCGCGCAGGATGTGCAGGACACCATCACCGCCACGCTCGGCGGTCGCGAGTCCGGCATGATCTTCGAGGGAGACCGGCGCTTTCCGGTGGTCATCCGCCTGTCGGACGCCGAGCGCGCCGACCTGGGGCTGCTCGAACAGGTGCAGGTGCCGGTCGCCGGCGGTGGCTATGTGCCGCTGTCCAGCGTCGCCGATATCGGCGTCGTCGACGGGCCGAACCAGATCAGCCGCGAGAACGGCAAGCGCCGCGTCGTCGTCCAGGCGAACGTCCGCGGACGCGACGTCGGCAGCGTGGTCGCGGATGCGCAGGCGGCGGTCGCCGGCGTGCGCCTGCCGGCGGGCAGCTATCTCGAATGGGGCGGCCAGTTCGAGAATCTCGAATCCGCCAGCCAGCGGCTCAAACTCGTGGTGCCGGCGTGCTTCGTGCTGATCCTGCTGCTCCTCTACGGGGCCTTGGGATCGGTACGCGATGCGGCGATCGTCTTCACCGGCGTGCCCTTCGCGCTGGTGGGAGGCGTGCTGCTGCTGTTCGTTCGCGGCATGGACTTCTCGATCTCGGCCGCGGTGGGATTCATCGCATTGTCGGGTATCGCGGTCCTCAACGGCCTCGTCATGGTTAGTTCGGTGCAGGAGCTGATCCGGTCGGGCATGGACCGGGCCGAAGCGGCGCGGACGGGCGCGCTCCAGCGATTGCGCCCGGTCGTCATGACCGCGCTGGTCGCCAGTCTCGGCTTCGTACCGATGGCATTCGCCAGCGGAGCCGGCGCGGAAGTGCAGAAGCCGCTCGCGACCGTCGTCATCGGCGGCCTGATCTCGGCGACGCTGCTGACGCTGTTCGTGCTGCCGACGCTTTACGCCCGGTTCGGGCAGCAAGCGGTCAAGGTCGACGACGCGGATAGGGCGGACGACGGCGCGCCGCTGCCGCAACCCGCATGATCGCGTCTGGCAGGGGGGACTGACGATGGCGGCGCTCAAGTTCGCACTGATCCCCATGATCGCGATCATGATCGGCGCGCTTCTCGCCGGGTGGCGCACACCCGGCGAGAGGCTGGTCGCCGCCATGCAGCACCTTGCAGCCGGCGTCGTATTTGCCGCGGCGGCGACCGAAATCCTGCCGCTGGTGATGCACGGGGGATCGCCGGCTGCGACGCTGATCGGCGGTGCGATCGGCGTCGCGGTAATGCTGGGCCTCAAGGCGGCGGAAGGCCGGTTTGACGGCCCCGTGGCGCTGCTCGCCGCGATCGGGCTCGATCTTGCTATTGACGGCCTGGTTCTGGGTCTGGCCTTCATCGCCGGCGAGAAGGCGGGCACGTTGCTGGCGGTCGCGCTGACGCTCGAAGTGCTGTTCCTGGCCCTGACGCTCACCAATGATCTGACGAGCCGGTATCGCAAGATGAAGGCGATCGGCCTAACCTGCGCGCTTGCGCTGCTGGTGCCGATCGGCGCACTCGTCGTGCAGCCCGTGGCGCTGCTGTCGCCGGTGTGGATCACGGGATTCCTGAGTTTCGGCCTGATGGCGCTGCTCTACCTCGTCACCGAGGAGCTGCTGGTCGAGGCGCACGAGAAACCGGACTCTCCGCTCATCAGCGCGATGTTCTTCGTCGGCTTTCTCGCACTGCTGCTCATCGAGGAGATCGCGATGTGACCGGCCTGACCTTGAGCGGTGTCGATGTGCGCCGCGATCCATCCCGTAAGGAGAAGAAAATGTCGATCACCACGGCGCGATGGTCCTTTCTGGCCGCTGCGATTGCCCTGTCTGCGTGTTCCGGCGGCAAGCCGGCGGGCCAGTTCGGATCGAACGAGTCCGGTGCGACCGATGCCATCCACGGATCGAGCGCACGGCACGGCCGGCATGGCGATGCCGTCGACCGGCGATCCTGATACCGACTTCCTTCGGGGCATGATCCCGCACCATGAAGGTGCGGTCGATATGGCTCGCGCCGAGCTTGCCAACGGCACCGATCCGAAGGTGCGCGCGATGGCGGAGGAGGTGATCCGGACCCAACAGGCCGAAATCGTGAAGATGCAGGCCTGGCTCGCCGAACGGCAAGCCACAAAGAAGGGGACGCGATAATGGCACACGATCACGGCGAAGCCGGGCACAGCCACGACCATACGGCCGGCGCCAACGCCAAGATGCTCAGATGGGCGCTTGCCCTGACGGCGACCTATCTCGTGGCAGAGGTGGTCGGCGCCTTCGTGTTCAACAGCCTCGCGCTGCTGTCCGACGCAGCCCATATGATGACCGACGTCGCCGGTCTGGTCATCGCGTTGATGGCGATCCATCTCGGCAAGAAGGCTGCCGACGACAAGCGGACGTTCGGCTACAAACGACTGGAAATCCTCGCCGCGACCTTCAATGCGATCCTGCTGTTCGTCGTCGCCATGTATATCCTTTACGAGGCGATCCAGCGCTTCCGCGAGCCGCAGTCGATTCAGTCGACCGGCATGTTGATCGTCGCGGTCATTGGCCTCGTCGTGAACTTCGTATCGATGCGTCTGCTGACCGCCGGCAAGGACGAAAGCTTCAACGTCAAAGGCGCCTACCTGGAAGTATGGGCCGACATGATCGGCTCGGTCGGCGTCATCCTTGGTGCCCTCGCGATACGGTTCACGGGCTGGACGTGGGTCGATCCAGTCATCGCCATCGGCATCGGCCTGTGGGTGCTGCCGCGCACCTGGGTTCTGCTCAAGGGAACGATCAACGTGCTGCTGGAAGGTGTCCCCGGCGGGTTGAAGCTGCCGGAGATCCGTTCAACGATCGCCGCCATTCCGGGTGTCGCCGGCGTTCATGACCTGCACGTCTGGTCGATGGCTTCGGACGAGATCAATTGCACCGCCCATGTGACGCTCGGCGAGGGCGTCGATCCCGATAGCGTCAGGGTTGCAGTGACCAGAACACTCGACGAGAGGTTCGGGATCGAACATTCGACGATCCAGACCGAAGCGCCATCGCAAGCCTGTGAGGATGACCAGCACCTTCATCGCTAGCCATCTCGGCGATCGAAAGTCACAACCGGTATGCTCTATGTCGTCATCAAGGCAATGATCTCCGGTGCGATTATCGCGGCGGTTTCGGAGATCGCCAAGCGCAGTCCCGGCGTCGGCGCACTTGTCGCATCGTTGCCGTTAGTCTCTGTGCTGGGAATGATCTGGCTGTGGCGCGACACCCAAGATCGGGTGCTGATGGCGTCTCACGCCGGGGCGACTTTCTGGTTCGTGCTGCCATCGTTACCGATGTTCCTGCTGATCCCCGCGTTGCTCGGGCGCAACGTACCATTCTGGCTAGCGCTGGGCGCGGGGTGCCTCCTTACCATCCTGCTCTATCTCGGCCTGGTATGCCTTGGTCCACGCCTCGGCCTGCGGTTATAGGCCATCAGCGCAGGTCTCCCGCAATGTTGAGAGGCAACGCACACTAGACCAACGCCATATATCCGCTATGCTGGATATATGGAAAACGACTCGGCTATCACTGCGCTGGGCGCACTCGCACAGGGCACCCGCCTCGACGTGTTCCGCCTGCTGGTGCGGCACGAACCGGACGGCATGGCCGCAGGCGATATCGCCCGCCAGCTCGACGTGCCGCAGAACACCATGTCGGCGCATCTCGGAATCCTCGCCCGTGCGGGTCTGGTCCGCTCCGAACGGCATAGCCGCTCGATCATCTACCGTGCCGATCTGGACGGCCTGCGCGCGCTGACGCTGTTCCTCGTCAAGGATTGCTGCGCCGGCAATGCGGAGCTGTGCGCGCCGCTCGTCGCCGAACTCGCCCCCTGCTGCTGAAAGGACATCCCGTGGCCGTCGATATCGTCATCTATCACAACCCCGAGTGCGGCACGTCGCGCAACACGCTGGCGATGATCCGCAATGCCGGCATCGAGCCGCATGTGGTCGAATATCTGAAAACCCCACCCGCACGCGCGCTGCTAGTCGAGTTGATCGACCGCGCCGGCATGAGGCCGCGTGAGCTGCTGCGCGAGAAGGGGACGCCCTATGCCGATTTGGGCCTGGGCGACACGTCGCTGTCCGACGACGCGCTGGTGGATGCGATGATGGCGCATCCGATCCTCATCAACCGGCCGCTGGTTGTCTCGCCGCTCGGCGTGAAGCTCTGTCGGCCGTCCGATGCCGTGCTTGATCTGCTGCCAAGCGATCAGCTCGGCGCGTTCGCGAAGGAAGACGGGGAGAAGGTGGTCGATGCTTCGGGCCAGCGCGTCGCCTGATGCTCCTTGCCGTCCTGATCTTCGTCGCGACGATCGCGCTCGTCATCTGGCAACCCAAGGGACTCGGCATCGGGTGGAGCGCGATGGGCGGGGCCGTCGTGGCGCTGCTCGCGGGGGTGGTCACGCTGTCCGACGTGCCGGTGGTGTGGGGCATCGTCTGGAATGCGACCGCTGCGTTCGTCGCGATCATCGTCATCAGCCTGCTGCTCGATGAAGCCGGGTTCTTCGAATGGGCCGCGCTCCACGTCGCCCGCTGGGGCCGGGGGCATGGTCGTCGGCTGTTCGTCCTGATCGTGCTGCTCGGCGCGGCGGTATCCGCGCTGTTCGCCAACGACGGCGCGGCGCTGATCCTGACGCCGATCGTCATCGCCATGCTGCGGGCGCTCGGCTTCAAGGACAAGGCGACGCTGGCGTTCGTCATGGCCGCCGGGTTCATCGCCGACACCGCCAGCCTGCCGCTGGTCGTGTCGAACCTCGTCAACATCGTGTCGGCCGATTTCTTCAAGATCGGGTTCGGCGAATACGCGGCCGTGATGGTACCGGTCGACCTCGTGTCGATCGCCGCGACGCTGGGCGCGCTGCTGCTGTTCTTCCGGCGCGACATACCGACCGACTATGACGTGGGAGCGCTGCGCGCGCCGCGCGACGCGATCCGCGATGCCGCGACCTTCCGCGCCGGATGGATCGTTCTCGCGCTGCTGCTCGCCGGCTTCTTCCTGCTCGAACCGCTCGGCGTGCCGGTCAGCGCCGTGGCCGCTGCCGGCGCGATCCTGCTGCTGGTGATCGCGGGGCGGGGCCAGGTGATCTCAACGGCCAAGGTGCTGCGCGGCGCACCCTGGCAGGTCGTGATCTTCTCGCTCGGCATGTATCTCGTCGTCTACGGCCTGCGGAACGCCGGCCTGACCGATCATCTGGCGGCGCTGCTCGATCGCACGGCGCAAGGGGGCGTGTGGGGCGCGGCGCTGGGTACGGGCGTGATCGCGGCCGTCCTGTCGTCGGTGATGAACAACATGCCGACCGTGCTGGTAGGCGCGCTCTCGATCGACGCCACCCACGCCACGGGCGCGATCAGGGAAGCGATGATCTACGCCAACGTGATCGGCTGCGATCTCGGCCCCAAGCTGACGCCGATCGGTTCGCTCGCGACGCTGCTGTGGCTCCACGTCCTTGGACAGAAGGGCGTGCGGATCGGATGGGGCTATTACTTCCGTGTTGGCGTCACGCTCACCGTGCCGGTGTTGCTCATCACGCTCGCGGCGCTCGCGATCCGGATCAGCCTCGCGTGATGGGACTGACCATCACGACACTCGAACCCGCCGAGCTGGCCGGGTTGGCATGGTTCCTCAACGCTGCGAGCCTACCGAGCGCCGACCTCGCCGACCCTGGCCGCCTGTTCTTCCGGTTCGAGGCCGATAGCCTCGTCGGCTATGGCGGCCTGGAGGGGGAAGGGGCTGACCGCCTGCTCCGCTCGATCGTCATCCTTGCCGATCGCCGCGGGCATGGCCTGGGGCGGGCGTTGGTCGCCACCCTCGAACGACAGGCGCGCGACTTCGGGGTGCGTCGCCTCCATCTGCTGACGACGACGGCCGCGCCATTCTTCCGGGCGCTTGGCTATGCCGACGCAGATCGCGGCGCTGCTCCCCCGGCCGTCGCCGCATCGCGCGAGTTTACCGCGCTATGCCCGGCGTCGGCCGCCTATCTCGTGAAAGCTCTCTGATGCCGCTCCGCACGCTTGCCGATCCCGATACCCTGCCGGCACTCGATCCCGCCTATGCCATCCAGCGGCCGGCGCTGGGGCTTGGCCCGCTCGATTCCGCGCCGCGTATCCTTCTGCTCTATGGTTCGCTGCGCGAACGGTCCTTCTCCCGGCTGTGTGTCGAGGAAGCGGCGCGCCTGCTCCGGTTCTTCGGCTGCGAGACGCGCATCTTCGATCCATCGGCCCTGCCGCTGCCCGACCAACATGCCGGCGACGACCATCCGGCCGTCCATGAGCTGCGCGAGCTGTCTCTATGGTCGGAGGGTCAGGTGTGGTGCAGCCCGGAACGTCACGGGCAGATCACCGGCATCATGAAATTGCAGATCGACCATCTGCCGCTGTCGATGGGCGGGATGCGCCCGACGCAGGGGCGGACGCTCGCGGTCATGCAGGTGTCGGCCGGATCGCAGTCGTTCAACAGCGTCAACACGCTGCGCGTGCTGGGTCGCTGGATGCGGATGGTGACGATCCCGAACCAGTCGAGCGTCGCCAAGGCGTTCAATGAGTTCGATGACGACGGACGGATGAAGCCATCGAGCTACTATGACCGGATCGTCGATGTGATGGAGGAGCTGGTGCGGTTCACGGTGCTGCTGCGCGCGCATACTGTGCAACTGGTCGATCGCTATTCAGAGCGAAAGGAAGCCGGGGTGCCGATCAATACTGCGATGGACCTGTCCAGCATCGCGATTGCGCCGTAGGTCTCACAACTGAACTGCCTAAAAGAATTGACTATTTCCGATGCTTGCGAAGTGATGAAGCTCTCGCCGCGCTGGCTCACTCGACCCAGCTCGAAGCCGAGCGAGGCCAATTAACAGCGTAAACCACGACCATATTTTACATAATCTATGTTATCAATCTTGTACGTTTGTAAGCGCTAGATACAAATGACACCATCCTGCTAGATAGAAACGGCACTGCCGGTGCTGTCAGCGGATCGCCGGTGTCATAGCCTTCCTCGGCAACGAGGACGCGCATGGTATGACGGTGCTGACGATGAGTGCTGCAGAGATCACCCGGTTCAACACGCTGATGCGGCTCGACCGCGGCGAGATCCGGATCCCGGACGCGATGGAGCTGCTGGGCCTACAGCGGCGGCAAATCTACCGGCTGCTCGATCGCCTGCGACAGGAAGGCGCTGCGGGTCTCGTGTCGCGCAAACGTGGGCGACCGAGCAATCGGCGCTACAGCGATGCCTTTCGCGCCGAGGTGGTCGCGCTGGTGCGAGAAAACTATGCCGACTTTGGGCCGACGCTCGCGCGCGAGTATCTCGCCGAGCGCCACGGCCTTGGCTTGTCTTGCGAGACGCTCCGGCAGATCATGATGGAAGCCGGGCTTTGGAAGGACCGCGCCGCCAGGCGCCCTCGCCCCTACCAGCCTCGCTACCGGCGCGACTGTCGCGGTGAGCTGGTCCAGGTCGATGGTTCGAAACACTGGTGGTTCGAGGGCCGCGGCCCGCAATGTACGCTGCTGGTGTTCATAGACGATGCCACGAGCGAGCTGATGCACCTCGAGATGGTCGAGAGCGAGAGCACGTTCTCCTACATGCGCGCGACGCGCACGTACCTCGAGCGGCACGGCAAGCCGGTCGCTTTTTACACGGACAAGCACAGTGCGTTCCGCAACAACACGGCCTCGGCGAATGGCGACGGCATGACCCATCTTGGACGCGCGTTGGACCGGCTGAACATCGACTTGATCTGCGCGAACTCGCCGCAAGCGAAGGGGCGCGTCGAGCGGGCCAACGCGACGCTGCAGGACCGGCTCGTCAAGGCGATGCGGCTCCACCGCATCGACACCATCGACCAAGCCAACGCCTTCCTCCCCTCCTATATGGCGCAGCACAACCAACGGTTCGCCAAGGCGCCGTTCGACCCGCGCGATCTGCACCGGCCGCTCGCCATCCACGAGAACCTCGAAGCCGAGATGGTATGGCGCGAGCAGCGCACCGTCACCGGCGCCCTCACCCTCCACTACAACAAGGCGATGTTCATCCTGGAGCCGACCCTGGTCGCACAGGGGCTCGCGCGCAAGAAGGTGGATGTGTGCGAATATCCGGACGGCCGGCTCGAGATCCAGCACGAGGGTGAGACCCTGCCCTATCGCGTCTTCGACAAGATGCGCAGGGTGAACCAAGCGCCGGTGGTCGACAGCAAACACCTGGACGCCGCTCTGGCGCTCGCCCATGCCATCCAGCAGGTCCAGCCGCACCACGCCAAGCGCAACAACCACGAGCCCGCGCGTACCGCTCAGCCCAGCGGGATGTTCAAGGCCCCCTCGCCCGTCCCCCCTGGGCCTAAGCTGGATCGCCGCAAACTGGGCAATCAGCGCCTGAAGCGAGGCCCTCGCCTCTCCAACGACGACCTCGTCGCGCGCGGCCTGGGCGAGTATGTCCGCCAACACATCGGATGACCGAAGGCTGTGCCTGTCGGCGCCTCAAACGCGATGGAGTTTTGAGTGCTTCTAAGCAGACACGCGGTAAAGCCTGCACGGGAGTGCCCTGTGTCCCCTCAGCCTGGGTGGACGCTGGGCGAACCAACATGTATCTTAGGCGTTGGAGGACCAGGATGCGCGTGAATACCAGCACTTCGATGCGTTTGGCCCGCCGGGTCAAAAGCAGGTACGGCACATGGCAGGCCGTGCGACAGGCGTCGCGCGTCGAGAACGGCGTGTACGTCGTGAGCGCTAACGCGGCCACCGATAGCGACAAGCAGGACGGCTCAATTCCCGTCACGGCATAACCGGCTTGGCCTTCAGCTACTCGCTTTTTCTCGTTCTGCTGCTGATCTTCCCGGGCCTGTGCTTCTGGGCTGGCTGGCGTGCCGGCGAACGAACCGACTTCCTGAGCCCGTCGCCGGATCGACCGAACTCCACCCTTACGCTGTTCATGGTGGTCTTCGGCACCATTGTAGGACATCTGCTAGGAACGGGCTTCTTCGCTCTGCAAACGGCCTGGTGTCAGACAACCGGCTTCTGTGTCGGTGTCGGCTTCGACCCCAACATATACCGCGCCTTGTTGCGGGGTGCTTCCGATGCTCGAGGCGCGACAGACTTTGCATTGGAAGCATGGCTATTGGCGATGCTCCTCATCGGCGTGGTGACAGGCGTCGTCGCCCAGTGGCTCGTGCAGCGCGACGCCGTGAGTGGCAAGACGGACCCCATCGCGTTCGGATGGCTCAACCCCGCCGTGCAGGCGGTCAAAAAAGGCGACTCCTTCGTCGTCGCCTATGTGCTTACCAAGACCAGCCACGACGGCTTCATCGTGGCTTATGAGGGCACGGTTCAGCAGCTCGCGCTCGACGAAGACCAGTCGATCAAGCTGGTCATCCTCAACGACGTCGACCGTTTCCTGGTCAAAATTTCTGAGAGCGGCCTAGACCGGGTCGACACAAGCTCGACGCCGATCACCCAATTGCAGGTGACAGCGGCCGAGATTGCAAATGTGGCACTGGAGGTCGTGCAGGCGCCAGCTGCGGATGTTGAGGCCGTCGCACAAGAGGACGCGGCTGAACGGAGCTGACCAGCCTCACGGTCAGCCGAACCGCGCTGGCCAAACCCGTCTCGAAAAGGATGCTGAAACGGGAAAGCTTGCGGCTTCTCAGAAGCCTCGTTTACTTAACCCCGAAGTCGATCGCCAGCGCCTCTCGCTCTATCTCGGAAGCCGTATGGTGACACCAAAGGCCCACTCGGATCGGGACAGAAGGGCATCGCCGCCATGACCAACGGCGATGGCGCGAACCAGAGCAAGGCCCAGCCCATGTCCATCGGTGGTGCGTGACGCCTCGGCGCGGGCGAAACGCTGAAACAGGCGTTTGGCATCAACAGGAGGAACGCCCGGACCATTGTCCTCCAGTGTCACTTCAATCGCATCATGCGACACCTTGGCGGAGAGCTTCGCGGCGGTGCCGGCCGGCGTATGCCGCAACGTATTCTCCAGAAGGTTCGACAATGCCTGCGCGAGCAGGCGCCGGTCGCCCTCGATATGCAGTCCGGGCATGACGTCGATCGTCAGCGTATGGCCGGCAGCCTCAAAGTCGGGACGATAAGTTTCGGCCATGTCCTCCAGCAGCGCCGACAGATCGACCGCTCCCAACGCTCGACGTTCAGCCAACCCTTCGACCTCGGCGATGCGCAGCAGCGCGGCGAATATCTCCAGCAGATCGTCGGCCTGCCGCCGTGCCGCCTCGATCGCGTCTTTGTCCCCGGTCGCGGCGCGATCAAGCTGGTTGCACAGGCGGGTAAGGGGGGTGCGCAGGTCGTGCGCCACGTCGGTCGACACCTGCCGCAGATTATCCATCAACGCGGCGATGCGGTCGAGCATCCGGTTGAGCGTGGCGGCGAGGCGATCGAACTCGCTGTCCGACCCGTCGCGCGGCACCCGCTGCGTCAGGTCGCCGGCGATGATCGCCTGCGCCGTGGCATCGATGCGCGACAGGCGACGCCGGGTTAGCCATCCGACCAGCACGGCTGCGCCGATTCCCAGCGCCAGCATCGCCGCAAGCGCGGTGGCGAACAGCGACGCCAGTGTCCGGTCGATCGCGGCAAGGTCACGTCGATCAGCGACGACGACGAGCATCCCACCGGGCAGCGGTGTCGCAAGCGCCTGACCGACGCCGGTCACGTTGCCACGTCGGAAGCCGAAATGCTCCTGATAGCCTGGCTCGACCGGCGTCAGCGGCGTGATCGTCGCTGCGATCGGCCGCCCGGCGCGGTCAACGAGCAGATAATCAAGGCTCGCTTCGTTGCGCGCATCCTCGCGTAGGTGGATTGCCTCGGACACCGCCGCCAGACCACCTTCGCGCGCTTCTGCGACGAGCGCGCGGGTCTCCACCGCGACCCGATGGTCCAGTTGCTCCTCCAGTGCCTCGTGCGTCACTTCATAGGCGACGGCACCGATCGCCAGCGTCGCGGCGCTGAACGCCAGCGCGACAAGCACAACGATGCCGAAGGTCGAGCGCCACAGGCGGGTGAGCATCTACTCGCCCCGGATCATGTAGCCAGCACCTCGCACCGTCTCGATCGCATCGGCGTCGAAGCCGGCGTTGAGCTTGGAGCGCAGCCGGCTCAGATGCGTCTCGACGATGTTGGTCTTCGGGTCGAAGTCGAAATCCCACACCCGCTCCAGCAGCATGGTGCGCGTCATCACCCGGCGCGGATTGCGCATCAGCTCGGCGAGCAGCGCGAACTCGCGCGGTTGCAGGGTGACGCGTCGGCCGTCGCGCTCGACGGTGCGGCGATGCAGATCGAGGACGATATCGCCGACCCGCAGCAGATGCGCGTCATCGCCGCGTGGTGCCGGCCGGCGCGCCAGCGCATTGAGGCGGGCGGCCAGTTCGGAGAAGGCGAAGGGCTTTACCAGATAGTCGTCGGCCCCGCCCTCCAGCCCCTCGACGCGATCGGCAATCCCGCCGACCGCGGTCAGCATCAGAACCGGCGTCGCATCGCCCGCCGCGCGCAACGCCTTCACCAGCGCCAGCCCGTCGAGGCCGGGCAGCATCCGGTCGACCACGATCGCGTCGAACCCCCCGCCGGTCGCCTGGAACAGCCCGTCGCGGCCATCCTCGCTGACCGCGACCTGATGCCCGGCCTGGCCCAGTCCCTGCGCGACGAAGGCGCGGGTGTCGCTATCATCCTCGACGATCAATATCCGCATTGCCCAATTATCGCGTAGCGGCGTCGGTTCGCCAACCGCCGCCCAAGGCGCGGAACAGAGCGACCTCGTTCTGCGACACCGCCAGATCGGACTGGACCTGTTGGAGGGTCGCCGATGCGATCGCGCGCTGGGCATCGACTTGGAGCAGGCCGGGCGCGTCGCCAAGGCGGACGCGGGCACCTGCGCGGCGCGCATAGGCCTGCGCCTCGCGCGAGGCGGTCGCCAGATCGCGGTTGCGACGGGTTTCGGCATCGTAGGTCGCCAAGGCCGTCTCGACCTCGCGCAGTGACCGCAGCACCGCCACGTCCCACCCGGCCAGCGCCGCGCGCTCGGTCGCGCGGGCCTGTTCGAGACGTGCGCGTGCCGGTGCCTGGTTGGGAAAGGCCCAGCTGACGAGCGGCGTCACCGCCGCACTGATCCCGCCGGACAGCAACCCGACAGCCCCGCCCAGATTGACCCGTGGATAGAGGTCCGCGCGTGCCACGCCGATCCGTGCGGCCGCGGCGGCAAGGCGGCGCTCTGCTTCGCGCACGTCGGGACGGCGTAGCAGCAGCGCGGTGCCGTCGCCGACCGGTGCCGCCCCGCGCAGACGGGGCGCGGCGGTGCAGGCGAAGCGGTAGGCGCGCGCTTCGGCGGGCGGGCGCCCCTGCAGCGTCGCGAGCCGGTACAGCGCATTGGCGCGCTGCGCCTCGAACGGGGCGATGGCGGCACGAGTGGCAGCGGCGATCGTCGCGACCTGCGAGACTTCCAGCGGCGACACCTCGCCGGCACGCAACTGCTCGCGCACGAGAGCGAGCGAACGGTCCTGCGCCGCAGCGACCTCGCGCGCGGTGGCGATGGCGCGGGTCGATCCGCACAGGTCGACATAGGCCAGCACGGTATCGGCAACGACCGCAACGCGCAGTCCGTCGACGACGGCCACTTGCGCCTCGGTATCAGCGCCCGCCGCGGTCGCGGCCGAGCGAAGCCGGCCGAACAGGTCGAGGTCCCAGCTCGCGGTTGCGGCGATATCGTAATCCGTCGTGGGCACATTGCCCGACGCACTCGGTTGTCCGGCGGGATTGTCGATGCCCAGCGCGCTCTCGATCGTCGTCTGCGGCAACCGCGCTGCCCGTGCCTGTCGCAATGCCGCGCGTGCGCCGTCGAGATTGGCATAGGCGACGCGCAGATCGGCGTTGGCGGCGAGGGCCGATAGGACCAGTCCGTCGAGGACTGGATCGTCGTAGAGCCGCCACCAGTCATCCGGCACCGGCGCGATCGACGCGACGGGAAGTCGGGCGAACTCGCCCGTCGCGCTGGGTGGGGCGATCGTCGGCGGAGGTGCGGGCACGCTCATGCACGCGGAGGCGAGCAGCGCGACGGCGGGGACGAGGCGACGGATCATGCCAGCGCCTCCTTGTGTGCGGCAGCAGGCGGCACGGCGCGTTTCTCGCCATAGCGAGCGTAGAGCGCGGGCAGCAGCAGCAGGTTGAGCGCGGTCGACGAGATGAGACCGCCGAGGATCACGATCGCCATCGGATGCTCGATCTCGTGCCCCGGCGCGTTGCCCGCGACGATCAGCGGCACCAGCGCGAGGCCGGCACAGGCGGCGGTCATCAGGATCGGCACCAGTCGCTCCTCCGCGCCGCGCAGCACCAGTTCGCGGCCGAAGGTCATGCCCTCATGGCGTTCGAGATGCTGATAGTGCGACAGCAGCATGATGCCGTTGCGCGCGGCGATGCCGATGACGGTGACGAAGCCGACCAGCGAGCCGAGCGACAGCACCCCGCCGGTGAGCGCGACCGCGACCACGCCCCCGACCAGCGCGAACGGCAGGCTGACGGCGACCAGCGCGGTGATCCGGCGCGAGCGGAACTCCATCCACACCAGCAGCAGGATGCCGACGAGGCACAGCGCGCCGATGCTCCACAACCGGCTGCGCGATTCCTTCAGCGCGGCATATTCGCCCAGCACCTGCGGGTGATAGCCGGTCGCGAACGGCACCTTCGCGACCGCGGCGTCGACCGCCTGCGCGACGGTGCCGAGATCCGCGCCCGCGACGTTCATCGTCACGTCGAGGCGGCGCTGGCCGTTCTCGCGCTTCACCTCGTTGGGAGCGGGCGCGATCTCGATATCGGCGATGTCTCCGAGCCGCACCGGCGCGCCGGTGACGGGTGCCTGGATCATCAGGTCGCGAAGCGCATGGACGCTGTTCCGCACCGCCGGCTCACCCCAAACCGCGACGTCAAACGCGCGCTGGTCGCGGTAGATTTCGCCGACCTTGGCCTGCGCCACTAAGACCTGCGCCTGCCGGCGGACCTCGCCCGCGGTCAGCCCGAGCCGGGCCAGTTCGCCGGCGCGCGGGCGGATGCGGATTTGCGGGACCAGCACCTGGCTCTCCAGCTTCAGGTCGGACACGCCCTGAATACCGCCGATCGCGTCCCGAACACGCGCGCCGGCCGCGCGCAGCTCCGCCTGGTCAGGGCCGTAGATGCGGACGACGATGGTCGCGCCGGCACCAGTCAGCACCTCCTTGATCCGCTCGCGCAGATAGGTCAGCACATCGCGGTAGAGGCCGGGATAGCCCTCGACCACCTCCTTGATCCGCTTCACCGACGCATCGTAATCGGCATTCTCATCCAGGCTGATCCAGAGTTCGGTGAAGTTGGGACCGACCACCTCGTCGGCCTGCTCGGCGCGACCGATATGCGCGCCGAAGTTGCGCACACCGGGGATGCTGCGCAGCTCCTTCGACGCGCGGATCGTAATCCGGTCCATCGCCTCGATCGACGTGCCCGGCTTCTCGACGAAGTGCATCAGGAAGTCGGTTTCGCGGAAGTCGGGAAGGAACTGGTCCTTGAAGGTCGCATAGCCGACCCCCGCCAGCAGCAGCCCGCCCGCAACGATCCCGACCGCCAGCGCCGGCCTTCCCACCACGCACGGCAGGAAGCCGACATAGCGACGCTTCAATCCGGCGACGAAGCGGGTGTCGCGCTCCTCGGTAAGCGGCGCGTTCGGCAGGAGCAGCAGGCACATCGCCGGCGTGACGGTCAGCGCGACCAGCAGCGACATGCCGATCGCCAGCACATAGGCGATGGCGAGGGGCTGGAAGAAGGTGCCGGCTACCCCGCCGAGGAAGAAGATCGGCACGAACACCAGCATCACGATCAGCGAGGCGAACACGACCGCCGAGCGCACCTCCAGCGACGCGGCCAGCACCACCGCGAACGCGGGCTTCGGATCGGCCGCCTCGCGGTTCAGCCGCAGGCGACGGGCGATATTCTCCACGTCGATGATCGCGTCATCGACCACCTCGCCCAGCGCGATGACGAGGCCGGCAATAATCATCACGTTGATCGTCGCGCCCGACCAGAGCAGCATCATGCCGGCGCCGAGCAGCGACAGCGGGATCGCGACGAGGCTGATCGTCGCCTGCCGCCAGTCGCGGGTGAACAGGAACAGCACCGCCGCCACCAGCGCGCAGCCGATCATCAGCGCACGGGTGAGATTGTCGATCGATCGTTCGATGAAGGTCGCCGGCCGGAAGATCGTCGTGTCGACCTTCGCGTCCTTCAAACCGGGCTTCAGGTCGGCGAACGCCGCTTCGACCGCGCGGGTCAGCTCCAGGGTGTTGGCGGTCGGCTGCTTCTCGACGATCAGCATGATGCCGGGACCGTCGTCGATGATGGCGTTGCCGATCGGCGCGTTGAAGCCGTCGACCACGCGCGCGACGTCGCCGATCCTGACCGGTGCTTCGCCTGCCTGCTTGACGATCGCTTGGCTGAGGTCAGCCGCCGTCTGGACGGTGCCCGCCTGCTGGACCGCAAGCCGCTGGTTGGGCGTGTCGACGAACCCGCCGCCCCCGACCAGAACCGCGTCGCCCGCCGCGGCGCGTACTTCCGCCAGCGTCACGCCGGAAGCGCGCAGACGATCGGGATCGACCAGCACCTGCAATTGCCGGTCGCGCTGGCCCCAGACCGCGACGTTGGCGACGCCGGGGACCGCCATCAGCCGTGGCCGGATCGTCCAGCGCACCAATTCGGACAACTGCATCTGGTCGAGCTTCGTCGACGACAGCCCGACCTTCATCGCGCGACTGGTGGAGGAAAGCGGCGGCATCAGCACCGGTTGACGCGCCGCGAGCGGCAGGCGCGGCTGCACCTGCGCGATCCGCTCTCCGACCATCTGGCGGGCGCGGATCACGTCGGACCCGCGCTCGAACAGGATCTGCACCGACGACAGGCCCAGCACCGATTTGGAGCGCAGCGTCATCAGGCCGGGAACGCCGTTGACCGCGGTCTCGATCGGCACCGTGACCAGGCTTTCGACCTCCTCGGTCGACAGCCCCGGGGCCTCGGTCTGGATTTCCACCATCGGCGGTGCGAACTCGGGGAACACGTCGAGCGGCACGTCGCGCCCGGCGCGGACCCCGAGCACCACCAGCAGCGCGGCGAGCGCGAGAACGAGGACGCGCTGCGCCAGCGCGAAATGGACGAGCCGGCCAAGCATCAGTGCGCCGCCCCGAACTCGGTACCGAACAGCTCCGCCGCGCCATCGGTCACGACCTGCGCGCCGACGGACAGCCCGCGCGCGAGCAGCGCCCGTCCGCCGCTTTCCGATGCCACCTCGACCCGCTGGCGGACGAAGGTGTCGGGCGCGGTCTTCTGATAGACCCACTCGCCGCCATGAATGTCACGCAGGATCGCGGCGGACGGGACCGACAGCCCCTCGGTCTGCCCGGCGAGCGGCAGGTCGACCGACACGCGCTGACCGACCCGGAAAGCCCGGTCGCGATTGTCGACGGCGTAATACAGGTCGACGGTGCCCGCGACGGTGTTGGCGGATGGCGGCGCCTGCACCGGACGGGCGCTGCGTGGCAGGCCGGCGTCGCCGAGCGTGCGGACCGTCGCGGCGGCCTCACGGCGCACATTCCCCATGTCGCTGCCGAACACCGACGCGCGGACCCACAGCACCGCTTGCGACCCGAGCGAGGCGACCGCAGGCCCAAGCAAGCGGCGCTGCTGACGTGCCGCGCCCAGCGCTGCCTGTGCTGCTGCCAATGCCGCCGCAGCTTCGTCACGCGCGCGCACGCTGCCCGCTTCCTCGCGCACCAGGCTCGCGGCGCGATCGAGCGCGATCCGGGCGAGGCGGGCCTGCGCCGATGCGCGCGCCAGTTCGGCATCGGCCGCGGCCTGCTGGCTGCCGATTTGCTGGAGGTTGGTCGTCGAATTGACCGGCACGCCGTTGGCGCTGATCGGCGGGACCACGATTTCACCGGCCACCTCGCGCGTTGCGGTGGCCGATCCTCCGCCGACACGCACCAAGCCGATGCCCAGGCGACGTTGCGCCTCGGGCGTCAGCGTCAGCTTCAGCAGCTCGCTTTCGTGCGCGATCGTCTCGGCATGGGCGGGCGGTGCGGAGGGCTTCGCAGTCTTCTCGCCGCAACCGGCAAGCAGGATCGGGATCAGAAGAAAAGTCTGGCGCATCGTGACGGCTTAGTCACGAAAGCATGGGCGCTGCTGGAGGCGACTATACAAAGTCCCAATGAAGCGGCCCCCCGCTCTGGTTGCAGACGAGGGGTCCCGAGGTCACCCCCGACTTTTATTCGGGTTCTGTCGCGCGTGAAGTTCGCACCCCCGTCAGGCGACGTCGGACGAACCATATTGCCGCCAGCACGATCGCGCCCAGCAGGAACAGGTCGATCTTGTGAAACCAGGCCGACAATCTCGGGTCTGTGTTCCAGCGGCTCCCGAGTACCTGGCCGGCATAGGCCAGCCCCAGGCACCAAGGCAGTGACCCTATGAAGGTGTATAGGTGAAAGCGCAGCAACGGCATCCGGGCGATCCCCGCAGGCAGCGCGATAAACGAGCGGATGCCCGGCAACATCCGACCTATCAGAACAGCCGCACCGCCGAAGCGCTCGAAAAACCGTTCCGATCGGTCAAGATCCTCGGGTGTGAGCAAAAGCCAGCGTCCGTAACGCTCGACCATGGGACGACCACCGCGGCGCCCCGCCTCATAAGCAAGAGCTGATCCGAGATTACAGCCAACTGCTCCCGCAATCGCTACCAGCCACAGGTCCAGGCGACCGGTCGAGACCAGATAACCGCTAAACGGCATGATGATTTCAGACGGCAGCGGGATGCAGGCGCTTTCGAGAGCCATCAAACCGATGATGCCAATATATCCGGTCGCAGCGATCACGGCGACGATCCAGCCCGCCAGCGTCGCGATGAGATTGCTTAGCCCATTCATTTTGATGTCCTTGGCGCTTCAGTTTTCTTGCGCAAATGTGCGTCGACGCTCGTTGGCAGCCGCGAAATGACCGCAAGCGTCGTTTCCTCGATCATGCGCTAACGGAGAGACGGCCAGCTGCTCGGCGCGGAATTCAGGTTATTGGTCCAAACAAAAATCTGCGTCACGATGGCGGTCCAGCCCAAGCCGATAGCCCAACCAGCGGCCACGTCCGTCGGCCAGTGGACGCCTAGAATGATCCGTGAAGCCCCGATTGCAAAAATCAGCAACATGGCAACGGAAGTTGCGACAGTCGCTCGACGACCTCGACGGGCCTGCGCAGCCATGACGATCGCTAGCGAGCCATAGACGAAAGCGGAGTCCATGGCGTGCCCGCTCGGGAAGCTAGCCGTTCGAACATCGACAAGATGCGCGACAATCATCGGCCGGGGCCGATCCACGAGTGCCTTTAAAACGCTGACGATAATCGCCCCACCTGCGGCCGTGCTCGCAAGATAGGCACACAACCGCCAGCGTTGCCTGCTCGCTAGATATGCGAGCCCGATCGCGGTCACGATCCACAAAGTGAGGTTGTTACCCATCATGGTCGCACCGTGGGAAGCCACGATCAGCGGACCATGATCGCCGGTGCGCTCGCGCACCCACACGAGAATGGCCGCATCGAAACCCGTCACCCGGCCTGTGGCGAAGAGCGACGCGGCGACGAGTAGAAGCCCTGCGCCCAGCGCGAGCAGTGAGCCCCCGTAGAGTATCCGCATGGGGACAGTCACCCGACTTATTCCATTTGGTCCCGTCACGCCGGCTTCACGACCAGGACCTTGAACGTGCCAAGCGTTGCGACCGGGCGGGCACCAGGTTTGGCTGGCAGGCCAAACGATGCTGTCGGCAAGTAGATCGCACCGCTATCTGGATCGAGCGCACCCGTCCGTGCACCCACCGCAGTCTTGATACGGCCCACGCGCTTCACGACGGTGCCCTCAAGAGACAGCACGTCCAGCACTCCGTCCTTGCCGCAGGGAATGAATGCCAAGCGACGCTGCGGATCCAGAATCACGGCATCCGGGCCTGCGCCGATGTCGACCAGCTGCGAAAGTTTGTGGTTCGAGCCCGTGACGATGGCCGCCTTGCCGTTGGCACACGCGGCAATCAGGCGATCCGTTTTCGCGTCATAGGCAAGGCCAGATGGCTCGGCGCACCCTGGCAAGGCGATCGGCGCAGCGGCTGTGCCACGCCGCACGTCGACGACCTCCATCTCGTTTGCGTCCTCGTTGTTCACGAACAGCGTGCCGTCCGGCGTCAGCGCGGCATATTCAAGGCCCGGCTTGAGCTGCACAGTGCGCAAAGTCCGCATCGCTGCCGTGTCGATGATCGATACCGAACCGGCCTTGGCATTCATCACGAAGCCAGTTTTGCCGTCAGGCGAGACGATCGCAGCGTCAGGTTTTTTGCCGACCGTTACACGACCGAGTTCGCGACCATCGGAGGTTGAAAGAAAGCGGACCGAGGCATCGTCGCCGCTCGTCGCCATGAGCCGCCCGCCGGGAAGCGGTACGACCGCATGACCGTGCGCGATCGTGCCGATCGATCCGACTGCCCGCTCACCTCTGGTGTCGATGACGGTGACCGATGTCGACCGGGCGATGAAGAGGCGGTGATCGACTGGATCAACGCGGGCATAGTCCCATCCCCCGCCGTCCGGACCGGAAATGGTAGCCGCGACGCGATAAGCTGGCGTCGGCGGGGCAGCCCCCGCCGCAGCGAAGGAGGTCAGCGCCAAGGTAGCAGTCGTCAGTACCCTCTTCATTGTACAGTTCCTTGTGCTGGAATGGCGGGATCATGGTCGGAATGCGGTAGGGTCAGCCGAACGAGGATCGGCATTGCCAGGAGGACGAGCGGATATTGCAGCAACAGCCCGGCGATGATCGCGATCGCCAGCGGCTGCTGGATGCCTGAGCCTTGGCCGATCGCCAGGGCGAGCGGCAGGAGCGTCAGGATCGCCGCAAACGTCGTCATCGTGATCGGACGCAGGCGGTTGCGGCTTGCCTCGCGCGTCGCGACGACGGGCGGCATGGTGTGGCAGAGTTCCTCGAACTCGGAGACGTAGAAGATCGCCATCTCGGTGCCGATGCCGATGATCATCGTCATGCCCATCAGCGCCGTGATGTTGAGGTCGACGCCGGCGAGCCACAGGGCGGTGAACACGGCCGTGGTCGACAGGAGCGAGCAGCCGATGATGATGACGGGCAGCCAGAACCGCCGGTAAAGCACAAGCAGCAACACCAGCTCGGTGACGAGCGCTGCGCCGAACACCTTGATGAGGCCGGCGAAGGCGATCTGCTGCTGCTGATAGAGACCGCCCAGCTCATAACGGATACCGGGTGCCAGCACGCCTGGCTGGTCGAGGGCCTTCGTCACGTCGCCAACGGCAGCACCGATGCCGCGTCCCTGAATGCGACCGGTCACGGCGACCATCGGTTCCAGGTTCTCACGGGCGATCTGCGGTTGTCCGACGACTGCCTCGATGGACGCGACACGCGACAGCGGGAATAGATGGCCATCAGTGGCCCGGATGGGCAGCTGCCCAAGCCCGGCCTGGCTGATCGTCATCGCCTGCGGAAGCCGGACGCGCACGTCGATGGCCTTGTCGGGTCGGGCAAGGGTTGTGGCGACAGTGCCGCTCAGGGCGGTCGACAGCTGTGTCTCGACGTCTGCGGGCGCGACCCCTTCCACGCCGGCGCGAACCGGGTCGACCCGGACGTCGAGTGCGTCACCTGCGAGTTGAACGCCGTCCTTCACCTCGACCACGCCATCGATCTTTGCGATCAGTGCAGCGACCTTCTTGGCTTGGGCATCGAGCACGGTTGGGTCGGACGAGTAGAGCTTGACCTCGATCGGCTGCGGAACGGCCGTGAGATCACCGATCAGATCCTCGATGAGTTGCGCGACCTCGACTTGGACGCCCGGCACCTTGACCCCGATCTCGTCCGCGACGCTGGCAGCCACTTTCTCGGTCGGGCGACTGTGGTTCGGCTTCAGCCGGACGAAATAGTCACCGTGATAGCTCTGACCGAGATCACCGCCGAGGCCAGTGCCGAGCCGCCGCGAGAAGGTTAGCACCTCCGGATTGGCGGCAAGCAGACGGTCGATCTGGCCGACCTGACGCCCGCTCTCATCCAGCGACGTGCCGGGCGAAGTGTAATAGTCCATGACAAAGCCGCCTTCGTCGACCTTCGGCATGAAACCTGTCGGCACCTTGGAATAGCCGATATAACCGATTGTCAGGAGCGGCACGAGAATGACAAGTAGCAACCAGGGCCGGGCCGACAGGCGATCAAGGCCCTTGTCATGGACCACGGCAAGCCGCCCCTCACCGGCGACACCGGGATCCTTCCATGTGCGAAAGTCCACCAGCCACCTCACGAGGACCGGCACGACGAAAGCCGTCATCGCCCAGGAAATGGCAAGTGCCGCCGCCATCGTCACTGACAGCGCCTTGGAGAAGGCACCGGTGACCCCGGTCAGGAATGATAGCGGCACGAACACGATCAGCGTCGCGAGGCTCGATCCGGTCAGCGGTGCCATAAACTCACGCGCGGCCGGGATGACCGCGGCATTGCCAGCGACCTCCCCATCCGGTCTCACCTCGCCAGCGCGGCGGGCGATATGCTCGACCATCACGATGACGTCGTCGATCAGCAATCCGACTGCGGCGGCGATCCCGCCGAGGGTCATGATGTTGAAGCTCATGCCGAGGATGCTCAGCACCAACACCGTGGTCGCCAGCGTTGCCGGCACGACGATGATGGCGACGAACGTGACGCGCCAGCTGCGCAGGAACAGGAGGAGCACCAGCGCGGCGAGCACGAGGCCGATCAGTACCGCGTCACGAACGCTCGCGACCGATTGGGTCACCAACTCGCTCTGGTCGTACCAGTTGACGAGCTTTACCCCGGCCGGCAGCCTCACACTCGCCAGCTTCGCCTGCACTTGCTTTGCGATCTGAACCGCGTTGCCGTCCGGCTGTTCGTAGATGTTGAACAGCACCGCAGGCTTTCCGTCTTCGACGATCCGCTGCCAGACGGGCACGGCACCGGTCTGCACGGTTGCGACATCCCGCACCCGAACGACCCCTGCCGGGGCCGCCTTGACGACGATGTCACCGATCTGCGCAGCGCTGGCGACACTGCGATCGGCAATCACGAGCGAGAGTCGACCACGATCCTGGACCTGCCCGACCGCACTCAACACGTTGCCGTTGCGGATGGCGGTCGCAAGGTCCGCCATCGCCAGGCCGTAGCTCGCGAGCCGTTGCGGGTCCGCGAGCACCTCGACCTCTGCGGTGTCACCACCCTGCACACCGACCTTCGCAAGGCCGGTGATCGAGGACAGCAGCGGGGTAATCTGAAGTCGTGCGAAGTCCTGGAGCTGAGCTGGATCCGCCGTGTCGGATACCAGCGCATAGGAGATGATCGGAAAGACGGTCGGGTCCATCCGGCGGACATTGTACTGCGTGCCGGCAGGCAGCGACGGCAGGATACGGCCGACCGCGGTATCGACGAGCAGCGTGCTCGCGATCATGTCGCGCCCCCAACCGAAGTCGATCGAGATCTGCGCGGTCCCGCGCGCCGTCTCGGAACGGACGTTGTTGACGCCAGGGATGGCGCGGATCGCCTCCTCGACTGGACGGGTAACGGTCAGCGCGGTCTGATCTGCGGGACGGCTCCCGGAATCGAGATCGACGACGACCCGCGGAAACGATACCTGAGGGAAGAGCCCGATCGGCAACGACAACGCTGCGACGATTCCCGCTAGTGCCAGCGCCAAGCCGACAAGGACGAAGGCGCGCGACTGGGTGCGGAGGAACCGCTCGAGCATCAACGGCTCCGGACGGCATCGCCGTCGGTGACCTGATAGGCACCGGCGACGATCAGCGGGATACGGGGGGACAGGGCGCCATCCACGACGTCGCCCGCGTCCGACGACAGCCTGATAGTGACCGGCACCGCCTTGGCTTTGCCGCTCTGCACCTGGAATATTTTCGGGCTGCCACCGGCGGTCACGACGGCCGCGTGCGGCACGACCCATCCGTTGACCGCGCCGGTGCGGATGTCGACCTGCATAGGCTCGCCCGGGAGGAGTGCGCCCGCAGGGAAGGATAAGTCGACGTCGACCATCTTGGTCACGGCATTCAACGCGCCGTCGACCCGCACGACGCGACCTTCGATCGTACCGCCGCCCGACAAGCGCTTCAGCGACGCCGCTTGTCCGACAACGACCGCGCCGCGCTGCGACGGATCGATCCCGACGGTGACGACGATCCCGCCCGATCGCGCGACCGTTAGGATGGTCGCGCCCGCTGCGGTGCGGTCACCCTGGGCAACCGCGACGGCGGTGACGATGCCCGCAAACGGTGCCACGATGGTATGGACAGGGGTGCCAGCCCCCTCGGCGCGCAGCGCAGCGAGAGAGGTTCGTGCGTCGGACACCGCCTTGTCCGCCTGCACCAGCTGATCGGTTGTCGCGAGCTGCTGCGCGAGCAGCTGCGCCGTGCTGGCGCGCGCCTTCTGCGCTGCGGCGAGAGCGCTCACCGCTTGTGCGTAGGTGCTGCGCGAAGTCGGCGCCGTGACAAATATAGCAAGAGCCTGTCCGGCCTTCACGGCGCTGCCTGGGGCGACGAACAGCCGCGTCACCTGGCCTGGCTGCGCTTCATTGAATGTCCGGGTGCCGATCTCGGAAGGCGCCACGGAGCCATAAGCCGTGACGATCGCCGGTAGCGCACCCTGGCGGGGTGCGACGGTGTTGACGAGAACGCTGGGCGTCGGGGTATCGCTGGCATCCGGCGCGGGGGATCCGCTGCTGCAAGCCGTGACCAAAAGCAGAAGCAGAGCAGCAGATATTCTCGGATGAGGCGGCATCACCGACCGCTCCCCGCTTGTTCGGCGGACAAGTCGATCGTCGGCAGGCCCGCGCCGACCAGCGTCTGTATGGCGATCTGACGATCGAACAGCGCGAGTTCCAAGGTCATGATCTCCTCTTCCTTGGCGAAGCGGTTAGAGACGAGGTCGACATAGCCCCGCTCGTCGATGTTGGAGGCGCCGAACGCCGCCTGTGCCCGGGACGCGGCGATGCGGGCGGCAGGCAAATCGCGACGCGCGATCGCCAGTTGCGCCGCGAGCTGCTCATATTCGCGCAGCAGCGCGCCGACCGTACCGGTAGCGGCCGCTAGCCGCGCAGAATAATCGGCTTGAAGCTGCGCCCGCGTCGCCCGCGCGATCGCGACATTGCCCTGGTTGCGATCGAAGATGGGCAAGCCGACCTGCACGTTCGGCCCGCCGTTGATGACCTTCGAACTGTCGCTCGACGCGGAACCGCCAAGGATCAGGTCAGGAAACTGCGACAGGATCGCGACGCGCAATTGCTCGTCAGCGGCTGCATAGCCGAGGCGCAGTGCGAGCAGGTCGGGCCGGCGATCAGGCAGCGTCGCAAGCCCTGCGCGGATCGCGGCGGGGTTAAACGGCGGGAGGTCGGGCGCGGTCGCAAGCGGCATGACCGCATCGGGTGTCAAGCCCAGCAGGGCGTTCAGCTGGTGCCGCTGCGATAGCAACGTCTGGTCGAGCGTGTTGAGCGACGTGCGCGCCGCCTGAAGAGCGACACGGTCCGGGGCGACGGTGACGAGCGTCACGGTTCTGGCAGCGAGGGCGCGCTCGAGCTTGCCGTTGCGATCGGACAGGAGATCGTAGGCCGCGACATAGGTCGGGCGGCTGCGCGTGCCGATGATGATGTCGGTGGCAAGCTGGCGCGCCTGCCCGGCGACCTGCCATTCCTGCCAGACGAGATCAGCCGCAACTTGCCGGGTGCTGGCAGTGGCAGCGCGGCGTCGCGCGCGATAGGTGACGAGGCTCTTGATGTCCTGTGCCACTCCCAGATTCCAGGCCGGGACGGTGCCTGCCCCCGAAAGCAGAGGCAGGAAAGCGCCCGACAGGGACGGATTGGCGAGGATCGAGGCTTGCGTCGCCTGCCCCTCGGCAATGCCCCGCTTCAGGCGCGCCGCGCGAAGATCCGGGTTGTTTGCCAGCGCCAACGTCACGACGTCACTGACTGATAAGGCTCCATGATCTTCCGCGGCACCCTGCAGCGCGCCGACAGACGGCGCGAGCGGTATGTCTCGCGTGAGCGGAAGCGCGGTGTAATGCGCGCATCCCGCCAACAACGCTGCAAGCAGAATGGGCAGGACGCCCTTCCTGATCCCCCTGATCAACATGCTTCTGTCGCGCCTCCTGGCCGGTAACGCTGGCCAATGCGTCGGGATCTCGATGTTGGTCAGTCCGGGTTTTTGCCTTCGGCAACATTCTCGAGGATCACGCCGCTTCGCGCGTCGATTCCGACCTCATAAGGCTTGCCGTGGCTGGTGATATCGAAGGAATAGCGCAGGCCGCTGCCACCCTTCTCCCGTTCCAGCTCCTGATCGGTGATCGTGCCGGGACGCGCCTTGAGTGCGGTCTGCCGTGCCGTGGCGAGAGAGACCTTCGCCTGAGCGGCGTATTGGTGTCCCTTCAGTTTCGTTGCTGCCGCAGCGGCTGTTCCACTCATCGCCGCGACGGACAGCAGACCCAGCATCAATCGCACGTCTTTCATGACACACACTCCTTGGGGCAGATTACACCGTGCCCTTCTAGGAGCGGCAACCTTCGTCGCGGGTGAGGACAAGATTGATTATGCCCAACTTGCCGTCTCCGGCGCGAAACCGGATCATCAGTCGATGAAGCTCTTGTTGCTTGAAGACGATGCCGGGACGCGTGAGGACCTGGAGCGCGTGCTGAGCAGCGCAGGCCATGTCGTCGACGCCTGTTCGACCGGGCAGGACGCGATCTTCCTGGCATCTTCCAGCGAATACGCCGTTCTGATCCTTGACCGGATGGTGCCGGGCATCGCTGGCCTGCCGGCGCTCAAGGCCATCCGGGCGGCGGGGATACGGACACCTGCGCTGTTCCTCACAGCCATGAACGGCGTCGAGGACCGGGTCGAAGGGCTCGAGGCGGGGGCCGACGACTATCTGGCGAAACCGTTCGCGGCGACCGAACTGCTCGCCCGGATCAATGCGCTCGCGCGGCGCCCCCCGATCTCGGACGTCGCCGCCACGATTGCGGTCGGCGACCTGGTTCTCGACCGCATCCGCCGCAACGTGACGCGCGCCGGTCAGCGAGTGGATTTGCAAGCCCAGGAACTGAAACTGCTTGAATATCTGATGCTGCACGCAGGCGAGGTGGTGACCCGCACGATGCTCCTCGAAAATGTCTGGTCGTTTCACTTCGATCCCAAGACCAACATCATCGAGAGCCACATGAGCCGGTTGCGCGCCAAGGTCGATCGCGGCTTCGGACGTGAATTGATCCAGACCGTTCGGGGCGCTGGATACCGGATCGATGCGGGTTAGGTCACGCATCCCGGCCGCGTTCGGGAGCGCGGCCTTTCGCTTCGCCTTAATGCTGGCGGTCGTCGTGGCGCTCGGCGCAGGCGCCCTGTTGCTCACCGTGGAGAGGCAGATCGGTTATTACGCCCGAGAAGCCAGTGATGGGATGCTTCGGGCGGAATCGTCGGTTCTGGCCGCGGAATATGCCGATCTGGGTCTCTCGGGACTGACGGATGCCATCGCGCGGCACAGGGGTAGCGACGCGGATCCGCCCTATCGATATCTCCTGATCAACAGAACGGGACACCGGCTATCCGGCGACCTGCCGCTGCAAGCCGCCAGGATCGGTCAGGCAAGCGTTGCGGTGCCCGAGGATTTTGACGGTTCGCGACACGTCGAACATCTCGCAACGCAAGTAACGCAGCTGCCCGACGGATTGCTGCTTGTCGTGGCGACCGACAGCTTCGATGTTCAGCAGCTACGCCAGCGGCTCGGATACTTCACGATCTGGAGCGGCATCGCGATCGCTGCCTTCGCATTGATCGGCGGGTATCTGGTTGGGCGCGTCTTCCTGCGTCGGCTCGCGACGGTCAATCGCGCCATCGACCGGATAATTGATGGGGATAGCGCGGAACGGCTGCCGATGATCGGGTTCGGTCCGGAGTTCGACGACCTCACCCGCAACCTCAATCGCATGCTCGAGCGGAAGGACGCGGCGATGGAGGCTCTGCGGCAGGTGTCGACGGAAATCGCGCACGATCTGCGCACGCCACTTACCCGGCTCCACCAACGGCTCGAACGATTGCAGTCGTCAGGTGCCGGCGATCCCGACAGTATCGACGCGGCCGTCGAGCAGACCAACGGACTGCTCGCGACGTTCGAGGCCCTGCTGCGGATTGGGTCGATCGAGGGAGGTGTCGGGCGACGTCGCTTCGGTCCCGTCGACCTGTCCGAACTGCTCGATCGTATCCATGCGGCCTACTTGCCCGTGGTCGAGGACTCCGGGCAGACGTTCATTGCTCACCATGCTGCAGGAGTCACCGTCATCGGCGACCCCGACCTTCTCGCGCAGCTGTTCACCAATCTGATCGAGAACGCGATCGTCCACACTCCGCCCGGAACGCATATCGTCTCTCGCCTGCATATCGTTGGCGCCGAAGCAGTGGCGGAAATATGCGACAAAGGTCCCGGCATTCCCTTCGATGAACGTGAGAAGGTGTTTCGACGCTTCTACCGGCGGGATGCCAGTCGCAACACAGAAGGCGCGGGGCTTGGCCTGGCACTCGTGGCTGCGATTGCCGCCCTGCATCAGGCGGACTGCACCATCCCTGACAGTGCAATGGGCCTATGCGTCCGTCTCACTTTCCATCGGTCGTCTGCAATAGATCAGGTGACCGATGCCCCGAAGCACCATGGCTTGGCGTGATCGCCGACACCCGGGCGATCGGGCGCATACCCACGTCCCGTTAGGGGCACGAACATTGCCCAACCCAGTGAACACGCGACGACACTACCGTCAGTCTGCTTTGTGAAGACCTCTAGTCGCTCGGTCGCCGTGGAGGGGCCGATCGGCATGACCAGACGCCCGCCTATCCGCAACTGATCAAGGAGCGACGTTGGAACGCTCGCAGAACCTGCGGTGACGATCACTGCGTCGAAGGGCGCTCGTTCGGGCCAGCCCACGAAGCCGTCTCCGACGCGGGCATGGACATTTCGATAGCCGCGCCGGCGCAAGGCCGTGGCTGCCTGGTGCGCCAGCTGCGGGACGATTTCGATCGTCGAGACCTCTGCACCCAGCTCGGCCAGGATCGCGGCCTGATAGCCGGAGCCAGTCCCGACCTCCAGAACGCGAGACTTGCGCCGCACTTGCACTGCGGCCGTCATGATCGCCATGACGTAAGGATCGGAAATCGTCTGCTGCCACCCGATTTCCAACGGTGCGCCGATGTAGGCTTGCGGCTTGGCAGCGCGGGGTATGAAATCCTCGCGTGGAAGCTTTGCCTCGACCGCAACCGCTGCTCGAAAAAAGGGATCATCTCGCAGTGCCGGAACGTCAGCAGCAGCTGCCTTGATCGAGCTGATCATTCGCGCACGCTCGCCTGTTCGGTTCTGTGCGAAAGATCCGATGGCCGCTGAAGCACCAGTTAAGCAAACCAGACCCAGAAAAATCTTCAGCACGACGATCATGGCTCCGTCAGAATCCGCCGGCCCACCGGCAATATAGCTTGACGGTGCCAGCTCGCGGACGTGTACCCCTGACGAGATTACGCCACGATCGCAGCAGCTATGAGATTTACCAATGTCCGATACCTCACCGATCGGTGAGTGCATCGAGGTGACCGCGCGACGCATTCTCGATTGGGAACGGCCAGCGGGAGGTCGTGTCCCAGGCGGTGGTGTAGCTGAGGGATGGCCATCGGAGATCTTCGGATAGGTTTGGGTTGCGAAACTCAACCAACGGAGACTCCGATGACCGATGAGATGATGAGCGTTCAGGCGCTGCTGGGGAAGAGTGCGGACGCCGATTTCCTACGCGAGATGATCGGCTTTGCCGCGCAGCGTTTGATGGACCTTGAGGTCGGCAGCCTGACCGGCGCCGGCCTGCGGTAATTCGCCGCCAGTGCCGCCATCCCGGATCGAAAGCACCCGCACGATATGCAGCCCGGCCGCGGCGGCATATGCGTCCGCTTTCGCGCGTGCGGTTTTGTAGGCATTTCCGTAGCCGGTGAGGTTCGCCTTTTCCGGATCGGCGACCGAAAGGTCGGGGCCGGACACGATGTTGGCACCGGCGTCAGTGACGGCGGCGATCGCCGCGCCTACTTTGCCGGTGTCGCGCATCCGAACGGTGACGCTGTTGGCGACCTCGTACTGTCCCTTGTTCGCGCCCCAAGTGATGCGGTTCACCGACAGATTGCGAGTTTGGATATCCCGTTGGGCGACGCCTAACTTTGCCAGTGCCTGCGTGATCGCGGTCATGGTGCGAGCGTTCCGTTCGGACGCGCCGCGGGCATCCGCGGCGATGCTCGACAAGCCGGCGGTGAACAGCGCCTGGTCAGGCGTCGCCTCGGTGCGGCCGGTGCCCGTCACCGACAACAGCGTCTCGCCCGGCTGAAGGCCGATCGGATCGGGGGTGGCGTTGCAAGCGCCGAGACCAGCGCATAGCGGCGCGACCCAGATCAGACTCCTCATCCGCGTTCTTCCTTCTCGTTCTCTACCTGGAAGACACGTCTATCGATACGGTCGAGGTTTTCCCATTGGGATGCTAATTTTGGGACAACGAAAGGTCAGCCCAGGATAGGTGTTCCTATAACTACGCCATCCTCAAGCTGAAGCTTTTGCCACTGCCGCTCTCGCGCATAGTGGTACAAGGCAGAGTAGAGCCGCCAGCATCCAGAAAGCGGCCGTTAGGCCGGTATGCCCCGCGACGAAACCGATCGCAGCCGGACCTGCCAGGATGCCGGCGTAGCCAACCGTCGTAATCGAGGCGACGGCAAGCTCAGGCGGCATCGCGTTCTGTGCGCCAGCCTGGCGAAACAATACCGGCACCGTGTTCGATGCACCAAGTCCGATCAACATCAGACCCAACATGGCGACCACGGCAACCGGTGCGAGCAGCATGATCCCGTAGCCCATGAGCGCCAGCAAGCCGCCCCAAAACATGGTCTGACGATCACCAATTCGAGCCACCACCCGATCGCCGGTGAGCCGCCCTGCGGTCATCGCAATAGCGAAGACACTATATCCAAGGCCCGCTTGATCGGGTGCCAGCAATCCCTTGCCGGCAAGGAGCAGCGCACCCCAGTCGAGAATAGCCCCCTCCGTCAGGAAGGTAATCGCGGCGAGTAGCGCCAGGAGAACCACAATACCGCGCGGCACGACGAAAAGCGGCGCTTGTTCGGCACGCGGCGTAACGATGAACCGTGATGCGGCAACTGCCAGTGCGGCAAGCATCAGTGCGGTCGCAACGAGTGTTCCGGCGAGCGCGCTTAGGCGCGCAGATACATCGTCCGCGACGCGCACAGCTGGACATGCGCGACCTTCACGCGCATCGGCTTGCCCGAGATCTCGACGTCCTCGTGGCTCCAGTCGAACTGGTAAGCCTCGCCCGGCCGGAATAGCAGCGGGATGAACGCCGGCGCATTCATTACGTCGCGACGCCGCGCCTGCCGCCAGCGCGCCGCATAACGGCGCACCGCATCATACGAGCCGTCGAACCCCTCGCGTAGCAGCAGGTCGTGGATACGGGTGAGGCGCAGCTTCTCCCGCCGCGGCCGTGCCTCATCTTCCTCCAGCAACGCGTCCAGTCGCGATTGAAACGGCCCCAGCTTAGGCAGCGGCTGTACCTCCCGCCGATACCCCATGTCCGCCTCCGGCGCCCGGATCGCCTTACGCACCACCTTGCGCGACAGGTGCAGGTCCCGCGCTATCGCCTTGATGGCCTTCCCAGACGCGTGCTCGCGCCGGATCCTCAACACCGTCTCCAATACCAGCATCCCGATCTCGCCGCCTGACACACCGCCAAGCGAGCAGCCTAGACCACCGGGATGAGGGGTCCTTTTTCGACGCCGATCACCCCGCTGCCGGGGTCCTTTTTCCACGCCGATCCACACCCGAAATTTCGCTCGAAATGCGGTTGCCCATCACCGGCCACCGCTCTTTGCCCAGCCGCAGACTACCGACTGGCAGGTGAACGGACGACCGCTTTCGGGAGCGCTATTACCGCGATTGAACCACCGAAATTGGGTCGTTATAGCCTGGATCGCCGGTGAATATCTCAGCCTTGATGGTGTCACATTTTGAGCAGTGCGCCTCTCCCGAGGCATGAGGCTCGTGACGCCAGCGTGTCACGAACGCTGCATCATGCGCTCAACGATCCTAGACTGTTTGGTTGATAAAAAAAGCACGTGCAATCTCGTGTGCGGCGATGTTGGCTAACTTGGCCGAACAAAGCGGGCATATGCGATCCAGCCGTAGAAAACGGTGAGCCCGAAGAGGTTCACCACTTCGCCTGATAATTGCCGAAGGCTTCCACCCATCTGGTTGACCCCCACCATCAGATGTATCCCCGGGGTCGTGGGAAGCATCCGTGACGCTGCGACGAGCCATCCCGGCGTTGCCTCCGAGGGCCATGACAAGCCGGAGAGGAAGAAGATTGGCAGGGATGTCACGATCCAGAGCTGGATCGGCCGCTCGCGAGTCTTGAAGAAGCTGGCAAGCGCCATTGCCCCGGCGACGGTTGCCGCGACGAACGCGATTGCTGCGACGATGAGGGTGAGAGGGGCCGCCTGAGCACGTGGGTAGTCCTGAAACCAGAAAACGAAGCCAGTGTAGTAGGCCACGTCGAGGAGACCAATTGATACGAATGCCAGTGCGATGCCGAAGAACTCCCTGCGAGTGAAGCGTCGGCGGCCCTGCCGTTCCCTCATCGTCCCGGCAAGCAGAGCGAGACCCATCAGCAGCGTCTGATGAATGATCAGGAACGCGACGCCCGGAACGACCGTGCTTCCATAGCCTTCGCGCGTGTTGAAGAGCGGTCGTTGCACGAGCGACAAGGCCGGTGGCGCCGTCGCGCCGGCGGCCATCGCCTGATCCATCCCTGCCTCGCGACCGACCGCCGAAATGGCAGCGGCGATGCTGCCGAGCGAGGTGCTGCTACGAAGAAGATAGGCACCATTGCCATACAGCGCGATCGTGCCTTGGCCACCACGCAGGATGTTCCGCTCGTAGCCGTCCGGGATGACGATCACCGCGTCCGCGTGGCGAGATTGCACCCATCCGTAAGCCTCTCGAGGAGACGATAGGGAGGCGATGAGCTCGGCCTGCTGAAGGGCCGGGAGCTTCATCAGGAGCGAGCGGCTCGAACCGGTATGGTCGAGATCGACAACGACGATGGGCAGTCGCCTCGGCACCTCGCCGGAATAAGCGGCCGGGTAGAAGAACGAATAGATGATGGCCGATCCGATCAGCAGCAGGAGCGCGGATCGGTCCGAGAGGATGGCACGGAACGTGCCGAGGAAGGCGTTGCGTATCACCGGCGGCCCCAGGTTTCCGGCTGCTTCGCCGCGGCAAGGTAGCGCGGCAGTCCGACGGCAAGACCGACGATCACGAATGGTAGCATGACGATGATCTGTCGCAGTGACACTGATGCCGCCGAACCCATGATCCACTGCTCCGAAAGCAGCTTGGCAAAGGAAGAATAAGGAAGCAGCGCGCTCCATACCCGAGCAAAGCCGGAGGCGGACTCGACCGGGAATACCGCCCCGGCGAACGCGAAGGAGGCTCCCGCGTAGAGGCCAGCCGCCGAAAGCGCGCTGCTCATCGTTAGAGTAAGACCGACGAATAGAAGCCCGACACCGACATATGCCATGTACATCACCGCATAGCCGGCGCCGATCAGCAGCGGGCTGCCAGCGATCGGCCAGCCTCGCAGACCAGCCAGATAGGCGATCGCTGCGATCCCCCAGCCCATGAAGATGAGGACGTAGAGCAGCAATTTGCCGCAAACGGCCCAGGCCGCCTCGCGTCGCGAGCAGTCTGCAAGCCAGTCCCCGATCGTTCCGTCGCGAAGCTCCCGCCCGAGCGCGCCGGTGATCGCCACCATGAAGATCAGATGCAGCAATGCGGGATGAAGCAGCGCCACCAGCTGAATTTCGTAGCTGCCCTGCGGATTGAAGAGAACGGTCGAGCGTACCGCGATGGGTGGCCTGCGAACCCTCCCAGGCCCCAGCACGGCCGCGCTCTGCTGCGACGCAAGCGAGCTGGCATAGCCTTGCACGACGCTGCCGACTTCGCGGATGACGGACCCGGCCGGTGTCGAGTAGCTGGCATTGTAGAGCGCAATGACCTGAGCCGTGCCGCCGCGGAGTACCTCTCTGCTTGTGTCCCGATCGATGAGGACAATTGCATAGGCCTGTCGGGCGCGCACGGCGTTTTCCGCCATCGACAGGTCGGGTGCTATTTCGAGAACGGCCAAGCCGGGCGCCGCATCGAGACGGCGGGTCAACTCGCGGGCGATGCCGCCGCCGTCGCGATCGACCACCACGATTGGGAGGTCGCGCATGGCCCCGGCCGACATCTGGATGGCGACCGTGGCGAGAAGGATCAACGGGATCCATGTCACGAGCGACAGGTCCCAGAAGCTCTTTCGCAGGAAGCCGGCCTCCCGCCGAAAGCCGCCGACCAGCGCGGGCGGGATCATTGCGGCCAGTCGAACAGGACCGTCATACCGGGACGCAGCCCGTCGATGGGACGGGATGGCAGGGCGCGGACCTCGAAGCTCTTGACGTCGAACCCGCTGGACTGGCGGGTCGCGCGCCAGGTCGCGAACTCGCCCGCCGGCGCCAGGTACGACACGCGGAACGTCACCCGCCTGTTCGCAAGCGCAGGTATCGTTCCGACGATCTGCCGGCCTCGTGCGAGCCCGTCGAGCTGATCCTCGCGGACGTTCAGCGTGACCCAAGCGTTTTCGACGTCGGTCAGCATGAAGACCGGAAAGCCCTGCGGCACGAGTTCGCCTGGTTGAGCCATCCGCTTCCCGACTTCCCCAGCAGATGGCGCGACCACGCGCGTCTCGGCGGCGGCGGCCTGCACCTCGGCCACCGCGCCGCGCGCCTGCTGGACCTGACCGCCAGCGGCGGCCTTGTCCTGAGGGCGGGCTCCCGCCAGGGCCTGATCGTATTGCGCCCTCGCTGCCTTCGCAGCCTCCGTCGAAGCGATGGCGTTCGTCCGCGCCTCGTCCGCCTTCTGACCGGCGACGACGCCCTGGGCGAACAAGCGTTGCGTGCGGTTGCTGGTATCCTGCGCCAGATTCGCTGCCGCCTGTGCACGCCGCCATTGCGCCTCGGCCGCCCGGATGTCCTCGCTGCGCGCGCCGGCCTCGGCCTTGTCCTGCGTTGCCTGCGCGGCCTCCAGCGCCCCGCCGGCCTGCTGCTGCTTGGCGGCGACTTCGGGGCTGGAGATCGTGTAGAGTAGCTGCCCTTGCCGGACGGGCTGTCCTTCCTCCACGCCGAACGATGCGATCCGTCCCGTGACCTTGCTCGTGACGCGGATCTCGCGCGCGTCTACCATGCCTTGCAGCTGACCAGGCACGGGACGGTAGCTGAGCCAGAGTCCGACGCCCAGCAGGGCAGCGACCACGAGAGCGACAACGACCAGTTTGCCGCGGGGTGGCCTTGTCGTCCCCCCGCCGTCGTGCATTTCGTTTTCAGTTGCGGCGTTCATGGAATTACCTTGTCGGCTTTGGCGACGTATGCGGCCATCTCATCCATTTGCCCGCTGACGTTCAGAAGCTGGGCAAGTGCCTGTACATATTCGTTGGCCGCCTGCGCGCGCTGGATGCGCGATCGCCCCAGCGAAAGCTGCGCGTCGATGACGTCCAGCGATGTCGCCTGCTGTTCCCGATAGGATAGGGTCTGAAGCCGCAGATTCTCGATAGATGAAGCGAGGGAGGTATCGAGAAGCAGATACCGCTTTCGCGCCGCCTCGACGTCGTTCCACGCCTTCGTCACACCGATCTCGATCTGCGTGCGGCCTTCGCGCAGACCGGCGCGCGCCTGTTCCGCCGTCGCCCGTGCCGCATCGACCGCCTGTCGGCGCCCAAGACCCCCGGCGAGCTTATAGCGCAAGCCAACACCCACTGCCCAATCCGGGTCCGTGAGGAGGGTGTTGCGCCGGTCGAAATTATACTGGCCGAAGCCGTAGACGGTCGGGCGCTGCTTCGCCTGCTGGATCAGGACGCCGGCCTTCGCCTGGTCCTCCAGCGACGACAGCCGCTCGAGTTGAGGATGTGAGGCTAGGGCCGCGGCCTTGAACGTGTCGAGCGGCGGCAGTGGACGCGAGATGACGAAGAGCGGCGTTGACGGCCTCACTCCTGCGGGTTCGCGCAGCAGCCCCGCAAGCGCCGCATTCGCCGTCTGGAGGTCAGCGATCGCCTTCTCATATTCCGCCCGTGCGTCGTCGCGTGCCACCTCTGCCTGAAGGCGTTGCGCCCGGCTGATGAAGCGCGCTTCCTCGAGCTTGACGGCGTCTGCGACGTGACGGTCGAGCCCATCGAGCACGTCGCGGCGCACGCCCAGCGCTCGCTCGGCTAGCTGCTGGCCGAAATAGGCCCGCACCAGTTGCACGAGCTGATCGTTGGCGGTGATGGCCCGGTCGGCCTGCGCCTGCGCCACCTGTGCCCGCGCACCAGCCTGCGTCCCCGAAATCTGCCCTCCGGTGTAGATCGGGAGGGTCGTCGAAGCGATGGGGCGCGTACTTTGCCTTCTAACTTGAAACCGCAGCGGGTCAGGGATGCCGAAGCCCTCGGCGACCGGCGCGAGCGAACCGAGCGGCAGATAGAGCGTCTTCTGATAGTCCAGCAGTTGCGCCTCGAGGTCGACGTCCGGCCTGCGCAATGTGCGCGTGGCTCCCTCTTGCGCCTCCTTGCTGCGCACGTTCGCGTCCGAGGCCGCGATCGCGTCGGAACGGTCCAGCAGCTGCTCCTGCGCACGGGCGTATGTCAGGACGGCGGGGCTTGAGGGGCCGATGTTCTGGGCCGATGCGGCATGCGCCGTCGCGACCGCGGCGCCGATGATGGCGATAGACCGAAGGCTCATCATCGACGTTGGCCCGCTTTGCTGTGAGGCGACAAGCCGTCTGCGGCCTCGATGCCGCAGCCATGTACGAGGGGACGAGGTCTGGGCGTCGCCGCCATGATCACGTTCACGACTGCGACCCCGGTCGTCGAAATTCGCAAGAGACGATGCTCGCCCCCCTTCGGAGGGTCAGCTCGCGGGCCGCACGTCGTTTCGCGAATGATCTTGGCAATCCCAAAGCATGGTCCAGCTCGTCGCCGATCAACGACGCACTCAGCGCGCCCGAAACGATGCCCTCGACGAGGGCCGGCAGCTCGTGGTCGGCGACTGTCGAGCCCCCCGTCGTGTCGCCCGCCAACTCGCTTGGTAGGCGGGAGAATCGGCTGAAGAGGGGTTCCAGCATCTGACGATCGGTCGCGGCAAGCCAGCCGATCAGCCGGCCCACGCCGGTCTGTGCGAACGTGTCGAAGACGAGGTCGACGAGGCCGGCTTCATCGATGTCGCCTGCCCTCAAGGCTCGGACACCGCGCCGGACGTCCTCCAGAAGCTGGCCGATGCCGTCGTCCGCGACGGCTGCCTGCAGGTTGGCCGCGGTGCCGAAATGATGGGTGATGCTTCCGTGCGCCATGCCTAATGCCCCGGCCACGCTCTGAAGCGTGATCGCTGCCGGCCCGAAACGCTCAAGGATATCGCGGGCAGCGCCGACCGCTTCGCTGCGAAGCTCGTCCGGATGACGCCGGCGGCGACGGGGAGGCTCTATTGTCACTGATGACAATATAAGTTAATGCCGTGTCGGTGTCAATGACGATCAGCGGAGACGACGCGGATGCCTAACGATAGCGCCGGCCATACCTGCGCCTTCGATGTGATCGCCTCCGACATCGATCACATGGGCCACGTCAACAATACGGTCTATTTACGCTGGATACAGGAGGCGGTGATCTCCTTTTGGCACCGGATCGCGCCCGGCGATGCGCTGGAGTCGGTTGCCCGGGTCGCGATAAAGCATGAGATCACCTATCGCTGCCCCGCCTTCCTAGATCAGCGCGTTGACTGTCAATCGGCGTCCAAAAGGGACCCCCTACCGGCGTCCAAAAGGGACCCCCTTCGTCGAGCAGCGTACCGGGGATGACGGGCGCACTGTTCGCGCTGGTTGCGGCGTAGGGCGGGCGTAGCCCGACGGGAGGCGCAACCAGCGCGAAGCGTTCTCTGCCGGTGTCCCAGGCGTCAGCTTCGATGTTTGAAGCGCCAGCTGTCGTTGCCGGTTTCGACGATGTCGCAATGGTGGGTAATTCGGTCGAGCAGCGCGGTGGTCATCTTGGGGTCGCCGAAGACGGTGGGCCACTCACCAAAGGCCAGGTTCGTCGTGACGATGACTGAAGTCTGTTCGTAGAGCTTGCTGACGAGGTGGAAGAGCAGCTGACCGCCCGAGCGGGCAAACGGCAGGTAGCCAAGCTCGTCGAGCACCACGAGGTCGAGGCGCGAGAGCTGGGCCGCCAGCGTGCCGGCCTTCCCAAGGCGGGTTTCCTCCTCGAGCCGGTTCACCAGATCAACCGTGTGGAAATAGCGCCCGCGGGCGCCGGCCCGTACCACATTGGCGGTGATGGTGGTGGCGAGGTGCGTCTTGCCGGTGCCCGTCCCACCGACCAGCACGACGTTGCGCCGGCCCGGAAGAAACGAGCCGCTGTACAGCGAGCGTACCGCGTGCCGCTCTACACGGGCGGTGCGATCCCGGCGATCCAGGCGGGTGCGGACGGCGCGGTCGAGGTGGCCCGCGCCAGGCAGGCGGGTGGTCGCGACCTGTCTCGCGTCAGGTTGGTCCGCACCTATTTCGGTCAGCAGGTTGCCGCCCAGCTGACCCGGTCGACGCGCGAGACGCTCGCAGGGTTCGATCGGCATCTGTCGGATGCCGTGAAGCTCGAGCAGAACGGGGTCATTCCCCATGCGCGCGTCCTCCAGGTTCAGGTCGCCCGCGACGCCGCCGAACGCGCCTTCATTCGCGCGCAACTCGAGGAAGCGACTGCTGCCGACGCACTGTCGCGGTTGCTGGACCGACCCGCCGGCGTCGGCGCATCGACGCCGCTGTTCGTCAATTCGCAGCCGCTGCCTCCCGTCGGCACATTCCTGGAGGGCATAGACGCGACGCCCCGGGCCCGCGGCGCCGACGCAGCGCGTGACATCGCCAGCGCGGGGGTCGGCCTGGCGAAATCGCGCTACCGCCCGCAAGCCTTCGCGTTCGGCAGCTACAACGCCAATCGCGACAATGCGCTGCCCACGGACACGCGAAACCGCGACCGCTCTGTCGGCGAGCGCCGTCTATGCCGGTTCGGCGCTTGCCTATTCGGGCGCGACGTTACCGCTGAACGGCGCCAACGCCTTTGCCCACATCTGGAGCAACGTGCTGCCGCTGAACCCAACTCAGTCGCGGCGGGCTGCCCGTCGCGGTCACCACCGAACCGTTGTTCAATCGGACGGGTGGTTACAAGGGCTATGTCTTTCCGGCCGTAGCGGTGATCATCGTTCAGCAGACGCTGCTCTTCGGCGCCGCTACCTTCATGGGCGGACGACGCCGCTCCGGCGCATGGCGGATGGGTGTCGCGGAGTTCTGGGGAACGCTGGCGGCGTTCACGTCGGTAGGCATCCTGGGATGCTATTTCCTGTTCGGGTTCATCTTCTGGCTCCAGGCTGTGCCCGTCGATGGCGACATTACCGGCATGATGGTGATGGTCCCTGTCTTCGCCACGGCGGTTGCTGCCCTAGGGCTGCTCATCGGCAGCGTGTTCGATTGCGCCGAGCGGGCAACCTACATCCTGGCACCGACCTCGGTGCCGTTCTTCTTCCTCACCGGGACCGCCTATCCGCTCGATCAAATGCCGGGCTTCGTCGCCGCCCTCTCTCACTTGATCCCGGCCACCGCCGGCGTCCACACGTTCGTCCCGTTGAACCAGATGCATGCGCGCCTGAGCGAGGTCACGATCCCCGCCTTGACCCTTGCAAGCCTCGCCCTCGGCTATGCCATGCTGGCGTATTCGCGCCTCGTCGGCTTCGGCGCGATGGTCGGGACGTCCGCCACCGAGGCCTGAATGGAGGGCAATCCTCGCCAAGGAGCGCAAGCTCCACCGTTTCCGCGGCTGTAGTGTATCGCGCACTCCTTCTAGCCGCTCGTAGTGGCTGCGACCTCGCTTCGCATGGCCACGAGACTTCGTGTCGCTGATCGCTGCCACCTGCATCGATAGTTGCCTCACGTAGAGACCTGGTCGAGTCAGCAAGAAAGGGAACCATTCGGTTCCCCTAGGTGTTGTTGGTGGGTAATTGCCGGGAAATGGCTGGGCCAAGCGGCGCCGCGACCGGCGTCGGGACATGGGCAACAGACGAGGTCAGGCTTTGAAAGCACCGCTTCTCTATTCGTCCGACATCGAGACGATCGCCGAGGATGAAGATCGCCTGACGGCCGAGATCGTCGAGCAGATGGCGGCCGGGAACCGCTGCGCTTTCGAGCATCACCGCCATGCGATCCGCGACGCGCATGCCAAGTCCCATGCTGTCCTGAGGGGCACGTTGACGGTTCACGACGATCTGGCGCCGGAACTGCGGCAGGGCATCTTCGGACACCCATGCACCTACGGCGTGGTCGCACGGCTGTCCTCGGCGCCCAGCGACATTCATTCGGACGCGATCCCTGCGCCGCGAGGATTCGCGATCAAGGTGATCGGCGTCGAGGGGGAGCGGTTGTCGCCCGATATCGGGGGCGCCAACCAAGATTTCTTGATGGTGAACTTTCCCGTCCTCGCCTTTGGCACCATCGCCAAATACAAGCTGATGCTGAGCCTTCTCGAGGCGAATGCGCATGCGCCCGACACCTTCCAGCGGCTGATCGCGGGCACGGCGCGGGGTGCCAAGAAGACAGTGGAGGCGTTCAGGATGACCCCCGGGGCGACACTCGAAGGTTTGGCGCGCGACAACCATCATCCGCTCGGCGAGAGCTACCACACTCAAGGTGCCATCCGCTTCGGTGACCATGTCGCCAAGCTGGCGCTGTCCCCGGCTTCCGAAAACGTGCGGGCTTTGACGGGGCAGCCGGTTGGCAAGGCGGATTTCTCCACGATGCGGGATGTTCTGGTCGAGCATTTCGCCGGGCAGGGCGCGGAATATGCCCTGTCGGCGCAACTCTGCACCGATCTGGCGGAGATGCCGGTCGAGGATGCGGCGGTACGCTGGGACGAGAAGGTGTCGCCGCATCGCCCGATCGCGACGCTGCGGTTCGCAGCGCAGGACGCCTACGCCCCGGCACGCCAGGTGTATGGCGACGACGTCCTGTCTTTCAATCCATGGAACGGCGTAGAGGCGCACCGCCCACTCGGCCAGATCATGCGCATCCGCCGGGCGGCTTACGAACGCTCCACCAGCTACCGCCATCGGATGAACGCGCGCCCCCGGATCGAGCCTGACCGGCTCGATGACATTCCCGATTGAACAAGCAGGAGGTCGTGATGACCACAGACAACAAGGACCCGCGCCTCGCGGATGAGAGCAAGCTTCAGGAAATCCGTCGCCGGGTGGAGGAAGTCGCCGCCGATGCACCCCACCTCGCCAAGATCGCGCTCGAGGCGATGATCCGCAAACATAATCCGGACCTGAAGGGCAGCGCCCGGTCGGCGGGCCGCGCCGGCAAGCAATCCGGCAACGTGTCCGAACTCACCGCCATCGCGACGCTCAAGCCGGGCGGCGCAGAGCGCCTGCGGCGGATCTTCGATCTCACCGCCGGCAACATGGACGGGGCCCAGCGCGTCTCCACCCTGCACGACATGCGCTTCGTCTTTTTCGACGATGATACGCGCATCCTGTTCGCGACCGCCTACGACGGCGACTGGGATGCCTACATCAATGACTTTGCGACCAAGATCCCCGAACTCATGGACCTTCTGTTCGCCAACATCGAAGGCTGGCCGGGTATCGACAGCCCCAAGGTGAAGGATTTCATCGCCGACCACCAGATCGACGCTGCCGGCTGGTTCGTTGCCAATCCGCAGGTGACGGTGGTCGACGTACGCCGTTTCCAGCGAATGGATAAGGCGCTCAACGCGTTCCTCGATGCAGAGGCCGCCAACATGGGCATCGACCCGACGACCAAGGCGGCGCTCGGCCAACTTACCGACGCCATCTCCAAGCCGGAAGGGGTGGATTACTGACATGAGCGTTCTGGCGGACCTGAGGGCGCGCTTCAGCCGGGAGCGGGTCAAGCTGCAGCTCGACGACATCCAGGCCCTGATCCTGCGATCGCGGCCCGAGCCCTATGTCGGCTTGCACGCGATGCTGCACGTCGATGAGGCGGAAGGCGGTCGCGACCTCGTCCGCCGACTCGCGCCGCATATCCCCGCGGCCGACGATTGGACGGACGACATGGACGCTTGGACCGGCGTCGCGATCAGCCATGCCGGCCTGAAGGCGCTGGGCGTGCCAGAGGCATCGCTGAAGAGCTTTCCCCTCCCGTTTCAAAAGGGCATGGCCGCCCGAGCCGAGCAACTGCGCGACTTCGGCGAGAATGCACCCGACCGGTGGGAAGATGCCTTTCGGCCCGGCACCTGCCATATCGCGCTGACGATCTATGCCCGCGACGAAGACGCGCTTGAAAAGGCGATCAAAGTTGCCATGACCGAGTTGGAAGCCTCGCATGGTGTCACGCTCGTCGGCACGCACAGCTTCGGGGCGGATGCCGATGCCAAGAACCCTTTCGGATTTCGCGACTCCATCTCGCAGCCGACAGTGGCGGGCGGCGGGGTGGACCCGCGGGGCGACGAGCGCGCGATCGCGGCGGGCGAGTTCATCCTGGGCGAAAACAGCGAGACCGGCGCGCCAGTCGCAATGCCCGAACCGGCCCCGCTCGGTCGCAACGGATCGTTCGTGGTCCTGCGCAAATATCAGAGCGCGGTTGGCGCCTTCAACGATTTCATCCGCGCAAACGCCGACAGCGAAGCCGACCAGGAGAAGCTGGCGGCCAAGATGTTCGGCCGCTGGCGCAGCGGCGCGCCGCTGATCCTGGCACCGGATCATGACGACGAGGCGCTGGGGGCGGATCGATCACGCAACAACGACTTTAATTTCGCGGAAGATCCCAAGGGACTGGTCTGTCCGCATTCAGCGCACATGCGCCGTCTGAACCCGCGCGACAGCCAGTTGACGATCCTGACCGACGTCAACATTCACCGCATCATCCGGCGCTCTTCCACCTTCGGCCCCAAGTGGACTCCGGACGTGACGGCGGCCGACGATGCGAAAGACGATCGCGGCATCTTCTTCATCTTCATCAGCGCGCGGGCGTACGATACGATCGAGTTCCTCCAGCAGGAATGGATCAACCGGGGCAACTTCATCGATCTTGGCACCGAAAAGGACCCGATCGTCGCGCTGCACGAGGAGCCCGGGACCTTCACCATTCCGCAGGAGCCGGCGCGAAAGCGCGTCAACGGCGTGACCACCTTCAACCGTCTGATGGGCGGCGAATATCTCTTCATGCCGTCGCTGACGGCGCTCCGGTGGATCGGTGAAGCAGGCTGGCACTGATCCGTCCAGCGGGCCTGAGGGGCGCTCGCAATACCGTTCGCATCGGCATGCCATCACCGTTTCGGCGGACGCGATCGACGAACTGGGCCACGTCAACAATGCTGTGTACCTGCAGTGGGTGCAGCAGGCGATAACCGCGTACTGGCGCGCGGTGGCGAGGAAGGAAGATGTCGACCGGCTTCGCTGGATCGTCGCTAGTCACGAGATCTTCTATCGAAAACCGGCCTATCACCGCGATAGTCTCATCGCGACGGTTCAGATTACCAAGCACACAGCGTCGCGAGCATGGTTCTCGACGCATATCGGCAGGGACGGCGAGACGGTCGCCGAGGTGCACTCGACGTTATGCTGTCTCGACGCGAGCTCGGGTCAACTCGTCCGCATCACTCCGGACCTTGCGCAGCCGTTCTGCCTGTAACACGCCGGGCCTATGAGGGGCGGTTAACCCTGGCGAGCAGCTTGGGTCGGATGGTGCGGCGCAGCCCGCGAGCAAGCTGCGCCACGGCCGATCATGCTCAGCCTCTGGGCATCGTCGGAACGGCTCGAGCGGTCGTCGCCGACGCTGACCGGGACCGATCAAAGCTCGGAGCGATGTAAGGAAGAGCCGCGATGGTCGGTGAAAAGAGAATGCCGAAAAGCCAACGCGGTCGGATAGGCCGGCCGAGTGCCAAAGAGGCGGCCAGTCTGGAAGACCGGATCCTGGCCGCCACTTGGGACTTGCTGCTCGCAAAGGGTGCCCGCGAACTCTCGGTCGAACGGATCGCACGTGCGGCTGCTGTCAGCAAGAAGACGATCTACACACGCTTTCATGGCCGCAGTGATCTCTTGATGCGCCTTCTGCGGCGCAAGCTTGAACTGGAAGAAAGCGGACTTCATGAGGACGTGGATGCGGAAGACTTTCGCGATGCATTCTGCAGCGTCGGGAGGCGTATCCTGGCCTTCTTGATCAGCGCGGAGCGTCAGGCGATCGCAGCGGTGCTGGCGGAACTACCGGACGCGCGGCATGATGCCTGGACCTCTACCTATGCTGTCGGTCTGCGCGCAATTGATGCCTTGCTAGCACATCCGGGAGCCGCGATCGCGCTAGCGAATCTCGATCTTGCGACGTTCCGTCATGCTTTGTTGCAATGTCTGATCGGTCGGGCGGAGAACATGCTGCGTGCTCCTGAGTCAGATCAGCCTATCAGCGAGGATTGGATGAAGGCCTTGGCAAAGCTCTTCATACGGCATGATTCGTAACCGCGGTGGTGACTGCCATAGCCAATAGCCTTGGCAGGGTAGAACGGCCTCGCCGCATCGCTCGTCTCCATCTGACGAGCTAACCTACAAATGGCATGATTTCCGGGGAGCAGGTCATCAGGCTTGAACGCACCCAGATTCTTGAGGTGAACCGAACCCAGCACCGAAACCTGCGTCTTCTCCCCGGCCACCTTGGACTTCCAGGCACGCGGATCAAATGCCGGGTCTCGCGCGATAGCTGCACTTCCCAGCGAAAGGCAGACCAATCCCATTATAAGTGCGCGCATCTGTAGCCCCCCTGTGCCCCGCGACCAGTGGCACGTTCTGATCGCCAAACACCAGTCGTTATGCCGAATTAGTGATTTCCGCTGCGACGCCTTCCCGATTGGGAAGGTCGGCCGGGAGGACGGTACGCCTATCAGCGCGCAGTTGACCGCCCGGGGCCATTTTCCCGAAATATGTTCCCGATTGCCTTTTCCCAAAATGCTGCCTCGGACATGGAGTTTCGGGAAAGGCCGACCGCCTGAAACCGGGCGTGACCGAGCCCGCTGCTGGCGCAGCGGGTCCGGGGTCAGGAGCCGGGAGGTGATCGCATCAGCGGGGGCAACGCTGCGCTGTTTGGATGGCTCCACGCTGCCCCCGCTGCTACCAGACGGTGTCGTTTCTATGTGGCGAAGAATATGTCTTCTCTAACTCACAGGAACATACGTTTGTGCTTGCAGACCGTTTACCAGAACTCTCGACCGCCGCGTATTTCACGCCAGGCATTATCCCACTTCACTCCGGCCTCGCTGCTGACCGGTCGAGATCCAGGCTCAAAGCCAGTCATGGCGTCATCAATGTGCTGCGATGGCGTACCTGTATTGAACGGTGCGATCCGACGCCGTCGAAGATGCCAGACATAGGCCTTCTCGTGCTCGCTTGCCGGCTCGGCCCTCCCCCAAGCCACGTCCTGAAATTGGCGCTGTGCAGCGCTCCTGGGGCGCCGCTCGCGCAGTCGCAGCGCTTCGTAAAAGCCTAAATGCGTCGCCAGTAGCTCCTCGTACCGAGCAGCGACGCTAGGATCCTCTACTGCCTCCTTCGCCGTCATCGCGCTTCCTGCAACGTCGGAGAGAACAAACACGGAAAGCCGCTCGCTTAGTTCAATGCGGTCTGCTACGCTTTGCAAGCGTAAATCGCGCCTGGTTAAGCCGATCGGTGCAGGAGGAGCGGCCATGTTGAACCACGATACTGGTCAGATGGACTGGGATGCCGGCCGGGCTCAAGGGCCAGCATTCCCCGCCTCGTCCTTCTCGGTCAATCCGGACAATCTTTTCGACCCCTCGACCCCCCGCGGCAGAGAGTTGCTCGACGAGGTTTACCCATCCAGCACCGCTGATGTGAAAAACGAGGTGTCGCCGCACGCACGTTGGATCGTTGCTGCCGTGCTGATCGTCATGTTCATCGGCCTATTCCTTATTCCCGGGCATTCCTAAGCTGGAACCGCTTGGGGTCGACTGGCCTGCCATCTTTCCAAAGCTCGTAATGAAGGTGCGGGCCGGTCGACTTACCCGTGCTTCCCACCCGGCCAAGAACTGAGCCCGCCTCAACGTTACTACCTACCGGAAATGCCGACCGGTCCTGCATGTGGAAGTATTTGCTTTGCGATCCGTCGCCATGCTGCAGCACTAGGTAGTTCCCAGCACCGCCTCCTTGAAAGTCATTCTTCACCACTCGGCCGGACGCTGGCGCACGGATTTCAGTGCCCAGTGCTGCCGCGATATCGACGCCGCGGTGATGATGCCCCGGTTGCCCGGTCACCGGGTCTATGCGGCCCCCCATGTTAGAGCTCAATCGTCCGGAGATCGGCAGCGTTGCCCGCTCTCCCTGCGGTAGCTCGTAAACGTGGCTTGTTCCCTGGCCCATGCCCAGCGTGTCGCGCGCCCAATCACGCGCTCCCTCGACGCCGGGGAGAGTCGTCGGGATCCATGCGTCATTCCGCTCCCGAACGTGGTTGCCCAGGCGTCCGGCCGTAACCTTAGCGTCGTCGACCTGGTTTCCAATTTCGAAGGCCTGACGGGTGATGCGTGCCGAGGCGTTCGGGATCGCGTCCGAGACCTCACCCGCGAGATCGTGATCACGTGAGCTCTCGCGGATAGATACATCAGGTCCCTGCGCAGCCACACTAGCAGCCCGATGTCCGCCCCACTGGCGAACACCAGCCGCAGTCGTCGACGCGGGACCATGCAAGGTCCCACGCAGATGCTCCGGAACGCTGACGCCGAGCTCGTCCCGCACCTCGGCAACTCGTCGCTCCATGAAGTCGCCAAGGAGGATGTCTCGGACCTGCTCCTGCTCCCGAGTACGCGGCATCACCATGCCGGGCGTCCAGCCAGACTGCGAAAGGTTGTCATCCTGCAGCAACCGCTCTTGCGCGTACGTGACGAACTCCTGGGTCTCGTTACGGCTGAGCGACCAGCCCCTCGAGGAGGCTTCACGAACGTCGTTGCTGACGCGCTGGAACGTCTCCTCCGCGCGAGTCGCCTCGAGCGAAGCCGACCGCGATTCACCAACGCTAACCCCAAGCTTTTGCGAAAGCGATCTTACTTCGCTGTCGCCACTCGAACTTGTCTCACGGAAGAAGTCGTCCCGTGCTGCCTTCGCCTGGGTAGAATTAGTCTCCCTTGTGAGATATTCCTTCATCTCACCGAGGGCTTGATCACCGCTTACTGTTCGGCCGGTATTTTCGGATGCTATCGAGGCAAGCCGCATAGCGAGGCCGCCCTTGGCACTGACGTCAGCAAACTTATTCTTCCAAACCTTAGCAAGTGCTTCAATGCCTGCATTTGCATCGCCAGTAGTTTGAGTGGCGCGCGAAACCAGCTGACTGTCCGCCTCACTCAAGCCAAATCGGCTGGTGAGACCATTCGCCATACCCCTGGATACGTCAGTCATTTTAGCGACGCTATTGTTGAACCCCGAGCCGGTCTCAGTCGAACTCCCGCGACGCCGTTCAGCCGCGCTGAGCAAGTCGGTTGCCGTCGTAGCGGTCGCATTCCAGGACTGCGAAGCCGTGTTACGCAACGAGTCCGTATGAGATTGGCCGTCCGATAGAGCCCTGCTCATCTGGCTATCGAAACCGGCCGTGCGCGTTGGCGTAAACCCGAGGCGCGAGATCCCCTGCGACGTGTCGAAGGCGTTGGACCCGTCCGAGAACCCGTACGTCACGCCGCCATCGGCGTTCGTGAAGGAGCTGACGGCATAGCCCGAGTTGAACTTCGGCTGATCGTCGAACTTGTTGGCTTGCGTGTTGTTAGCCGTGAGATTTTGGAACGACGTGTTCCCGTATGAATAATTGCCTGTCGTCCGCTCGGTTGCGGCCTGCTCCGCGGCGCTTTGAGCGGGCTGCAGCATCGACGTCGCGTGCCCGGCGATTGCCATAGCGCCACGGGCCATCCCGCCGGCAATGAAAGGCACGCTCATCATCAAGAAGCCTGCCAGCGTCGTGATGGACTCGTTCACGCTTGCCATTCCGTCGACCACAAGCAGGCTCGGCCCGGTTGGCGACACGGCGTGGTAGAGGCTTGCTGCCCTGCTCATCACGAACATGTGCAGGATGACGTAGAGCGGCCCCCAGGAGGCGAGATAAAAGAAGCCGGTCGCATAGCCCTTCAGCGTCTGCACGCCGGTGCGGGGGAACAGGAACAGCGGGAAGAGCACCGGGAACATGGCGTAGAAAACGACGGTGAGGACGATCCCAAGGAGCGGCACCCAAGTCATCGCCTGCTGCGCGATGGAGGTGTAGGTGTTCTTCGCCTGAGCGTCAGCGCGCTGCGCCGCATAGGCGTCCCAGCCGGCCTCGGAGAAGCTCTCGCGCGCCGCGAGGAAGGCGTCGATCATCGAGACCTGGCGTAGATAGCTATACGCGTCGCCGCTGGATCCATGCATCTCCTTCGCGACGATCGGCAGATCGTCTTTCAGGCGCTGTGCCGCGATCTCATCAACAACGCCTGGATAGGCGCTCTTGGCGAAGAAGGGGATGTCGTTGTCGTACTCCGCTTTCCACTGGTTGGACATCCGGGTGTAGGCTTCGTTGCACGGGATGATCGAGTTTTCCGTCGTGTCGGTGCCGGTTGACGTTATCCAGCGTTGGCTGCGCGCCGGCGACCCCGGCCCGATATCTTCCCAAAGATGGTTGGACTTCGTCAGCTGGTTCATCGATTTGAAGCCCAGCAGCACGTCGTAGAACGTACATTGCTTCAGGTGCTCGTCGATGTTGGCGCGGAATACGCTATTGGTCAGCTCGAAGGTACGCGCCTTGTCCATCAACCGCGCGCCGTAGATCATGCCGTTGGTCGACAGGGCGAGCGCGTTCGGCATGACGAAGACCGTCTCGGCCGACCGAGTCAGCCAGTCACCGGCCTGGCTCGTGAAAGATGCCATGACGCCGAGACCAAGCGGGACGTTGTCGACGACGGCCGGCGCGAGCCCCGGGTTGATCCGGTCGGTGACCTTGATCGTCACCGTCGGCACCATCAGCATCATGTAGATGAGGGTCGACTGCAGGAACCAGTTGAACCAGGCACGCCAGTCCAACGAGAAGGCGACCACGAACAGCGAGTAGGTGAGCCCCATCACCATCACGACCTGGAGCATTGAGCGGTAGCCCCCGCCCCCGCACCACGCCGCGACCGCGTTCAGCACGTTGACGATGAACTCGCCCCCGCCGATCGTGAAGACTTCAAGCGCGCCCATCGTTGTCGCTCCCTGCCCTACTGCTTACCGGAGACCCTGCGAGCTCAGACCGCGTCCGAAGCGAAGCGAGGCAGTCATCTGCGGGCTCATGGTGTTCTTCAGCGTCGATTCCAGGAACTGCGTTTGCTGGATGACACGGTAGGTGTTCTGCACGTCGGCCGACATCTTCGTGCTCCGGCGCGCCAGCTCCGCCTTCACGTTGTCGACTTGCTTGCGCCACGTCTCGAACTCCGTGGTGGAGACGTAGGCGGCACCCTGTTGCGACTGCGAGATGACGTCGAGCATGCGGTCGAGCATCGAGATGAGCATATCGATCGCCACCATCTCGGACAAGGTCGCCTTGTCGCCCGAGCCCAGCCCCATGTGCGCCGCCTCGTTGACCACCAGGATCTTGTAGAGCGGGATCGACGTCATCCCGAGGAGGTTGATCTCGTCGCCGGACAGCGCGGCGTTTGAGCGGATCTTCGCGCTCATGCTATCCATCATCTTCAGCACCCGGGTGCGCAGCGCCACTTCGGTAGGGATGCTGAGCTTGGTCGACGTCGGGCTGATGCACCCCTTTTCATCCGTCGTGTCACACGACCACACATCGGTCGGCGCCGATGCCGTGCCGTCGAGAAGAGCCTGGTACGTGTCCCAGCTTGCCGGAGCGATGAAGCGGAAGCCGCCCATGCTGTCGGCCTTCTTGGTGGAATCGTAGATGATCGTGCCGACCATCGTCATCAGGAACTCGGCATATTCCTTCGACGGCTTGGTCGCGCTTTTCGCGTTCAGCGCATACCAGGTATAATTCTTCGACTGGACCAGCTCGGCAGCGTCGCCGGCCTTGGCGATCGTGTCCTCGCGCTCGCCCTTGTTCGTGCAGCCGTGACGGGCCGACGCGGCATCCGAGAAGAAGCCTTTGGCGCCGCCCACCTGCTGGCAGATGGTGGAGCTAGCGCCGTCCATCTTGGGCCAGATCGATCCGATCGCCTGTTGCGCGGCCTCGCAGCTCGACATGTTGAAGGCGTTGAGCGCCTGAACGCGCTGGCTCATGTCCTTCATCACCCCGCCGATCTGCGCGGAGATGCTGTCGATCGCGAGCTGGAACGCGAAGCCGATTGCGTTGTTCGCTGTCGCCTTCAACGTGGCGACCATCTCGTCGGCGTTGATGAAGCTGAAGCTGCCGGCGAACAGATCGATGCCGCCGCAGCCTGCGCGCGCCGATGGCAGCGCCACGCTTACCGGATTGATCGACTTCTGGGGGAACCGGCTCCACACCGAGCCGCCCGAGTAATAGCCAGCCGATTGGCCGTTGAACGCGGTAGGACCGGTGACGTTCGCCGACGCGCCCGCCGAGTTGAAATAGCTGTTCATCTCCTGCCCGACGTCGGCCATGGCGGGCTGCGAGACGAGACCGAACACCGCCAGCAACATGGTCAGCTGCGCGAAGGTCGCTGCGGTGACCCTCGCGAGGCGGCGCGGGGTGAGGCACTGGATCAGCCGGCGCATCAGAAGTCACTCCCGGGTTCGACGCTGGTGAGGGTGAAGATGCGGTCCATCACCTCGTCTGCGGCCATGACACCGTACCCGATTGGCATCGGACGCTTGGTGACGGTGTCGAACAGGACGAGAGCAGGCACCTGGCCGCCCTGCATGCCCATCGCGCGGTATTGGCCTGTGTCGACGGTGAAGTTGGGGAACGTCTTGGACGGGCCGCCGTCGAGCGAAACCGCCATGACCGTCAGACCGAAGCGATCCGAGACGCTTCGCATTATCGGCCCGAACACCTCGCACGCCGCGCAGGCGGAGGAGTAGAAGTAGAACACGCCGTAGCGCTTGGAGATCGATCCCAGCACGCGGTTCTTGTCCGCGGTGCGCGTGTCGAGCCATGTCCGCTTGCCCAGCTGATTGACCGGGCGCTGCAGCGTGTAATCCAGCTCCGGATTCTGCCAGATCGACCGGCGCCACATGTCCGCGAACGACGAAGCGCGGTTGAGCTGCTGCCGCTGGTAGCTGATGTAGGAGGAGACGTTCTCCGGCGTCGGGTCGAGGATCGCCCTCGCCTTCTTCTCGTCCAACTCCTTGCCGATCGCCGCCAGCTGCTCGGCCGCGGACTGCGCCGGCTGCGCCGCCTTGCGATCCGACGGGTTGGGCTTCGGCTTCTCACAGTAGAACCACGTTCCGAGCTTACGCTCCCCGCAGTAGAACGCGTCGCCCATCTGGCTGGCGACGCGGCGGTCATCCTCGTCGCGGACGGCGTCCGGCCTACCCTGCCCGCGCATCGTCACGCTGTCGGATAGCTCGGACGACGCTTCGTCGCCGGCGATCGGCTCTTCCGCATACCGAGCCTGGGCGATCGCCGCTGGTGGCACGATCGCGCCAGCGGCAAGCGACGCGACGAGAGCGAGCGTGAGTGTGGTGCGCATTATCGGTCCCCGTCCTTGTGCTGGTTTCCCTCCTCACTCGCCTTGCGATCGAGGTAGGCTTTCATCGTCGAGAGCATGTTCGGCTCCTGGGCCGAGACGAGCTTGGTCACGTCGTCGGCGAGGATCCTGAACAGCGAGCCGTAGAGACCCATCACGATCCTGGCGGTGTGCCGGCGCGGGTAGAGCGTGTCGCCACGCCGCAGCACGTAGTTCGCGCGCACGAGCCGGCCCGCAGTGGGCTCGAGATCCGAGACGCCAAGCTTGCAGTCGAACCAGGCGTCCAAGGTCGGAAGCAGGAAGGCCAGCGGGTGCGGCCCGGCACGCATAAGCGCGATCAGCAACGCGAACTCCATGACCGACATGTCGGTGAAGCGGCGATGACGGTCGAAGGGCGCGACATCGCTCATTACGGCTTCCTCGTTTCGTAGTAATCCTTGATCCGCTGCTGGATCATGGTCGACGTCGCGAGCTCATCCGGAAGCCTCGCGGCGTCGGTGAACTCGGCAACGACCTCAGAGAAGTCCATCACCGAGAGGTTGAGGCGCGAGAACTCGTCGATCGTGAACCCTTCGCACGTGCCCTTCTTGGCGCTCCCCCAAGGCTTGCCGAGCTGCGGTCGGCCCTGCTCTTGGAGGATGCGCGTCAGCTTGGATGCAAAGCAGCAGTAAGCATCCTTCGACGTCACGCAGATGCCGAGAACCTTATCCGAGCAGTAAGACCCAAGCTTGTGGCAGAGACCCTTGTCGTCCTTCTCGTCCAACTGCTTCTCGGCCGAGCTGCATAGCCAGGGGGTGAGCAGCGGCACGCCCTTGCCCGAACAGCAATTCGAGGCACCAAAGATCTTCTTGTTGCAGGTCTCTCGGGTGCCCGAGAACAGCGTCAGCGTGTTCTCGTTGAACTCCGCATTGGCCTGACCCAGCGCGTGAAGCCCGACGACCGCGTCCTTGAACTCCGTCGACGCCTCGCGCTCGACCGGCTCGCAGTCGCCGTTGATGCAATAGACGTCGTTGCCGCAGATATACTGCTTCGCGTCGTCCTGCTTATCGGGAAGCGGGCATTTGTAGACCTTGGTCGAAACCTTGCACGGACCGTCCTGCGGATCGTCGAGGCACTCGTCGCGAACGTAGCTGCACTTTGGATTGCCGGCGAGGCTGGCACAATCCGAGGTCTGGATCATGCTCGTGCAGGTGTAGGTGCGTTCCCAGTTCCAGCACGCGCGGGTGACCTGAACCCCATTGATCGTCCGGGTGGTCGGATCCGGATCGACGCAGGTCTCGCCCTTGAACTCGCAGGTCTTGCCGCTCGTCGCCGCGTTGCACATGGCCTCGTTGCGCCGCTCGTTCACGACCTGACCGGTCGTCTCGGTTGCGTAGTAGCGCTGCACGGCCGGGGAGTCGCACTCGTACGTGATCTCCTCGCCCTCTTCGACGTCGGGCTCGTAGCACTTGGTGATCGTGCCTTGACGACAGACGTTGTAGAGAACCGTGGCGCGTGATCGCTCGCGGCAAATGCCTTGGGCGACTGGCTGCGTGAAAGCCGGCGTGCAACGCCGAGCGGTGTTGTCATTGGACATCGGGCGGCGACCCACCCAGTTCTCGCAGGTATAGATGTATTTGGTCGAGCCCGGGATCACGTCGACGACGAGGGGCGTGCGGCAGATCGCTTCGCCTTCCTCGACCTTCGTGCCCGAGTTGCAGCTCGCCTCGTAATAGCCGGTGCTGCCGCTCGGCGGGAGCGGCTTGCAGCTGCCGTCGGTTGCGCCCATCGATTGTCCGTCGAGGTAGCTGTTCGGATCCTTCTCGACGTCCTGCGCACGGGTGATCTCGTTTGGTGCGAGCGTCACCTTCACCCGATCCGGATCGGTGACCATCTTCCAGGCCACGTTGCTGCCTACCGCGGCGTTGCCGGCTGCAGTCAGCCCGTCGGGATCGTCCGCATACGCCTCAGCGGGGTTCGCAGCCGGCGAGTAGCCCGGGACACTGGTCAGAGGCGTCGACGTGGGGAGACTGGCGGCACTAGCGCGCGCCGGCTTCGCGAGCGCCTTCGCATCTGCGCGGGCTTTGTCGAGGTCGCCTTTGGGGAAGACATAGGGCTGACCCTGGATCTGCGCGCTGGGCTGCTGAACCGCCTGCGCGCGGACAGCGGCCTGAGCGGTCGACTGGGTCGGCGCCTGGGTTACCGACAGCGCCGGTGCCGAGGTGACACGAGGCTTCGGTGTCGGCGTGGGCGTCGGCGACGGGGCGGTGGGCTGGTTGAAGTAGGTGTAATCGTCCATGTCATAATAGCCGCCGCCCGATTGGGTCTGCGCCTGGCCGCTCGTCTGAGCCTCCAGCGCGACCGGCACCGCGAGCAAAGCGGCGAAACCGGCGAGGATGGCGCGGCCCCCAGCCATGGTCAGGGTGCCCGGCCGAGGTTGGCGAGCGCGGTCTTGGCGATCAGCGCGCCCGGCCCGTTCGCGTCCGAGAAGGTCTCGAGCGCATAGCGGACCGTCACGTTTCCGACGATCCGGTCAAAGGGTGGCGGTTCGCTGCGACAGGTGAGCCCATCGCAGGGCGTGAAATCCGTGGAGGTGACGACCATCGCCGGCACCGCATCGACATTGAAGGCCCGGAAGAGCCGCGGATCGATGCCGATCGAGGCGAACTGCTGATCCTTGGTGACGACCTTGGAGAGCGCGGCGATGAAGGCCTTGCCGGAGTTACCCGGGAAGCCACGAAAGACCACTACGCCTCCCGCAGCCGACGTGTCGGCGATGATCTGCTTGAGCGCCTGCTCCGGCATCGAGGTCGAGACGAAGACCATGAACTGCGGGGCGCTCCCGCGATTATCCTTCATGTTCGCCGAGGCAGTCTGGATCATCTCGTCGAAATCGACGGCCCCCGCCGGCCCCTTGGGCAGCTTCGCGCGATCGATCGTCCGCACCTGCTCCATCGCGACCGCGTGCACCGTCTCCGCGTCCTTCCGGAACGCGTCACCGCGCCGCTGCACTTCGGTCGAAAGCGCCTGCGCGTCGGCCGCCATCGTCTCCGAGCGCGCGCGGATCGCGTCGAGGTTCAATCCTTCCACGGTCTGGCCCAGCACCGCCGCACCGGTGCCCAACGTCGCGAGAGCGGCAGCTGAGAGAAGGAGCTTGCGCATGGGGACTATCCTCACAGCATGCAGCAGTTGCGCTTGCGCCAAAGCAGATACCCGAAGTCCTCTCCCCCGACGGGGAAGGCACGGCCGGCATCGGGCGGAAGCGTTGAAGCGCCGATCGGCGAGCAGGCATATTTCCCGCTGACGGTCGGTGTCGGGTTGGTCATCTGAATCCGATATTGCGACTTCTTCAGGATCGGCATGATGTACTTGTTGCAAAGAGCCTTTGATCCTGCCGTGCCCCACGCCAGACCCTGGCGGTGCATCTTGAACAACAGCCGCTCCGCGGCGAGCCGTGAGGATTGAACGGGCGAGTTGTGGGCAGCCACATTGCCGTTCATCGGGAACATCGAGCCGTTGCACCCATCGCACCAGAACATCTGATCGATCGGCAGCTTGGCGGTCGCCGCGGCGCAGTCGGCCGCGCAGGCAGCCACTGCGATCGGATTGTTGAACAGCGCCACTTCCGGATTGATGACCGTGGTCAGTGTGTCGTCGTTCCAGAGCGGATCGATCTCGGTGATGTAGGCGACGTCGAAGGTCGTCTGCTCGAAGCAGGCGAAATCAGTGAGGATTTCGAGCCAGTAGAGCAGCGGATAGACGTAGTAGTGCGCCTGCCAGTTGGCCGAAGCCTGGGTCGCCCCACCCTTGATCAGCGGCCCGGTATATTGGCCCTGCCCGATGTCGAGCCCCGGGTTGAGCCGCAGACCACCGAGATTTGGAAAGCACCACGGCTTGGTCGTCACATCGACGAGACGAGCCGGCTCCCAGAAGCCGATCGCGATGCCGATCCGCGGCACCGGGCTGCCGCAGGCGCAGACCGGCAGATCGGGGTTCTTGGTGTCGGGACGCGAACCCGGCCAGATATGCAGCCCCCCCACCGACAGCGGGAACAGGCACGACCAGCAGACGTCCGTGATGGGATTGACGAACTTGCCGGTGCAATTCGACGGCCCCGCACTCGCCGGCGCCGGCAGCAGCGCGAACGCTGCAATGATGCCGAGGAGTGCGAGCAGCCGACGGATCATGCGACGTCGCCCTCTTCGCGAACCGCGACGAGCTGGTCGAGATAGGCATTGTCCGCTCGATTCTTGGTCGTCGCGTAAACCGGCACCAGGATGGTGAGCACGCCGATCAGCAGCGCCGCGATCCCCCCTGCCCCGTTGCCGATGACGCTCCGCAAGGGCGCCAGCGACACAATGGTCGCCACCAGCAGCGCAGCGCATACGAGGATCGTCAGCCGCATCGCCTTGAGGCGTGGCGTCTCGGGAGCCGCCATCGGTGTGCGGAGCATGTCGAGCCACATCATGACGCGCTTCCCGGCAATTCAACTTCGCTGACCCGCATCGCCTGACCTTCCGGCGCGACGATCGCGGGGACATGGGTGATGCCGAAATGACCGCTGAGGCGGCCCTGCTGGTCGAAGAAGAAGCGACGCTTCTTCTCGCCCATGCGCTCGAACGGCGAGCCGGCGACGAAGATGATCTTGGCGGCGGTCGCACTCCAGCGCTTCAGCGCCCAATCGACCTGAGCGTCATCACGGCCGTCGATGAACACGAGGTCCGTCTTGAGCGACACGAATGCCAGCGGATTTACTCGGGTGCCGGCCGCAGCGACCAGGTTACCCTTCACATCGCGCAGATCCCGATCGAGGATGATCGAGGGATCGAAGGTCCAGCTTTTCGCCTCGCGGACCGGCGTGATGCCACTCACCGGTAGCGGGTTGCGCACGCGGTTCTCGGCATTCGCACGCATGGTCGCCTGCATGCGCTCGATACCCCCGTTCGCCTGCAGCGCCTTGAGGCGACCATCGATCGTAGTCAGGAGATCGGGCTCAGCGATGCCCCAGGTCTGCCCCATCACGCCATGGTCGCGCGCGAGGGCGCCCTGAACGAGCGGCCAAGACGAACTGGCGACGAGCGCCACAGCGAACGTGCCCGTGGCGAGCAGACGGCGCGCGCTCATAGGATGGGCGTCCCGGTGCCGATGATCTGGCTGGCGCAGGCGAAGCCGATCTCGGCATAGCGGCTGTCGAACCCGTCGGGATGCGGCGTGCCGACATAGTAGCAGCCACGCGGCACTCGGCCGACCGGTCCGGGCGTAAGCGGCTCGCCGGTGCGGGTCAGCGGCTTCATGTGCGCGACGCGGACGCCGTCAACATAAACGTCCGAACCGCGGTGTTCGACGAGCGCACCGGGCATCCCAATCACGCGCTTGCCGAAGGGCCCGGAGGTCGGGCCGAAATGGCGCTGCACGAGCGGGTTCGCAGGCGGTGCGAAGAAGACATAGTCGTCTTTCGCGGGTGTATGGTGGAGGTGCACGAAGAAGGCCCAGTTCGGGAGGCTATCGCTGGCGTTGATGAGGAAGGCGTTGTTCTTCTGCCAGTCCGCGATCGTGTTGTAGGAGGCCCAGGCAACAGCCATCAGCGCCACCGCGCTCCACTGCCTCACGCGCTTGGTGAGAAGAGCGCGCCGGTCGACCGCTCCCGGAGCAGCGGTTTGCGCCAATGCGGTCTGTTCGAGCAGGGCGGCCTTACTGGCCACTGGTCGACCCGGTGACCGAGGGGGCGATCGCGGCGTCGAGGGCGGAGCCCTGCGCCGGCGGAGCGAACGATGATGCGGCCGGCGCGATCGGCGCGGCTGCCCCGGAGGCTGATGGGGCAACCGCGCCAACCGCGGGACCTGCCGGCGATGCTGGGGCGGCCGCGGGAAGCGGGACCTTCGCATAGACCGCACGGCGGATCTGATCGGTGATGTCTGGTACGTTCTTGGAAAGAATGGCCTCGCCGACGAGAACCGTCGTGCCCGACGCGCCGATCTTCTGCAGCTCCTGATCGAGCGCACCCATGAAGGCGCGCGTCTGAGCCGCTACGGCTTCGGGTTGGCCGTTGCTGTGGCTCTGCGCCTGGACGTACTCGCTGACGATCGTCTCGAGCCGGACGCTTGCCATCGGCACCGCCGCGGCCGGGCTGGCGATGTGCTTGGTGACCCAAGCTCCCCACAGCAGCATGACGATCGCGATCGCGGCCATCGCCCAGGTGATCGGCGGTAGGCCCTCGGCTTTCTTGACGGCGGGCGGTGGTGCACCAGGCGCCCTGCGCGAACTCGGCAGTTCGGCGCCAGAGAAGTCGAACCGATCGGAAGCCGGATCAGTCGGGCGAGCGGCCGCGGCCGGCGCAGGCGTGTCGAGGACGTCAACCATGACGGAGGCCTTTCGAGGGAACGAGGATCGCGATGAGCAGCTGCCAGCGCAGCAGAGCGATGACCCCGAAGATGAGGATGGCGACGATCCGCAGCTCGCCGACGAACGTCGCCCGCCGAACGGCATCGGCCGAGACGAAGCGCGATCCCAGGTTGGCGACCTGCGAGAAGAAGCCGAGCGGGGTGAAGTTGCCCAGCATGAGGAAGAACAGGACGGTCACGCCCATCGCCGCGAGCGTCGTCATCGCCAGCCATCCTGAGAAGCGCAGCGCGACATAGCTCGTGTCAGCAATCGCCCGGCGGAGGTCGCGCTGCCAGCGGCGGGGCACTCGCCGTCGCGTCACGACCTGCCAGTCGCTGTCCAAGCCGTAGCCGTCGGTCGCGCTCATTCCGCGGCCTCCAGATACTGCTCCGGAAACGCGACGCGCTCGATCGCCTCGTCCATCGAAAAGCCCTGCTCGATCAGGTGCTCGATGGCGGCGAACGTCTGCGGGCTCGAGGAATAGAGCGTGGCCGAATACTTATCGAGGACGAGCCGACCGACCGCCTGGCTATCCGGGCCCTTGATCATGATGTCGGAATATTCGGCGCCGTTGCGCTTCAGCGACCGAAGTAGGCTCTCGGTATAGGGGTCCATGTCGAACCGCCCATGCTTCTGGAAGTCCGAGATTGTGTCTGGCTTCTGCATGAGAATGACCGACCAGTCGCTGTTCTCCAGCGCCGCAAGGCTGCCCTCCGACTTGTAATAGTCGTTGAGGCTCTGCGTCGCGGTGATGAGCGAGGCGCCGTATTTGCGACACGTACGGCTGTAGGTCTCGACGAAGTCGGCCATCGATCCGCCGCGCAGCATCTGCCACGCCTCGTCGATCAGCAGCGCCTTGGGAATCTGGCGATCCATGCGACGCATCGTCTGGCTCGACATGAACATAATCGCGGTGAGCACGACGGAGCGGAGCTCCTCACGACTGGCGAGGTCGGACAGCTCGAAGACGGTCAAGGCGTTCGACATGTCGACCGACGCCTCGCCGACGAAGAACTGGCCGTAGGTGCCCTCCGAGGAGAACGGGAACATCGCGATCGCGAGATCGGTGCCCTGCGGGCTGCCGTCGGTGCGCAGCTCCTGCACGACGTCGTCGACGCTGCCGCCCCGCCCCTTGGCCTCCCACACCCGATTGACGGCTCGGTCAATAAGGCCGCGCTCGGTGTCGTTGAGCTTGTCGATATGGCGGCCCATCTGCCCGATGATCGACTTGAGCATCGCCAGGGCGTCGACGAGATAATCCTCGTCCTGCGCCACAAGGGTCTCGTCGATCATCGAGAACGGATTGAGGCTGAACCCGTCGCGCAGGCGGAACTCGACGAAGTTGCCACCGAGGCTCTTGGCCATGTGCTCGAACGAGCGGCCGTCGTCGATCACGATGATCTTGGCGCCGACGCCGGCAAAGGCGGCGCACAGCTCCTGCAGGGCCACCGACTTGCCCGACCCCGACTTGCCGAACACCGCGACGTTATGGTTGCCCGCCTTGTTCTCGAAGGGCGACCAGAAGAAGGGCTGGCCACGCCGGCCGACGAACATCAGGTGCGGGAGGTGCCCGCCGAGATACTCACCCTGGATGGGAAGCATGTTCGCGGTCGTGCTGGTGAGCATCGTGCGCAGCCGCTTCATGCGCTTCAGGTCGCTGTCGATGCCGTTGCCGAGCGTCATCGGCAGGCACGACATGAACGCCATGATCTGGAGAAACCGCTCGTCCAGCAGGTCCCAGCCCGCCGCCTTGTACATCGATTTGACGGTGCGCTCGTTGGCATCGCCCTGCCCTTTTGGGCTGATGATGCCGACCGAATAATAGGCCTGGACAAGCTTCTTGCCGAGCCTCAGCTCCTGCGTCACGTGCTCCCATTCGCGGCTCTGATCCTTGAGCTGCGGGAGGAGCCGTGCCGACTTGGAGTCCGCGAGGCTCGAGGTGCGCATGAACTTGTAGCCGGCCTTGGACGATGCCGCCTGCTCGTCCTGGTAGCACAGACACAGCGAGGTCAGCGTAGGACAGCCCGGGCGAAGCTTATCGGAGAACATGTCACCGATCAGCTTCTGTACGTCCCAGGGCGCCCAGCGATTGGGGAGGTTCCGAACGGAGAAGAAGCGGTAATCGAATGTGTCCGGTCGGATCTCCTCATAGGCCGTCTCGCCCGAAAGATTGGTGACTGCGCGCAGCGGCTCGACCGAGACGAGCAGGCGATCCGCCTGCACCACCGTCTGCACGTCGCGACGCATGCACTGATCGGCGATGGGGTCGAGCTCGGAATATTCGAGCACCTCCTCCGCCACGTTGAAGGCGGGAGCGGTGATATCGTCGATCAGCGAGATGAGGTCGACCGGCTTCATGCGGGCCGACGGCATGTCGATCGACTGAAGCGTCGAGACGATGCCGTCGCGCACGCCGACAAGCTCCTCGGGGCTCGACTTGCCGCTCGCGATCGACACCGACAGGAAGATGCGGTGGTTGCGGACGTGGAAGGGACCGTCCTTCGACATCGATACCCACGCACCCTGGCGTAGGAAGGCTGAGCGATGCTCGGCGATCTTGCGGTGGACACCGCCGGCCTTGAAGCGCGGGAGCGCATATTGCGCGATCAGCTTGCCGACGCGCGGGCTCTGAAACGCGAGGATCTGCACGCGCGCGTTGGCGGGGATACTTTCCGAAAGGAGCTGCGCCAGGATCTCGCCGGTTCGCTCGTCCGCGCCCATGAGCGGCGCGAGCTCGAGTGCGAAACCGATCGAGTTCGTCTGGTAGAAGATGTCGTGTCGCTGATCGTAGCTGCGGTAGGGCAGCCAGTTCGAGAGCATCGGCGCGTCGAAGGCCGGCGTGCCCTCGTCCGTCCCGCGCGTGTCGCCCAGCATGCGAGCGATGAATCCCCTCTTGGCTGCCATGTGATCAGTCCTCCACGTTCGGGCTGAAGCGTGCGGGCCGGTTGGACGGCGACGACGAGGCGATCCGCTGTCCGGCAGGCGATGCCGCCGCGACGGGGGTCGACACAGGCGTCGGCGCCGGCGTGACCGGCCTTGTCGCCGCGAGCGGGCGACCGCCCTTGGCCTTGGCTCGCGCGGCAGCGACGGCGCCGACGGTCGGCGCGGCCGCGCTCGCAGGACCGGCGGCTACCGGCGTCGTCTCCGCAGCCAAGCGCTCTGCAGTCGCCCGCTCGTTGGCCGTGACGGCGTCGATCGGCGCGCCGAGCTGCGAAAGGATCTCGGGGCTCACGTTGAGCGTGGTCGAGGCGGCGAGGCCCGGGCCATGGCCGTTGGTCGCGGCAACCCACTGGCCACTGTCGACCACCGCCTGCACGACGCTCGTCTCGTGATACCGGCCGGCGCCGTCGGTATGCGCCGGGAAGACGATACGAAGGACCTTCTGCGGCCGAACACCCACCGTGCCGGTCGCAGCGATCGCTACGCTCTCCGGCGCGGAGCGGACGGGTGCCTGCTGGTATTGCACAGCAGGCCGGAAGCTGGTGTCGCCGGTGATTTCGGCCAGCGCCTTGTCGTCGATAACGGTCGCCGGGGCGCAGCTGCCGCCTGCCGGCGCGCCGCAACCGAATTTGCCCGAGATGTTGGTGCCGAACGTGGTGCAGCTGGTCATTGCCAAGCCGGCGACAGCGAGCGCGACGCCCGTCATCAGCCGAGTGCGGCGGGGACGCAGCGCCGGCACGGGACCTGCCGGCAGATAGATGACATCGCTCTTCACGACCTGGCTCCCTTCAACCATGCTTCGAGCTGCGGCTTCGGTTTGAAGCCCTCCATCACAGCGCCGTCGGAGCGGACGATGACTGGCGTGCCGTTGAGTCCGTGCGCCTTGGCGAAGGCCTCGTTCTCATCCAGCCCGCTGGTGTCGCACTTGGGACCGGTGCGGATCTCGTCCTGTGCATAGGCGGCGCGCACCGCGGCATGCTTGTCGCGCGCGCACAGCACGAGGTCGGCGACCTCGCGGCTGCCGAGGACCGAGATCGGTCGCTCGATCACGGTCACGTTCATCGTCTCGAGCGACTGGCTGAGCGCGCGGCAGTACCCGCAGTGGAAGTCCGAGAAGACGGTCACCGTCTGCGCCCCCGAACCCCAGATGATCGCCCCCTTTTTCGACAGCCGCGAAAGGTCGAGGCGTTGCGGGGACGTCGCCTGGGTCACCCGCGTGCCTGTGCCCACCGATGGCGGCGTGGCGTCGGGAGCATCGGCCGCGCTGTTCGCCTTCGCCGCCCCGCCCACCAGCATGTCTGGGTTGAGCGCCAGCAACCGCGCGGCGGTGAGGTCCTGGCGCGTCTGCATGTCGTAGACGCGCCCGATGACGAGGAAGCGCGCGGACTTGTCGACGTAGAAGAGGTTCGAGCCAGCCACGACCTCGCACAGGCCGTCCACCTTGGAGCAGTCGACCGAGGTCACCTGCGTCTTGGGCAGTCGCTTTGTCAGCGCGGCCTTGACGATCTCGCCATCCGGGGCCGCTGCGCTCCCGGTGAGGAGCGCCGCCATCGCTGCCAGCGTTACCGATCCCAAACCCTGCATCATAACTCTTCCCGCCTTTCCGACCTGGTCGAGGCCGCTCAGTTCTGGATGAAGACGCCCTCGAGGAAGACGATCTCGACATCGATGCCGGTGGGCATCTCGATGACTGGCTGATATTGCTCGGCACGCTCGATCAGGTACTTGCTGACCATGTCGCCGGCCTCTGCGACACCATTGCCGATACCGCCGGTCGCCAGTTCGCCGACGCCGAGCATCTGGCGCTTGCCGTTGACGGTGATGTTCGAGCCGAGGAGCGAGGAGTTGGCGTTCGCCGCGAAGCCGCGGCCGATGCCACCTGCGACGCCGGCGAGGAACGCCTGCCCGACGAGGCCACCCTCCCGGCTTACGACGCGACCGCGGACACCCGTCTTGCCGGCGAAGCTGATAAACCCCTTCACGTCGGACACCGCGTAGCGGCCGTTCGACTGCGGGCACGTCATCCGCTGCAGCTTGACGTAGACCTTCTCGGAGGAGAGGTCGCCGCGCGCTGCGCCGTTGATGAGGCAGCCTTCGATCCGCGTCGTGAGCAGCTTGCCGTCTCGGTAGACCGACCGCGCGGGTCCGGTGATGCGCAGCACCACGGGGAGCGGGTCCGACTGCGACTGAACACCGGCCGAAGCGTCGACGCCCACGATGACCTTCGCCTTCGCAATCGAGTTGGGTGGCAGGTAGTTGGGGCTGTCGGTGTAGCTGGTCGTGCCTCCCGAGATCCGCGTGGCGGTGCCGGCCGGGCCACCCTCGAACGAGACCAGCTTGATCTGCCGCGACGCAACGGCAGCCGCGGCCGCTTCACCCGCCGTCATCGGGCCCCCTGCCCCGCCGGGTGCCCGGTAATTCGGCTGCGCGGCGCCGTACATCTGGGTCGGCAGGGGTGCAGGCGCGGGCGTGCTCGAGCGGTCCGAGAGCTGCTTGCGCAGCTGATCGTTCTCCTGCTGATAGGCGCTCATGACGCGCTGACCGTCCGAGGCCATCGATTGGTTCTGGCCCTGCAGCGCCGCGACCTGCTCCTGGAGCGCCCGCATCTGCGCGGCCTGGCCGTCGACCGACTTCAGCTGGTTGTTGATCGACTGCATCTGCGCCTCGGACGAGGCCTGCCACTCGCGCTGCGACATGTTGCGGTTGACCATGTCGTCGGTCGCGATCGTCACGTCCTTGCCGTCGGTCGGCGCGATGGCGGCCTTGCCTGACGGCTTCAGGATGTACCAACCGCCGAGCAGCACGATGAAGCCGGCGATGATGGCCAGCCACATGGTCTGCTTCTTCCGCACGGCATCGTTGCCGGCCATCATGCCGGTGTCGTCACCCTCCTCGGGCTCGGCATCGAGCTGCTTGGCCTTGTTGCGATTGAAGATGTCCCTGAGGCTCATGGCCGCACTCCGTTGGCGAGGCCCGAAGGCGTGACGATGTAGACGGTGGTGGCTTCGCCGGGCTTGAGGTCAGGGTGCGGCACCGAGACCGCGATCGCGTTCGACGGTGCGATCGTGCCTTCGCCGAGCGACACCGGCGCCTTGCCGGTGTTCTGGATCCGCAGCACGCGACCGGCGATCTGCGCCCCGCGATATTCCGAGATCATCTGCACCTTGAGGGTGCCGATCATCACCGCTGACATGGAGGCGGGCCGGATCTCGAACCCATCGATGTTCGCGTTCTCGTACATCGCCTGGACGAGGTTCGCCGACGCCTCCTGCGGCGTCGCGGCAGCGGATGCGACCTGCGTCTGCTTCTCCGCCTCGACGTCTTTGTTCTCGACGAACACCTGCTGCGCGTCGTCGCCGGCCAACCTGCAGGCGAACTTGTAGACGTATCCCTTGGCGGTCGTGCCGAAGAACGACACCGTGGCGCGCGAGTAGCCTTCCGGCACCGAGACGTAGATGTCGCCGCGGTTGGGCTCGTTGACGACCGTGAAGTCCTCGCTGTCGACGCCGGTCGTGAGCTTGGAGACGCTGGCGAAGCGATCGTCCTTGAGGCTGACCCGCGTCAGCCCGGACTTCGACATCGTGCAGGCGACCTCGCTGTTGTCGCGTGCGAGAACGTGCTCGTCGGCGAAAGCGGGCGCCGCGAGCGCGACCCCGCCGACCACGATCATGCAACCGCCGATCAGGCGCGAGAGGTGGCACCAGCGCGTGGTGACCGCCCCTCCAGCGCCGATCAGGCTATAGGCAAGCAGAGGGCTCATGACGCGTCTCCGGGTGCGGCGCCGTCCTTGTCGGCCTTGCTCACCATCCCGAAGCCCTTCAGCTGCAGAGACAGGCCACGGTACGCCCAGTTGAAGCGGAAGGTCTTTGGCTCGGCGGTGACCGACTTCGAGCCGACGACGGTGTGGAGGGTGCCGCTCACCTCAGAGGTCAGAGCTTCAGGGTCGACCTTCATGCCGGTGAGCGTGAAATACTGACTGATCGTGGAGCCGTTCTGCTCGTTGACGATCTTCATGAGATCGCGCTTGAGCGCGCCGTGGCTCTCCGGCGTGGCGATCGCGAGGATCGAGTCCATCCAGTATTGAAGATTTTCGGGGGACCGATTGAGCGTCATCAGCGCTGTGTCGCGCGTGACCATCTCGAGATAGTCCCGGCTGACACCGCTCGACGAGAGCGTCAGCGGCGTGCGCACGATCGGCTGCAGCACGATCTCGCGGTCGCGCGTGGCGCCGACCAGGAACAGCAGGACGACGAGGCCTGCCAGCACCAGCGCGACGATGCCGAGCATGTTGCGCTGCTTGATGACCCGCTGCGACTGCGCGAGGCCGACACTGTAATCCATTTAGCCCACCATCACGCGAAGGTGAGAGGGCGGCGTTGCCTTCAGACCGGTAAAGCTCGACGGCAGATGCCAGTAGGCCATGTGGAGAATCCACGACGAGGCTTTCCCGGCTTTGAGTTTCCGAAACCCCCACCACCCGAGCAACGAGACCACCAACCCGATCACGACGTGCTGCGAGAGGATGCCCCACACGAAGGGGATCGCCATCGCGAGGAACTCGTCCAGCGTCCAGAAGCCGATCAGCTCCGGGTCGTCGAGATGCGAGGGGATGGAATACCGGTCCATAAGCTAAGCCGCCCTCCCAGCGGTTGATCCAGCCGCGCCTCAGATCGTCGCAGTGACGGTCGAGGTGACGATCGGAATGCCGGTGCCGGCGCCGACGCCGACCGCGACCGGGACGGCCACCTGGCCGAGGCTGAAGCGACCCGACGCGAGCGCGACGATGCCGCCGGCGAGGCTCATCACGGTGATGATCTTGCCGCCCGAGCCCTCGAGGAAGTCCGTGAACTTCAAGAGAGCGGTATTGAACGTCGTGTCGGTGCCGGCGAACGCCGCCGACGCGCCCAGCACCATCACCATGGCGATGATTGCCAGGCCGAGAAGGACGGCGTTGGTACGACCCCCCTTCGGCATCGCAAGTGCAGACATGCTCTTTCCCCTTGATAGACGAAGCGAATTGCTGCGCCGTCTTCAAAAGGAACCAAATCTCAAGACTTGAACAGAGGAAAAAAGTTACCCTGTTTGTGACGGTGATTGTAACATCTAGCAGGCGGTCCACGACCGCAGCTCACTTCCAGCCGAAATGGTTCATTCCGGCCGTGGACCGATCGACAGGGTAAAATAATTACCCTGTTTACTTGTCCTGATCTTTGTGAACGATGGAGGGGCTGCGGCACGGGAGGCCGGCGGCAATCGCAGTTGCTGCGTATCAGGTATGGCCTATCGCCTGGGGGAGGGAATATGATCGCCTATGTCTCAGGTGATCTACACATTCACGTTCGATAAGTCGGTGTTCCGGCTGGCGTGTCACGCCATCCGCATCCACTCGCACCACACACTGGCGTTCGAGAGCGTATCCGCTACTGCGTTGAAAGGCATGGAAATATTCCTGTCTATGGAGGATCCGAAGGCCTTGGTTGCCGAGGCGCTCAAGCTAGATCAGCCCGGCGACGTTCGGGTGACGTTGCGTATCCCGCTTAGCCAGAAACCGATCTTCCAGCGAGCACGTGACTTAGCGATGCAATACGCCGATCACCCGGTTCCTACTCGGCTCGCCTTCGTAACAGCGCTACTCGCCGTATTTTACGGAACATTTAACGATTGTTCACACATTGCCGTGGACGCGCCTGATTGACAATCGTGCGGAATAACGGAGTATTGCGACCTGTTAGGGGGTCGCACAATGTACCACCAGGGCAAAGCGTTCGCCGTAAGCGCTGACAGACAACGGGGCTTTCTCACGCTGTTCCGCGAGGAATGGCGTCGTCGGGGGCTGACGAATCCACAGGTAGCCGCCCGATTGGGGCGAAGCCTCAGCCTTGTCGTCAAGATCAAAGCGGGCCGAACGCCGCTCACCGGACATCTCATCGACCAGCTCGCGGAGATACTTGAGATCGACGTGGTCGGAGCCTTCTTCGCCGTCGATATCCTGAACGAGCCGATGATCTATTTCGACCCCGTCTTCCTGCAGTCGCTCAATAAGACGATGGTGATGTACGAGGGCATGCTCACCACCTATCGCGCCCAGCAAGACGCCCCCGAGGACGACGCTCCCGAGGGCGACGACGTCACTCTCGATCAAACTGCTCAGTGACCTCTGCATCGCCTGCCACGCAGACCATCGCGACCGCGTTTCGTAATGCCGAAGCCATATTGCACCTGGGCTGATGCTGGCAGATTGTCGTCCGCTTATGACGAGCGACGAGCAGCCTATAAAACGCAGTACCCGGTCCATGCGGCTGAAGAAGCAACGCGAGGATCAAGCCGGCTACCGGCGCTCAACAATAGCCTTGTCGCCCGTAGCGGTGGCCATCGCGGAGCGGCTACAGCAGCGGCTCCAGCTGCCCTCTCGAGAAGCCGTGATCAACGCGGTGCTCGAGCGCATCGAGTCCGACCGATACATCAAGTACGAGTTCCTTGGCTCGGAGGGGTTTCGATCGCCTCCAACCGCGCACCTGCAGAAGGATCGCGTGCCACAGAGTGCCGACGGCGGACCGACGTCAGAAGAGGATCCGGCGAAGGCTCTCGAGTCGCATCGGTAGCCTTCGCGCCTACGGCCGGGTCGATCTTCCGCTGGCCAGCGAGGAAGGCCCTAGGGTCAGGACTCATTGGTCATAGCCAGAAGATGACGGTGGCCGCGAGGGCGACGGCAGAGAAGAAGACGGTTGGGCAGCGGTCGTAGCGAGTTGCG
>NZ_LMMH01000008.1:0-64551 GCF_001422185.1 Sphingomonas sp. Leaf257
CAGCGCGAACGGTGCACCCGTCATACCCGTCACGCTGCTCGACGAAGGGGGTCCCTTTTGGACGCCGATAGGGGGTCCTTTTTGGACGCCGATTGACAATTGATAGTCCTAACAGTCTCACGCTGATCGAACCCTATCCCGGTTCTACCGCATCGCAGCTTTCCTATACCTTATTGCCGCTCAAGAATGAGAATTACGACCTTTCCAAGAAGGTTCAGAAGATTATCGACATTGCGGGCGAGCTGGTTGACGCCACGGTCGGCCCACAGGGACCGCAGGGTGAGCAAGGCCCTGAGGGTCCAGCCGGTAAGAGCGGTGACAGCGGCTTTGGCTCCATCGTCAATTTCAGCCAGTACAGCCCCCAGCCAGCAGGTAGCCCAGGCGTCTACATGATCGTCCCCGTCGCCAATGGCGAACCGGAGGGCATCACCCTCACACAGCAAGCGCAGGTCGTTATCCCATACGACAAAAAGAATGCGGGCGTTGGCCTGTGGATCAACAGCACGACCAGCGGCTACGCGATCACGCTTGGCCTGACCAATGCCCCCATGCCTCAGCCCAGCTTCCCCAAGGAGGAACTGAACCTCAGTGGCGCTGGCGAAATTTTCGTTGCCCCCGGCTCTATCTTCCCGCTCAACCTGTCGATTGGCGAGACGAACAAGTCTTTCACGATCACCACTCCGAGTGGTATCCCAATCAAGAAGACGGTTACTTCTAAAGTGCCCGTGACGCGCTCGTCTGACTGGACATGGAACGGCACTGAATTCCGCCCAAAGGGCAACGCAGTTGACGCAGCGGCGATCATGCCAATCGAGTACTCCAAGGATAAGATCGTCTGGAATGGTAATCGCCTCGTTCTGGACAAGAACGACTACCAATCTCTTGCGTCAGCTGCGCTGAACACCGACTTCTCTATCACAAGCGACTATCAGACAAGTATGGTTCCTGCTGGAGTTCGCCTGAAAGTCAAGTGCCTCATCCCAGCCGGTGGAACAGGCATTATCGGCATGATTGGTGCTTGGGGTACTGGTGAAGTTACACTCAAGTATAATTGGACGGACGAACTAACGGTTTACCTTTCCTCGCAGGCTGGCGGTGGTGATGTTAGGGCAGGAACAAACCGCCTTATCAACCGGGGAAGCGTACAGACGTACGAAGTCCTTTGGGAAAATGATCTAACCGGCAAGGGCGGGTATGTAACATTCTTCCTGGACGGTCAGCAGGCCAGTGACCGCATCGACACGGAGTTTAAGCCGTCCATCAATGCGACATCTCGCGTCTACATCGGCTCAAGCCATGGCAACGTGAATGACGCCATTCCTGGATTTGAGTTCGAGTCTTGTAGCGTATCTTTCACCAAGATTGAGGACGCCAAGACGTATCAAGCTGTCTCCAATGGTTCGATCAGCGTCGCCGATCTCAACAGCCTTGTTGTCGATGCCAGCGCGATCACATCCGCAGTCGCGCAGCGTAACCTCACTTATTCGACCAGTGATGGGCAGGGTTATACACTGGGCATCACCATCGGTGAAATGACCATCCCCAAGTACCGCGCCTACAAAGCTGTATTGGAGGATTGGTCCTCTGGCGTGGGCGTCCTTCACCCCAACGAATTGGTGATGACTAAGCCTGTGGCGCAGAACGTCCGCTTTGAGGACGCTGCGCTATATGGCGCACAAGCCGCGTGGACTGAGGTAGTCCCACAAGGTTCTTGCCCAAACATAAACGGCATCAATTATTACTGCGAAGGCATTCGTATCGGCACCTATGTTCAATTCCAGTTCTTCTACGATTGGGACGAAAGCAAGATGCCAGCAAACCCATTCGGTGATCCTAAGGATAACGAAAGCTACATGGTGCCCCACAAGTGGCTGATCTACGATGCTGAAGGCAATATGCTCGGTCGCGTCGAATTGCCCAACGGCCAGCCCCTTAATAGCGCAAGCATCAAACCGGCCTGGGAAGGCACATGGGATGGCGTTGGTAATGCGATGATTACGAGTGATAATCCGCATTTCAATTCGGGTACGGTACGTTCGTCGGTCATTTGGCGCAGTCACGAGTGCGAGCCTTACAGCAAGACCGACGTATGGAAGCGCGTCCCCGTGTTCGATCAGCGCGTACCCTTCGCTTGCTATACCGGATACTCGACCAACGGCACTGACATGCGCTTGATTTATGGCAACAATGGTCAGCAGAACGGCTTCGGCAACTGGCAGGTCATGAGCTACGAGCCGACGACCTACGAAGAAATCCAGCAGCTTGCGAACGAAGCTGGCAAGAAGCTGCCCTACAACCTGCTCTACTATTCTCGCGGTGTGGTCCCCAATGCGGGCATCTTCCTCAAATACGCACCATTCAATCAGATGGGCCGATCCCCACTGACTGGCCCTGGCGGCGTGCGCGATGATCGCCAGATCATGCCAGAAATGGTCGCTCGCTATGCCTTGGACATGGAAAGCACGCACCCCATGACAGGCGTGTCGATGCGAAAAATCGCGCTCGACTATCTCACCGGCTATGCCAGCGACCCCTACCATGCTTTGGAAAAAGGCCGTCCAACCCCGGTCTACAAGGGTAATGCCCGCCGCAAGGTCACGTTGCGCAACCACTATTATGGTCCGGGCGAAATGAGCATTTCACCGAGCACAGCATGGTACATTCAAAGCGGACGAGTTTCAGAATGGGTACGAGGAAGCAACCCACTTCGAGTATCCGGCACCTCCGGTTCAGATAACGATCCCAAGCGCCCAATTTTCGGCACCAACTCGATTGATGACGCGCACGCCCACCAATTCCCACATTGGGGTTCATTGCTATTCAAGTCGCCGGAGTTTGCGTTCCTTGGTCATAGGATGAGTGACCAACCTCGCCTCTATGACAACAATATCCTGTATAGCTATTACGGCCCTGGTAACATCACGCAGCGTAGTGCGGCGTGGAAGTTCGCTCATGCGGCATTGTGCTGGAAAACAGCGTCAAAGGGTAGCACTCGCCTATACAGCCGTGACGAAATGCTAGATTGGGTCGTGTTCGACTTTGAGCAGTTTTATGACAGCTCATACGCGTCCACCCCCGGTATCCTTAACCCTCCCACTAATGTAATGAAGAACGGGCAGATTGACGAAAATCTGTTGATCTATGCCGCCTGCGCCCGCTTCGGATTGGCAAATGCGGGCCTGGGTAATCGCGAGGGTATTCACACACACGATTTCATGACCGGCTACTGGTTGTCCGCACTTCATATGGCTGAACGACTTGGCTTCAACGATGCAATTCGCGCAGCATCGCCCAAGGCAAAGGCCATTATGGACTGGCTCGTGGCCGCCCATCGCAAGCGTATTGTCGGGCGTATCAAAAATCCGCTTATCAACTCACGCTATGCCTACATGACCATCCTGTGGACGAACGAGCAGATTTACGCATCGGGCGGGGACGTATCAAAGCTGCCGCAGACTTTCGAGGAAGTCGATATGGCACAGAACCCTCGCTGTCGAACATGGGATGAGGTCTATGACCGTGACAATAACGGCAACCCCATCTGGGATCGTCGCGACGGACAAGCGTGCGACCAGATGCTCGCTGGCCCGGCTCTGCTCAAGGATATGGGCATGACGGGCAGCGATTTGGATGCTTGTGTCGATCTCGCCGAGCAGCGCTTCCAACAGAAGTTGGCAGAACAGACCGCACTAGGCCCGGACAACGCCGGTAGCTCGTGGTTCCTGTATCATCAAGCAACCAACAACAGGCCGATCAAGCCAACCAACTAAGGGGAACTTCCGGATTAGGAGATTAAAATGAATGATAATGAGACGGTCGAAAAGACCGCAGAAAGTGAAGTGAAGCCCGTAAGCAAGCTGGCGCGCGCTGGCGCTCTCGCGGGTAAGGGTTGGATTGTCGCCAAATGGGTTTGGAGCATCCCCTTCATTCGTTCGATGATTGGAACACGGCTGGCACAGGCAGGCATCGTGGGTCTTATCGCGCTGGCAGTCGGCGACAAGGCGCTGGGAAACTGACATGACAGCCACAGCCCAAACGCCCCCGCCGGTCGTTCAATCGACCTTGAAGGCAACCGTCGAAGTGCCCGCCCCAGTGGTGAACCCGTGGTACAAGCCACTGGGCGAAGCTGCTGGCGCGATCACCGCCCTATTCGCCGTCCTGGGCTATATGGCTTGGGTCGTCAGCCGCATCATCAACGCTGACCGCGACATCAAGGAACTCAAGCACGACCTTCGGGGCGCTGAACAGAAGATCGTCGCCCTCGACGGTAAGCGAGAGGACGCGGCGCGCGAACTGGCCGTGCTGAAAAATACCACCCAGAACCTCGAAAACATGATGACCGAGACAAAGGACATGATGAAGCAAGTTCTGGATGCGGTGACAAAAAGCAGGAGATAATCCTCCAGATTTTTGCGAGTCCGGCAATCTTTAGTCGCTCTTTTGGAATGCGGCTGTATCAAATTGGAATACAGCACGGAGCATCCAAAAATGAAGATCGTTAGCGTGAAGGACAAGCGGGTTAAGGCACTCGTTGAAAACCCCGGCCGGACTAGCGTTAAGGGGCTCGACGCACTTGAGACGCGCAAGATCGTTGAAATGATTGCCGCTATCAAGGTCATGGATCATCCCAACCAGCTTCGCGCAGTTCCAAGCTGGAAGGCGCATGATCTTGCACCTAGTCGCCCCGATAGTTGGTCACTCGTCGTTACGCGCAATTATCGGTTGACTTTCATCGTCAATATCCCCCGCCAAGAAGTCACCGTGCTGGACTACGAGGATTATCACTGAGGGGCGCGCGCCCCTCGCTTTTTGCCGCCATTTTTGTTAGCGTCATCCTGGAGGCCAATATGAGCTACAAAATCTCTGATCCCGAAGACATGATCGTTCACGACGAGCGCGGGGTTACGCATCCTGGTTCGATGATTGGCGATCAGATCGCCGAAAAGGGACTGACGGTCGAGGAGGCAGCGGAGCGGATCGACATGAAGCGCGATGTACTGAACCGCGTGATCGACGGTGATGCCCCGGTGGACGCTGATGTTGCTGAACGGCTGGGAACGCTGTTTGGCGAGCAATTCACGGACCTCGTTTACCGCTGGCAGCTGGAGTACAATCGCACCCGCTAACGCCCACAGCGCCCCGTACAGCGTCAATCAGGTATTCCGCATACAGTGAAGCCCCGGATGTTCTCCGGGGCTTCACGCGCTTCCACGGGGCTTTATGGCACAAGCTGCGTCGATATAGCTCGCCGCTCTCCAGCCCTTCATCCCGTGCAATAACGAACGCGGCGGCGGCTTCTGCGATCTCCCGATTGGGATCGCATGGGCCGATGTCATATGCCGCCCACCAGTCGGCGCTCCATCGTTCGCCCGGTCGCTGGTTCTGCAAAGCGTCGAACGCTTCCTCGTAAACGTGCAACGGCGGAAAGGGCGGAGGGGCATCACGGGCGATATTGCGCGGCACGACAGCCTTGCACTGTGTGACCCTACCGCCCTTCGCCAGAAACTCGCGGATCAAGTCGGCGGGTGTCATAGGTTCCCCCACGCGACTTGTAGATATGTGGCCTGGGATCGGCTGCGGACCTCGATTCGGATACCGTCATCATATCGTTGGGTCGGATAGCCATGCTGGAGGCACCAAGCCTCCAGCGCAGCGTCATAGTCAGTCGTCCAGGCTTGGTAGCCATCACATTTTTCAACATCAAAAATCATCGTGCAATTCTCATGCGGCCTCGAACCGCGTCTTCGCGAATATCCTGTAGGTCTCGCTGGTGATCCTTGCCGCCTGGACGACTCGCCAGCAGCATCGACAATTCCGCGAACATCTCGTCCGGCGAATGCCCGCTAGCCACGAGCCACTTCGCCAACCGAAAGAGGTTCTGGTTCATGCCGCCGCTTGGGATCGCGGCGAACTCCTGTGCGACCCGCTCCGCAGCATCACGCTTCGTCGCTGCCGCTGCCTGCGCCCGGTACTGGATCAGCAGATCGGGAACGTCCTTGAACAGCGCCTCTTCGCGAGCGCGCTTGGCGTTGCGCTCCTCCAGCCACAGGTCGAGCAGTTCGTCTTCGTCATCACGGATTGCATGCACGAAGCCGTCCACGTCCATGATCGGCAAGGACCAGCAATCAATCCAGACGTTTTTCGTTTTGTCCGCCGTGCGAACCGGGCGGTACATGAAGTCGCTGACCTTGCACTTACTGTAGTCGAGACCGCTCACCGGGCGATTGCCTGGCACTTCCTCACCAGCCTTCGTCGGCACCCAGAAGCCTGCGGCGGCGAAACGGTCGGCCAGCACCTGCCAGATGGCGCGATAGGTCGGAGCATCCACGGGCTTGTTCATTGGCACGACGATGCGGAAGCGGTGCTTGCCCGCCACCTTGCCGTTGTTGAAGCTGGAGTAGACGAGGTGCTTTACGTCACCGAGCAGGCGCGAAGCCTGTTCCGGCGAGCAGTCGCCATCGTCCACGTCCATCCAGGCAAACTGGGTATAGACCACGTTCGCGAGACCGGCGACGCTATCGGGGCTGGCGTCAGGGTCCATGAGCGAACCGACGATCAATCCGGCCTTATCTTTGTCCAGCTTGCGGTGACGATCGCTCTCCAGGAGGTCGCGCAGGCTATCCCAATCGGGCAGCGCATGGCTGGCGATGTCGCGCGTTGCGACCACTGCCTTGCTGGTGATGATGACCGGGGCTTCGCCGACGAGCGCACCCGATGCGATGCGGTGAAGCTCTAGCAATTCGTTGCTGCGTTCGACCGCCGCCGCCTGCTTGCTGCGGGTCTTGGCCATGCGTTCAGCAGCCGTGTTCGCCACACGGAAACGGGGCTTGGCGCCCCTCAATTCTTCGATGCCCAGGTCCAGATGTTCGACGCGAGCGCCGGGCAGCAACTCGGCCAGGAACTCAGCAGTGCGCCAGTCCGGTACGAATGCGCTGACAGGCTTGCTCTCGCCTTCCATGCGCAGCGATGTCCGCATGACCATCTGATAGGTCATTTCACCCGCACGGCTGCGGAACAGGTCTTCGTCGGACAGTTGGAAAGCATCAGAGAGGAAGCGCGCATGCGCGAGGTCGTCGTTAAAGCTGCCCAGGCTCACGGCAGTGTCGATGCTGCGATAGGCATTTAGGCCATGCGATACGGGCGGCAGCTTGCGCCCCACCATGATCTGTTCGACCTTCCCCGTGTCGGCGTTGTTGGCGCTCCAGATATAATCGTCTGGCAGGTTGGGAACGAGCTTGCTCACCATATCGCGGAAGCCAGTGCGGCCGAGCGCGTTATCGCGTAGGTATCGGGTCCACACCTTGTTGGTCATGTAACGAACGGTCAGCCGCATGCCGGTAGCCTGACTGTGCGCCATGTTCTCGATGCTGGGATGCGCGCTGAACGTCACGCCCATCTGCGACCAAATCTGCACGAGACGGCTTTTGTCGGCGTTCGCGCCCATCAGCGTCACGCTCTTCCACCCGGCAAAGACCGAAGGCTGGAGGATCGCATGCGCATTCAACTCCACATCGCCGCGTGCCGTCTCGCCCGCGCTCAGCCACTCCGACTTGGTGACGAAGACGCGATAGTGCGGGTTAAGCAGCAGGTTCCAGAGATCGGCGAGCGCAGCGGCGAGCGTATCCTTGCCCGCATCGCGCAGCATCGCTTGCACCTTCTCGATGTGACCGGGCTTGATGACCAGCTCGTAGCTGTCACCGATACCGGGACGGATAGCGAGGTGACGCACCACATAGCGGCGGGTCAGCTTCAGCTTGTATTCGAGGTGTTCAGTCGCGCTGGGGATCTCGTCAACGATCAGGTTCCAGCCGCTGCGGTCGGCTCCGTCCAGGTCCATCACGCCTTTGTGCGTCACGAACAGCAGGTTGGGCGATTGCGCGAGCAGGCCGGGACGCGACAGGGCGGCACGAATGCTCTGCCCTACTCCGCCGTTGGTATCGCTGGTGATGACCTGTGCGCGAGCATCAGGGTTCTTGCCGAGCAAGTCGGCATGGCTCTGGTTGACGAGACGGAGGCTGGGTTGTGCCATCACGTAACGCTCTTCGGTTTTTGCCATGATGTTGAGGGCAGCTTGTGTCTTGCCCTGGCCGCATCCGCGGCTGATTAGGTTGATGTTCATTTTTGTACCTCGAAAACAAAGAGCCCGTCGTGCGGGCTGGAAATCGCACGACGGGCCTGACTCTTTGTTTGGTACAAGGATGCTTGGCTTCGCCGTCATAGACGACGGCGGTTTCCAGCCAAACATCGTCTACAGATTATTTATATGATATGCCCCTTATCGGTGTCATTATTCATCGACGCAGACTGCATAACGGGCTTCGCCATTGCTGGTGTTACATCATCATCTTTATATGGATTTGTAACAAAGGGCCATTTCCCGCAGGAATCTGCGGGTTTGCGGGTCTACGATATGACACCTTGGGCTGAGCCAATCGGTGATCTGGGGGCAAGCCAAGTGCGACCCTTCCAACCCCCAGACCGTCAGTGCCGCCCAGATACGCGCAGCGGCCCTGAACAACCGCTAGCGGTCTTCGGGATCGAGGGTCTGCACATAGGCCATCGCCTCGCACACCTTAAGCACGAGCGCGGCACATGCCTCCGGTGTGGGACCCTCGTTGCAGAAGAACCAAACCGCTGCGGTGAAGAGGCTTGCCTTCGGGTTGTCTTCGTCGATTTCGACGCTGTTCGCGCTCATGACGGCATCTCCACGCGGATGCGACGCTCGACCGTGCCGTCATGCTCGACCGCAAGGCCTTCTGCCTCAAGGCACGAACGAATAAGGGCAGCATCGCCCTGCCAGACGAGCAAGAGCTTACCGGTATCAAACGCGACTGCACGGTCCTGACTGTGATACCAGACGGCATGGTCGGCTTCCTCGTCAGGGATTGCAGCCCAGCCGCATGACATGCAGCATTGCCAGTCCTGCTCGCAGCGATAGCCGTTGATGCGCAGCCGGTTGAACGCGCGCTCAACAGCCGATGACAGACGGTTGAACGCTTCCGTTCGCTCTGCCTCATCTAGAGCGTTGTAGATGCTGTCAGACAATTGGTCAGCATTACTGTTCGACGCGCCATGCTTGAGGAAGTACAAAAGGGCGAACTTCCTGATCGCCTCCTTTGCCTGATCCGGGTCGTACTCGACCGCCCCGTAGTTCATGCTTCCACCTCCTCTGGAGCGAGGCTCACACGGTCATGCGCAATATCGGCGATGATGCTGTGCATCTCTTCCACCTGCGCATCCGTGTCGCCAAAATAGCGGAGCCATTCATCCGCGACGCTGGCAAGCAGGTTGGCAAGCGGGTGCTGGAGTTCGCGGTCCATCACTGCACCCCCATCGAGACGAGCGATGCGCCGTTCAGCGACGCTACCGCCCGTTTCGCGGCATCCTGGCTCGGAAGCCAGATCACAGGCATGTTGATGCCGTTTGTCGGCTCAATCGAGACGCCGAAGGCAGGCACGTTATGATAGGCCCACTTAATCAGCTGATAGGCCACCTTGCTGCCGCCAACCGGGCCGTGCGTCAGGAAAAGTCCTGCCGCCTTGGTGATGACCATGAACGGCACGTCCTGAGGGACAGCGACCTTGACGCCATTGTCCTTGACCTTCTTGATGCCTGCCTTGCTGCCGAAGAGGTGCAGCTTGCCATCCGGCCGGATTTCAGACTGCCTCATGCCCGCACCTCATCACAAACAGCCATGACCTCGGCCTGGACGTCAGCAGCCTTCATCAGCCGCGCGTACAGTGCGTCGAGCGCTGCCCAATCCTCCTTCGTGGAGGTGAATACATTCAGCCAGGACAAGGGGCTATCGCCTACGGTCTTCTCGACCGAGAAGATCGTTGCGCCTTCCGGCGCGTAGAAGACCCACGACATGATGCCGTAAATGAACGCGGCAGCATCAGCCGAGACACCCTTAGGCAGGACCGGGCTGAAATGGACAACGCCATCTGCGATACCCCACACCATGCCGCCGCAAGGCATGATCGGATAGGGCGCGCTCCACACACCCGAGCCCGTTGCAGGAAAATGGCCGGTGTCGCGCTGAGGCCGACCCACGCTCTCGCCAGGAGCAATACGCCCCAATGGTTTGTACGGCAAAGCCCCGCCCACGGCATGGCTGATCCGGTTATCTTCGATTTTCACCGAGTACGTCTTTCTCCCGCAGCGCGGGCACAGAAACACACCGCAAGCGCAGGGCGCTAACGGGCAACGGCAATTGGTGTCGTTGGTGGCGCACCCCAGGAATCGAACCTGAGCAAGGACCGCTCGCAGCCATGTGTCTGTGAAGACGAGTCGGGGTATGGGCGACAAACGCCGTGCTGGCAAGTCGAGATTTTTTGGCGGCGTCCTGATTCGAGACGAGTAGCCTGTCCCCGCCTCGCGCGTAGGCGCGCGATCCTTATACCCGCGAAAAAGCCCCGCGCTGCCAAAGCAACACGGGGCCGAATATCACAGTGGGTTTTGAGCAGCCCGCCGGAAACGCCCTAACACTAGGACACCACTACTTAGTCGGCCCCCGCTTGGCGACGAAGCCATGCTTGGCGCACCATTCCTGATACGTGGTCTTGCTTGCCTTGCTGATCGTCTTCGCCGGGTTGGTGAACCAAATCTCGATCGTCCAATCGGGATAGGCCTTTTTCACGGCGAGCATCTTGCGGCGATCCCCCGCATCGAACAGGCCCTTGGCTTCCACGATGCGCTTACCCTCCCGGTCGATAAAATCAGGCATGTAGGTGCATTCTAGGATGTAGGGCAGCTTAACCGCTTCATACTCCCACCCGGCTCCCAGGTCGCGAGCGCAGCGCGCTTCAAAGGGATTGCGGTACGTCATCGCACGAACAGCGCAGCTTCTGCCGCCCGCCTCCGCACTAGTCCTGGCAGGGTCTTTCCGCCCCCTTTGACCCACGCACCAAACTGCGCAGCCGCTCTCTTGTAATCGCCTGCCTTTAGCTTCTTCGCCAGCGTACTATCGCGAAGAGCCTTTTCCCCGACATTGAAGGCGAACGATACGAGCGCATCGAATTGGTTCTGGGTGAGCGCGACCCCTAGCCCGTTTACTGCCTTCTCGAACCGCACAACATCCTGAGCAAGTAGCGCAGTCGCTTGCGCCTCAGTGATGACCATGCCGCGCTTAACATGCGCGCCAGTCGAGCCGTAGCCGATGGTTAGAACGCCAGCAGGGCAAATGTACGCCTGTGTTCGCAATCCCTCAAACTGTTTGATAAGGGCAAGTCCGTTGGATGATGTTTTCATCCAGTATCTATCAGAACGGACTACCGCTGCCAGTTAAGTGCGCAGTTTACGTTTCATCCTCTCCGATAAGTATCTGTGTAACAACAGAAGGAGAGAGAGATGTCCAAATTTCCAAAGCAGAATTACAAGTCTGAGAAGGCTGCTCTTAGGAATGCGATCTTCCGCTGCACGAACGACAAGCACCCCCAATATAACGACTATGGTGGTCGCGGCATCACGGTGGACTCGTCCTTCATCGGACAAGACGGATTTGCGAACTTCCTGAAAGCGATCGGTCCTAAGCCAAGTCCCGAACTGACGCTGGACCGCGTGAGCAACGACAAGGGATATGAACCCGGTAACATCGCTTGGACTTCGCGCAGCCTTCAGCAGCGCAATCGACGTAGCCCTCGCGCCCAGGTGGCAGACTTGGGTTGGGGCTTGAAGAAGTACAAGACGAAGATGAAGTGCGGCTCGCTTACCACACGATACAGTCCGTACATAGAAGTCGATGGCACGAAAAAGAGCTTGGTTGAGTGGTCAGAGATACTAGGCGTTTGTAAGCGCACGCTAAAGCAACGCATTCTTCGCGGCAAGTCACCGAGCGAAGCGCTTGTACCGGTCCTATTCGACCCACATGGCAATCCACGCCGTGATGGTCCGACAATCCACTAAAACAAGAGGAGACAACGCCCATGACGGACAAGGTACTACGCGAACTGGTCGAGAACACCATCGGTCAGCTGGAAGCGCAGGTCGAGGAGATGAACACCCGCTATGAAGCCACCAAGGCTGAACATGAGGCGACAATGAAGCGTGTGAGCCAAGGGCTCGAACGCATCTTTGGCATACTCCGTGGAAAGTGAACTGACCCGCGAAGACAAGGTGGAGCGCTACCGCAGTGACATTGTGGCGCTCCTCCAGATCGATCCTCACTGCCCGATTGCCAATCTACTCGGCCGAGCGTTGATGGACTTGTACGAAGAGATTTACCCATAACAGCATGGCCCCAGAAACGGGGCCATCGCCATATCTAAACTGCCTTTTTCAACGGCTCCGGCTTTTTGTCGTCCGGGAGCGTCTTTCTCAGATGCTCGTGTACCATTCGAGCATTGAACGGCTTGGCGATGAACGTGGCCTTCTCTGGCATGTCCCCTGGCTTGGGTTTTACATTGCCGCTGGCAATCACGATTTCAATATGTGGCCAGTGCTTATCGACATGGCGGGCCAACTCGAAGCCGTTGCGACCACCCGGCATCTCTACGTCACTGAAGAGCAGGATCACGCTGCTATGATGTTCGTCCAGGAGCGTGACAGCGGCATCCCCATTATCGGCCTCATGGAACCGAAAGCCAGCCTCCTCAAGGATGTCACAGGCATCCATGAGAATGATCGGATCGTCGTCTACGACGAGGGCGTAAGGGGTCGTCGACTTTTCCATCCGCCAACAACCAGCCGTTTCGGAGGCAGTTTCCTCACGTCCCAAAAACAATGGTTTGTCACCGAGAAAAACGACCCTTGCCGAATCGTTCCCCCTATGTTCTCATTGGGCAATGGAACGCATCGATCCCCACGCAATCAGTGATGCGCTGCTCACCTCCGCAGGTTGGGCGCGCGTAGGCCTCACGGCTCCCGTTCAACGCATCCGCGAGCAGGCGGCCAAAGAGCTGGCGCTGACCATATGCGAACGGCTCAATCCCAGCCGTTTGCCTGATCGAAACCAACTGCCCCTACCCCTTTGATGTGGGCAACGCGCGGTTTAAAACGCTCTCTGATTTTACCCGTCATCACGCGAATATCGGAGCAGTCTGCGGTTCGTGCGGCCATCAGGGCGTAGTGCATCGTGATCCCTTCGCGCGTTGGTGCTTTCTCTTCCGCAAGAACACCGCAATGGAATGTCTGCCGGGCTACCTGCGCTGCTCGAAATGCGGAGCGCGTCCCAAACATATCATGCCTGCCAACCTACCACCGACGTTTCCCGAATGGGGCGCCAGCGAGACTGCCTGGAAACGGCTGCAACGCCGCTTGCGGGGCTGACACGCCCACCCCATGATTATTTAATGACAGAGACACCGAAGGGATCAGGTCGCTTACTCACGCCGGGTGAAATTGCCCTCGCCAAGTCCGTGTACCGGGACAGCGTAAACCTCGCTGGCGTTGAGGTAAGACGGAAAAAGTGGGCGTTCTTTCAGCCCAAGCATACCGTCATGGCTCCGTGCGGTCATCTGCACCTCCACCCCGAAAGCGACATGTGGAGCGAGGACTTCAGCAAGGAAGCGCTGGGCAGTCAGGGCCTCTTTCTGCACGAACTCTGCCACGTTTGGCAGACACAACGCGGTGTCTATCTTCCCCTCGCTCGCCACCCTTTCTGCCGATACAGCTACACCCTCAAGCCTGGATGGAAGCTGCATCGCTATGGGCTGGAGCAGCAAGCCGAGATCGTCAGGCATGCCTTCCTCATGCGGCAAGGCTATCCCGTTCCGGGCGCTCCTCCCCTCTCCTCTTACGAGGCGCTTTTGGGCGTTTTCCGCTAGATCAACAAACTTTTGGCAGTTTGCATTCACGCAAACACAGGGTGAATATCTGGCAGCATCAGCGGGGCATATTCCTGCCGCTGAAACGCCATCCCTTTTGCCGCTATAGCTATTGCCTGAAGCCGGGGCAGCGCTTCGATCGCTATGGACTTGAGCAGCAGGCGGAGATCGTCCGCCATGCCTTTATGCTGAAGCGCGGGGCGGTGGTCGCGGGGGCGCCGCCGTTGGCGCAGTATCGGACCTTGGTGCCGTTTCGGGGGGCTGACTGAGGGGGTTTCGTTCGGGGCAAGTGCCCTCCCCCATCCCCTCCCGCCTGCGGGAGGGGAGCGATACTGGGTGAGCTTCGGGACCAACGTCGCGGCGGCGCATGCTATCGCCCCGGGCACGCCCCTCCCGCAGGCGGGAGGGGATGGGGGAGGGAAAGTCCCGAACCCCGAAAATCTCACGGCCACCCGTTAATATCCGGGAAAAGCCCGGATTGTTCGATCATGGTTAATTTCGTCAACCATCTTTCTCGCGCGCGGGGCCTCCCGCGCTCGTCAGGGGATGGGAGTTACCATGACGGTCATCAACACCAACGGCGCCGCGCTTCGAGCGATGGCGGCCACGCAGCGCGCCAATACCGATCTGGCCCAGTCCATGGCGCGGCTATCCTCGGGCCAGCGGATCAATTCGGCCAAGGACGATGCGGCCGGGCTGGCGATCAGCAGTTCCATGACGGCGCAGATCCGCGGCATGACGCAGGGCATCCGCAACGCCATGGACGGCGTCTCGCTGGTCCAGACCGCCGACGGTGCGCTGACCGAAGTATCGAACATGCTGCAACGGGTCCGCGAACTGGCGGTGCAGGCGGGGTCGGGCACCTACAGCATGAGCGACCGCGCCGCACTCCAGCTGGAAGTGACCGCCGTGTCGACGCAGATCGACCAGACGCTTCGCAATGCCTCGTTCAACGGGGTGGCGTTGTTCAACAACAATCCGCCCGTGTACGACAGCAATAATCAACTGGTCGATGCCAGCGTAAAGCTGAACGTTCAGGCGGGGCCCAATATCAGCGACACGATTCCTATATCTGTACCGCCTATCCCCACAGCCTATGTTCGGAATATAGACGGCTATTGGTACAATGATTACCAAGCTCGCCTTACACAACCTCAAACTCTGAACAGCCTAGACACCACAAAATCTCATTTGGTGACGTTCGACGACTATATGGCGAAGGGAAAAATCGCAGGAGACGATATCACGCGGGACGATATCGGCCGCATCGTCTATCAGCGCGTCGGAGATCAGTGGTATGATCGCAACGGCTCGACCTACAGTGCAGGTTATAGCTATGATGAATTTATCCAGCGTCGCCAATTTTCGCTGACCGACGAACTGAACGTTACCAACCGCTATCGCACCGATAATACGCTGAAGCGCGTAGATGAACTGCTCGGCACGGTGGCGAGCGTCCAGGGGCAGCTCGGCGCGACGGCCAACCGACTGCAATCGGCGGTCAGCACGCTGACCAGCGGCACGACCAACCTGTCGGAAGCCCGCTCGCGGATCGCCGATACCGATTATTCCGAAGAGTCGGTGAAGCTCGCCCGCGCACAGATCCTCGCCCAGGCTTCGACCGCGATGCTCGCCCAGGCCAATCAGAGCCAGAAGGACGTGCTGAAGCTGCTCGGCCAATAACGAAAAAGGGCGGCCCCGAAAGGACCGCCCTTTCCCCATCCATTCGGAAAGCCCGATCAGTCGGGCTTCTTGGCCACCGCGACCAGCGCGGGGCGGAGCAGGCGGTCCTTGATCATATAGCCCGACTGCATCTCCTGCACGATCGTGCCCGGCTCCTGGTCGGAGGGCATTTCGATCATCGCCTGATGCTTGTTGGGGTCGAGCGGCTGGCCCATCGCTTCGATCTTGGTGATGCCGTGACGGCCGAGCACGCTGTCCAGTTCGCGGCCGGTGGCGTCGAGACCGGTCACCAGCCCCTTCCACTTGTCGTCCGTGCGCAGGTCGGCCGGAATCGCCTGAAGCGCGCGCTGGAGATTGTCGGCGACCGACAGCACGTCGCGCGCGAACGCGGTCGCGGCATAGTTGCGCGCGTCGACCGCTTCCTTCTCGGCGCGGCGGCGGACATTCTGGTTTTCGGCCTGGGCATAGAGATATTGCTGCTTGGCCTCGGCCAGCTGGTTCTCCAGCTCGGCGACGCGGTCCTGCACGGCCACTTCAGGCGCGGCCTCCGCCGTCTCTTCGCGCAGGTCGTTCTGGGTCTCGTTGGTCGTGTTATCGCTCATCATAATCCCTGTTCAGCCCATCATCCGGGCGAGCGTTGCCGCCGTGAAATCCACCATGGGCACGACGCGGGCATAGTTCAACCGCGTGGGCCCGATTACGCCGACCACACCGACCACTTGGCCGTCCAGTCCACGAAAAGGCCGGGCGATCACCGAAGACCCCGACAGCGCGAACAACTTGTTCTCCGCGCCGATGAAGATACGCGTCGAATCCCCGGCGCGCGCCGAATCAAGCAGGCTGGCAATTTCCTGCTTGCCCTCCAGATCGTCGAGCAGGTCGCGGACCCGCTCCAGATCGGCGGCGGCGGCGGCGTCGATCAACCGCCCCTGCCCGCGCACGATCAGGATCGGGCGCCGCGCGCCATCCTCGCTCCACACGATCAGACCCTGTTCGACCAGCGCCCGCGCCGCGCCGTCCAGCGCCGCGCGCCCCGCCGCCAGTTCGCGCTCCAGCCGGTCGCGCGCCTGACCCAGCGTGAGGCCCGCCAGCGTGGCGGACAGGTAATTGCCCGCCTCGACCAGCGCCGACGGCGTCATGCCGGCGGGCAGTTCCAGTACCCGGTTCTCGACCGCGCCATCCTCCGCGACCAGCACGGCCAGCGCCTGGGTCGGCGACAACGGCACGAAGCCGATCGAGCGCAGCTTCATCTCGCGCTTGGGCACCATGACCAGGCCCGCACAGGCCGACAGCCCCGACAGCACCGCCGTCGTCGCCGCCAGCGCCTCCTCGACCGGGCCGGAGCGGGCGGCGCGCGCCTCGATCGCGGCGCGTTCCTCGATGCTGGGCTCCATGGCATGCATCATGCCGTCGACGAACAGCCGCAAACCGATATCGGTCGGCATCCGCCCCGCGCTGGTATGTGGTGCCGCCAGCAATCCGCGCTCCTCCAGTTCCTGAAGGACGTTGCGGATCGAGGCGGGCGACAGGTTGATCCCCGATAGCGCGATCGTCTTCGACCCCACGGGCTGGCCGCTCGTCAGATAGCTGTCGACCACCACGCGAAAAATATCGCGCGCGCGGTCGGTCAACTCGGTGATCGGTGGGGTGACCATGCCGCGAATGTAGGCATCGCCCCGCACCGGCTCAAGCGATCGGGAGACACACCCCTTCTTCTCAGCGTCCTCTGCGCCTCTGCGCGCAAAAAAGAAGAATGGTTCACGCGGAGGCGCGGAGACGCGGAAGAAGAAGCGAACAATCTCCGCGGCTCCGCGTCTCCGCGTGAGAAAAATTTCGCGCAGAGGCGCAGAGGACGCAGAGAGAGAAGAGTGTCTTCCGCTCGCCATCGTCTTCTCTGGCGCATCGCGCGGGGGCCGGTTAGGGCTGGTGCCAAGGAACAAGGAGAAGACTATGCGCCCGTCCGGCCGGATGCCCGACCAGATGCGTCCCATCACGATCGAGCCGAATTTCACCCGTCACGCCGAAGGTTCGGTGCTGATCGGGTTCGGCGATACCAAGGTGCTCGTCACCGCCAGCGTCGAAGAGCGCGTGCCCCCCTTCCTGCGCGGCAAGGGCGAAGGCTGGGTCACGGCCGAGTACGGCATGCTCCCCCGCGCCACCCATACACGCGGCAGCCGGGAGGCGGCCAAGGGCAAGCAGTCGGGTCGTACCCAGGAAATCCAGCGGCTGATCGGCCGTTCCCTGCGCGCCGTCTGCGACCTCAAGGCGCTGGGCGAGCGGCAGATCACCATCGACTGCGACGTGATCCAGGCCGATGGCGGCACCCGCACCGCCGCCATTTCGGGCGCCTGGGTCGCGTTGCGCATGGCGGTCAACAAGCTGATGGCCGAGGGCAAGCTGGCCAGCGATCCGATCCGCAACAAGGTCGCCGCCGTCTCCTGCGGCATCCATCAGGGCACGCCGGTCCTCGACCTCGACTATATCGAGGACTCGAACGCCGATGCCGACGCCAATTTCGTGCTGATCGAAAACGGCCACATCGCCGAGGTTCAGGCGACCGCCGAGCACGCCACCTATGACGAAGAGGCGCTGCTCCGTCTGCTCCGTCTCGCACGCATGGGCTGCACCGAGATTTTCGCGGCGCAGGACCGGGCGATCCGCGCATGAGCGGCGAAGGAAACGGCCGTCAGGCGATCCGCAAGCTGACGCCGGGCAAGCTGGTCCTGGCCAGCCACAACAAGGGCAAGATCGTGGAATTCCGCGAACTCCTCGCGCCCTATGGCATGGAGGTCATCGCGGCCGGTGACCTGGACCTGCCCGAGCCTGAGGAAACCGGCACGACCTTCGTCGCCAATGCCGAATTGAAGGCGCTCGCTGCCGCCGACCTGTCGGGCCTGCCCGCGCTGTCGGACGATAGCGGCCTGTGCGTCGAGGCGCTGGGCGGCGATCCGGGGCTGTTCTCGGCGCGCTGGGCGGGGCCGGAAAAGGACTTCGGCATGGCGATGCGCGCGGTCGAGGATCGGCTGAACGAGGAACCCGACATGAGCCGCGCCGCGCATTTCGTCTGCGCACTGGCGGTCGGTTGGCCCGACGGCCATGTCGAATGGTTCGAGGGCCGCGTCGACGGCACGATCGTCTGGCCGCCGCGCGGGGACAAGGGCCATGGCTATGACCCGATCTTCCAGCCGATCGGCGGCACCGAGACCTTCGCCGAGATGGACCAGGACGAAAAGAACCGCATCAGCCACCGCGCCGACGCATTCGGCCAACTGGTGAAGGCGGTGTTCTGACCGTTTATTCCTCCCCAAGCACAGCTTGGGGAGGAATGCGCTTACCCTTTCGCCAGCCGCTTCTGGTTGGCTGTCACCGTCCGGTGCACCGGCGCCATCGCCTGGACCGGCATCGACGCGCCGATCAGCATCGCGCGCGCCATCGACTCCCAGGCATGCAGCATTCCGCCCTGCGGATTGTGCCGCGACAGTTTCGACAGGGCCGCCTGATCGCGATTCCAGACCTTCGCCGACTGGTCGAAGGCCTTGACCTTCTCGCTGACCATCAGCGTCATTTCCGCTGCCGAGGACGTACCCGTTGCCATCGCCCCCATGCGCGAGGCCATGACGCTCTGCGCGCTCAGCATCGCCTCGCCCGCCATCACCGCGAATCGGGCGGGTGCGGTCCAGAAGGTGATCCACGCCATCGGATCATAAGGGTTCGCCATCGCGTCAGTACCTTCCCGTCATGCCCGGCCGAGTCAGAAGGCCCGCTCGCCAAAGACGTTGCCGGTCGGGCTATAGCGGCAAACGAGGAAATCGTCGCGCGCATTGCTCGCCATCGCGCAGCCGACCGCCGTGGAACGGGCCCAGACGATCTGGGTATAGTGACCGACGTCGCCAAACTGGCCCGTGCGGCTGGACTGGGGCACGGGCAGGTTCACAAAATTGCGCCGCTCGGCCAGCCAATGGCCCATCATCTCGTCATAGCGATAGGCGCCGCGCGTGCCGGTCCACAGATTTTCACCCTGCCGCGTCGGTCCCTGCGGCTGTTCGGCATGCTGGAAACGACCGGTCCGCGCCAGTTCCTGCGCATAGGCCAGCGCGCTCGCCGCCAGCCCTTCGTCCCATGTGAGCGGCGGCAGGCCCATATCCGCCCGCGCGGTCCGGTGGCCGTCGAGCATCGCCTGACGCAGCAATCCTGTCCCACGCGACGCGGGCGCGTCCGAAGTCCGCTGCTCGACGATCCGGGGCGGCGGCCGTTCCATCCCGCCGGTCTGCGAAGGGATCACCGGTCCACAAGCCGCCAGCAGCAGCACGGCGGGCACGGAAGATAAGAGATAGCGAAGCGTGCGCATCGCCGCCATATCGTCGCACATCATGTCCTCCGCAATATCGCCCGCACCCAGCCCGCTCGCGCTCTACGTCCATTGGCCCTTCTGCGTCTCCAAATGTCCCTATTGCGACTTCAACAGCCATGTTCGCGAGTCGGTGGACCAGGCGGCCTGGGCCGAGGCGCTGCTGGCCGATCTGGCGCATGAAGCGGCCATGCTGCCAGGGCGGCGGCTAACCTCGATCTTTTTCGGCGGCGGTACACCCTCGCTGATGCCGCCCGCCACGGTGGCTGCAATCCTGAACGCGGCCGAGCGCCATTGGGGCTTTGCCGAGGGGATCGAGATCACGCTGGAGGCCAATCCCTCTTCGGTCGAGGCGGCGCGCTTCGCCGACCTCGCCGCCGCCGGGGTCAATCGCGCCTCGCTGGGCGTGCAGGCGCTGGATGACGAGGCGCTCCACTTCCTGGGCCGCGCGCACGGCGTGGACGAGGCGCTGCGCGCGCTCCAGACCGCGCAGGAGCAGTTCGGCCGGGTCAGCTTCGACCTGATCTACGCCCGCCCCGGCCAGCCGCTGGAGAACTGGGAAGCCGAGCTGACCCGCGCCATCGGCTTTGGCACCGAGCATCTTTCGCTCTATCAGCTGACCATCGAGCCGGGCACGCGCTTCCATACCGAAGCGGCGGCCGGGCGGCTGGTCATTCCGGACGGCGATGCCGCCGCCGACCTGTTCGAGACGACACGCGCGATCACCGCCACCGCAGGCCTGCCCGCCTATGAGACCTCCAACCACGCTCGGATCGGCGCGGAGAGCCGCCATAACCTGACCTATTGGCGATACGGCGATTATGCCGGGGTCGGCCCCGGCGCGCATGGCCGCCGCGAAGGCGTCGCCACCGCCCGTCGCAAGAAGCCGGAAAACTGGATGAGCGCCGTCGACCGCAACGGCCACGGCATCGAGCTGGAGGAAACCCTCCCCCCGATCACCCGCGCGACCGAGGCACTGGTCATGGGCCTGCGTCTGGCGGAGGGCGTCGACCTGTCCCGCGTCACCGCGCTGGCCGAGGGACGCGAGATGGTGAACCGCGCCGCCATTACCACGCTGACCCAACAGGGTCTGGTCCGGCTGGACGGCGAACGGTTGATCGTCACCGAAGCGGGGGCGCTCCTGCTCGACGCGATCCTGCGGGAAGTCGTGCTGACAGACGACTGATTCGCCTCAGCCAACCGACTGGCGCACCCAATTCAGATAGCGCGGCGACGCGTCGGTGATCGGCAGCGCCACGATCTCCGGCACGTCATAGCTGTGCAGCGCTTCGATCGTTTCGCACAGTTGGGCGAAGCGGCTGCGCATCGTCTTGATGTGCAGCACCGCCTCCGGCTCATGCTGGACCGCGCCGTCCCAGCGATACCAGCTTTCGACCGGCGTCATTTGGACGCACGCGGCCAGCCTTTGTTCGATCAGCGCGTGCGCGATACCCGCCGCTTCGTCGCGGCTGCCGACCGCGCACAGGACGACGATGGCCTGGTCGCTCACCCCCCGAACCCGGTCGGTGCGGGGCTGACGGTCACGGCGGTGCCGTCGCGCAGTTCCTGCACCTCCAGCGCGCGTTCGGCCACGCCGTCGCGGCCGAAGCGGAAGGCGCCGTCGATGCCGGCAAAGCCGTCCGACGCACGCAGCCGTGTCTCGGGGAAGGGTGCGTTCATCTTCCAGTCGCGCGCGATCCGCACGGTCAGCAGGACCGCGTCATAGCCCAGGCTCGACAGGCGATAGGGCGCGGCGCGGAAGCGGGCGCGGTACTTGGTCGCATATTGGCGGTAGAGCGTGTTGGAAACGCTGGCGAACCACGCGCCGTTCAACCCTGCCCGCGACGCGATGCCCGATTCGGAATTCCACAATTCGGTGCCCAGCAGCCGCGTATTCGCGCCCGATCCGCGCTTCAGGATCGGCGCCGCCGCCGCCGCCGTCGCGCCGCCATCGGCGATCAGCACGGCGTCATACGGGGCCTTGGCGTTCAGCCGCTGCGCCGCCGCGCCGATACCGCCCGCGACCCGGCCATAGGGCTGGAGCGAGACGACCTGCCCCCCCGCCCCTTCGACCGCGCGCAGAAAGGCGGTGGAGGCACGTTCGCCATAGAGTCCGTTGGGCACCAGCCCCGCAAAGGTCGTGACGCCGCGCCCGCGCGCATAGGTAACGACCCGGTCGATCGACTGGGCGGGCGTATAGCCCATCAGATATGTGCCGTTCCCGGCCACGCCCACGTCGTTGGAAAAGCTGATGACCGGCACCCGCGCGGCGCGTGCCACCGGGCCGACGGCGCGGACATCCTCGGACAAGAGCGGCCCGAGGATCAGTTGCGCGCCCTCGGCAATCGCCTTCTGCGCCGCTGCGGCTGCACCGGTCGTGGTGTCGTAATTGGTGATGCGGATCGTGTCGGCCTGCGCGTCGAGCAGCGCCATCATCGTCGCATTGGCGATCGACTGGCCAACCCCGGCATTGCTGCCCGACAAGGGCACCAGCAGTGCGATGCGATGGCGCGCGGTGTCGCGCGGCAGTCCCGCCTCCGGCTCGGTCGAGGGGCGCGGGGTGGTCGGCACCGGCCGCGTCTCGGGCTGGTCGACGGGCCCGCGCGGCACGATCGTCTGGCAGGCGGCCAGCGCCAGCGTCGTCGCCAGCGCGACCGCGCGGCCGATCCGCCCGGCGCCATAGGAACGGAAGCGGCCCCGAATGACGGCCCCCGGTTGTACGAACAGCCCTGCCTCTGTCATGACGATCCCCGTGACCCAAACCGAAAACACTCTTGAACCCGGCCTGTACATCGTCGCGACCCCCATCGGCAATCTCGGCGATCTGTCTCCGCGCGCGGCCAACATTCTGACAAACGCCGATATCATCGCGGTCGAGGACAGTCGCGTGACGGCCGGGCTGCTCCGCCATATCGGGGTGAAGCGGCCCATGCAGCCCTATCACGACCACAATGCCGAGCATGTCCGCCCCGGCCTGATCGCGCGTATGGCGACCCAGGCGGTGGCGCTGGTGTCCGATGCCGGGACACCCTTGATCTCGGACCCCGGCTACAAGCTGGTGCGCGATGCCCGCGCGGCGGGCCATGCGGTGGTGACGATCCCCGGCCCCTGTGCCGCGATCGCCGCGCTGACGCTGGCCGGGCTGCCGACCGATCGCTTCCTGTTCGCGGGCTTCCTGCCGCCCAAGGAAAAGGCGCGCGCCGACGCCATTGCCGAGATCGCCGGCATTCGCGCGACGTTGGTCCTCTACGAATCAGGGCCACGCCTGGCGGCGACGCTGACCGCGCTGGCCCAGGGACTGGGTGACCGCGAGGCGGCGGTGACGCGCGAGATCACCAAGAAGTTCGAGGAGGCCGTGACCGGCACCCTCTCCACCCTCGCCGCGCGCTATGCCGAGGGTGGGCCGAAGGGCGAGATCGCGATCGTCGTCGCGCCGCCCGGCGAAGCCCCGCCCGCCACCGAACAGGATTCCGACGCCGCGCTGGCCGAAGCGCTCACCCGCCTGCCCGTCGGCCGTGCGGCGAGCGAGGTCGCCAAGGCGCTCGGGCTCGACCGCAAGACGCTCTATGCCCGCGCACTGGCGATGAAGGACGGCGATTCGACCGATTAAGAACCCGCATTAGCAATTCCGCAAGGATCGACGGCGCAGGGGGGAAGCTGGGGATCACCATGTACGCCTTTCAGTTTCGCCGCGACATCAACCTGCTGGACATCCAATGGACCGGGCATTTCACGACCGAGGTCGCGAACCGCTATGCCCAGGAACTGGTCGAGGCGTTCCGGCGCAGCGGCTTCCGCCCCGGATATCGCCTGCGGATCGACATGTCGGCGATCAACGTCCAGCCGAAGGACGCGATCATGACGGTGCATGAGGCACTGCGCGACTTCCCCCGCGCCAGCCGCATCGCGATGATCAACGGCAGCGCGATCGGGCGGCAACAGATCCGTCGGCTGATGACCCAGCCCTATTTACGCGTCTTCGATCCTGCCGAGGACAGCCTGGCCTGGCTGACCGCGCCGGAGTAATCGCTCGCCCGCGCCGCTATCCTTGGATAGCATGGGTCCATGCCCCTGCCCTCCGCCCGCCCCCGCCGTGATCGTCGTGCCGCCGAGGAAGCTGGCCGTCGCGGTGAACGCCTAGCGGCCTGGTGGCTTCGGCTGAAGGGGTGGACCATCCTCGACCGCCGCGTCCGCACGCCTGCGGGCGAGGTCGATCTGGTCGCGCGACGCGGGTCGCTGGTGGCCTTTGTCGAGGTGAAGACGCGCAAGACCGCCGCCGAACTGGATTTCGCGATCGACGCGCGGCGGCTGGCGCGGGTGGCCGCCGCCGCCGAGGTGCTGATGGCGACCTATGCCGGGCCGGGTGACGACATCCGGGTCGACGTGATCCTGCTCGCGCCGGGTAGCCGTCCGCGTCACATCGAAAATGCATGGTGTGGGTGACAGGCGCGCGGGCAGCGATTACCTCCCGTCCGCAACACCCCAAGGAAGGAAGCCCCCATGTCCCAGCCGCTGACCGTCGCCGTCCAGATGGACCCGATGGACCAGATCAATGTCGCGGGGGACTCGACCTTCGCGCTGATGCTGTCGGCCCAGGCCCGCGGGCATCAGCTGTTTCACTATGACGCGGGTGACCTCAACTGGTCGGATGGGCATCTCTGGACGAAGGCGCATCCCGTCACCGTGCAGCGCGTCACGGGCGATCATTACCGCTTCGGCGAGCCGGTCAAACTCGATCTGGGCGACGAAGCCGATGTCGTGCTGATGCGGCAGGACCCGCCCTTCGACCTGGGCTATATCACCGCCACCCATATGCTGGAGCGGGTCGCCGAGAAGACGCTGGTCGTGAACAATCCGCGCAGCGTGCGCAACGCGCCGGAAAAGGTCTTCGTCCTCGACTATCCGCAGTTCATGCCGCCCACCCTCGTCACCCGCTCGCTGGACGAGGCGCGGGCATTCCTGGCGCAGCATGGCGAGATCGTGATCAAGCCGCTGCACGGCAATGGCGGCAAGGCGATCTTCAAGGTCGGGCGCGACGGCGCGAACCTGTCGGCGCTGATCGAGGTGTTCAACACCGCGTACCGCGAACCGCATATGGTGCAGGCCTTCCTTCCGGCCGTGGCCAAGGGTGACAAGCGCATCGTCCTGATCGACGGCGAGGTCGCGGGCGCGATCAACCGCCTGCCGGGCGAGGGCGAAATCCGTTCCAACCTGGCGGTCGGCGGTTCGGCGCAGAAGACCGAATTGACGGAGCGCGAGCGCGAAATCTGCGCGGTGCTCGGGCCGGAACTGAAGCGGCGTGGGCTGCTGTTCGTCGGCATCGACGTGATCGGCGGCGAATGGCTGACCGAAATCAACGTCACCTCGCCGACGGGTATCGTCGCGATCGAGGCGTTCGACGGGACGGATGTCGCGGGCCTGATCTGGGACGCGATCGAAGCGAAGGTCGCAGGTAGGGGCTAAGAATCTTCCTCCCCTGCAAGGGGAGGTGGCAGGCCGCAGGCCTGACGGAGGGGTATCGCGCTGTCGATAGGAGTGACACCCCTCCGACGCGCTACGCGCGCCACCTCCCCTTGCAGGGGAGGAAGATTACGCTCACGGAACCCATCCCCCCTCCCATGCTTTGTTCGCCTCGAGCAACGAAGGGCATAGGCAATGGGTGCAACGACCATCGGCGCCATGGTGGGCGCCGCCATCGACGGCATGTCGGGTGACGACGGCGTCGCGGACGGCGCGGTCATCGGTGCGGTCACCGCCAATGTCCTGAAAGTCGTGCTGCCGCTCGTCATCACCTATGCGGTGGGCTGGGCGGTGCTGCGCGGCGTGGGTGAGATCAAGGACCGGGTTTTCGGAGAAGCAGCATGATCGGACGTATTATCGGCGCGCTCGTCGGGCGTGAAATTGGTCGCCGCGAAGGCAATGACGGCTTCAAGGGCGCGGCACTGGGCGCGCTGGCCGTCGGCGGCATGCGCCGTCTGGGGCCGCTCGGCCTGCTGCTCGGCGGCGGCTATGCGGCCAAGAAGGCTTATGACCGTCGCAAGGCGGGCAAGGCCGTGGGCAACCGCTACTGAGCGACGCTCGAAAGCCAAAGCGATACCGCAGCGCGTCAAGCATCTCTTGACGCGCTGCAACCGCGTGCGTCAAAGGCGGATATGCCCAACTCGCCCGCCCATCTCGACGATCCCCACAAGCTGAAGCGCCGCGGCATGTTGTTCGTGCTGTCTTCGCCCTCGGGCGCGGGCAAGTCGACGATCGCACGCAAGCTGCTCGCCGATGACGACGGCCTGCAGATGTCGGTGTCGGCGACGACGCGCGGCATCCGGCCGGGCGAAGAGGACGGCCGCGACTATCACTTCGTCGATCTCGAGGAATTTCGCCGCATGGTGGCGAATGACGAGTTCCTCGAATGGGCGCATGTCTTCGACAACCGTTACGGCACGCCGCGCGCGCAGGTCGAGGCGATGCTGGCGGCCGGCAAGGACGTGCTGTTCGACATCGACTGGCAGGGCGCGCAGCAGCTGTTCCAGATCGCGGGCGGCGACGTGGTCCGTGTGTTCATCTTCCCCCCCTCGATGGAGGAACTGCGCCAGCGACTCGAGCGCCGCGCGACCGATTCGGTCGAGGTGATCGACGCCCGCATGGCGCGTGCGACCAACGAGGTCAGCCACTGGGACGGCTATGACTATGTCCTGGTCAATGACGACGTGGAGCAGTGTTTCCAGGGGGTGAAGACCATCCTCCAGGCCGAACGATTGAAGCGCTCGCGCCAGACGGGGTTGATCGGGTTCATCCGGAAGCTGACCACGAAGTAAGCGCGAAGCCGGGCATGCACTTCGACTTCGCTCCGTGCGAACGGAGGGTGACGTAGGGGCAACCGACACTGGGGACCCTGTCCACATCCCCCCTCCGTTCAGGCTGAGCGTAGTCGAAGCCCAAGGGAAAGCCTGGCCGCACGCGCATCGCGTACACTTCGACTTCGCTCAGTGTGAACGGAGTGTAGGGTAGGCGGGAACCCGCGCGGGGCGACCGGCAGCGCCCCCAACCCCGTTCGGGCTGAGCGCAGTCAAAGCCTACGCCCTGCCCTCGAAACACACTTACCCCAGCGCCTTCAAGAACCGCACCGCCGCGTCGAACTCGCGCCGCTTGGCCTCCCGGGCCTCGACGGCGAGGTAATCCTCGCCCCATTGCTCCGCCTGGAAATCCTCGTCGACATGTGCGGCGGTCCAGATCGTGTCGGCATCCGCCGCATCCTCCAGCAACGCCAGCGCCAGCACCAACGAGCCCGTGATCGTCACCACCGGCGACAGCGCGGCCAACCGGAATGGATCGAGCGCCGCCACAGCCTGTGCCAGTCGTTCGACGGTCGCGGAAGGTTGCGGCCGGTGCATGATCCCCGTCACCAGCGTGAAATGCACGTCATAGCGGTCGCGCGCCCAGTCCAGCAGCGGGTTCCACACCGCATCCTGCCGCGCCACCAGTTCGGGCGGCGAGTCGGCGCGGTAACAAAGCAGGTCGCTCTCCGCATAACGTGCCAGCCCGTCCGCAAACGGCGCCGGGTCCGCGCCGATTCGATCGATCGCCGCATTGGCGAGGCCCGTCAGCGGCATGGCGCGCGGATCGACCGTTTCCTCGACACTGCGCCACTCGCCCGCGACCGCCTCGGCCAGCGCAGGCGTCGGCAGCGTCAGCGGCACCCGCCCCGGCGTGCGCACCGGCCGATCGTCCAGCCGCACCACCTGCTCGGCATCGACCGAGACGTCCTTCCAGAACCGCTTCATTCGCCCCCGCTCCGCCAGCGATGCGCCAGACCGGCAGGCACGATCGCGATCATCGCCAGCGCCGACAGGATGATGGCGACGCCCAGCGCCTTGTGCGGCCATGCCACCCCGCGCGATGCGAGCACCACGCCGAACAGCGCGCCCGCCACGCCGATCAGGCGCACCCCCATGATGATGAACCAGTGCCGCCGCGCGCGCGTGTCGCCGCTCATGGCCGCACCAGCAGGGCGGGCAGATCCGCGACCTCTTGCGCCACGACCTCGGCGCCTGCGTTCACCAGTTCTTTCACGTCATGATATCCCCAGGCGACGCCGACCGCGAAGGCGCCCGCCGCCTTGCCCATCGCCATGTCGAAGCTCGTATCGCCGATCATCGCGACATCCTGTGCCGCCACCCCGGTCTCGGCCATGGCGGCGAGCACCATCGACGGGTCGGGTTTGGACGGATGCCGGTCGGCGGTTTGCAGCGTGACGAAATGATGGGCCAGGCCATGTTCGGCCAATACCCGCTTCAGCCCGCGATCCGACTTGCCCGTCGCCACGCCCATCAGCCAGCCCTCCCCCGCCAGATGCTCAAGCAGCGCCGGGATGCCGTCGAACAGCGGCTCCGGCTCCATGGCGCCCGCCGTACGCAGGCGGAAAAAGGCGTCCTTATAGTCGCTGGCCAACTGGTGGTGCATCGTGTCGGCTTGATCGGGGGCGAGCACGCGCATCGCCTCGACCAGGCTCAGCCCGACGATGCGTCGAATCGCAGGCGCGGGCGGCGGCGTGAGGTCCGCCATGGTGAACGCCTCGACGGCGGCGAGACAGATATTGGCCTGGCTATCGACCAGAGTGCCGTCACAATCGAACAGGGCAAGGCGCGGGCGCGTCATCGCTCCCTCCTATCGGCAAGCCCGGCGCGGGGGAAGCATGACGTTTCGGATGAACAACAGCTAACAACCGCATTCAGCATCGGAACATGGCGAATCACCCATAAGGGCTTCAACGACGACGGGAATCACCCCGCCGCCGCCGGTTTGAAGATCAAGGGAGATCGTGATGTTCAAGAAGCTTTCGCTCGCTGCCGCCGCCCTTGCCGTCGGCGCCACGGCCATGGTTCCGACCGCCGCTTCGGCACAGCGTTACTATGACCGTTATGACCGCGCCTATGGCGACGCCTATTCGGACGGTTACAATCGCGGCCCGCGCTATGATCGCGGCTATTACGACCGTGGCGGGTACAATCGCGGCTATTACAATCGTGGCCCGCAGCGCTGCAACAACGGCACCACGGGCACCATCGTCGGCGCGATCGCCGGTGGCCTGCTGGGCCGGACGATCGACACGCGGGGCGACCGTACGCTCGGCACGATCCTGGGTGGTGGCGCCGGTGCGCTGGCCGGCAACGCGATCGAAAAGTCGAACAACCCCGGCTATTGCCGTCGCTAACGGGACGGGGGCGAAAAGCCCCCTCCCCTGGCATCGAAGGCCCCGTCGACCCCGGTCGGCGGGGCCTTACCATTTGTCCGTCAAAGCACCTTGCATAGCAAGGTATGCTGCATTATCTATCTTGTATGGATATCGGAAGCTGGCAATCGCAGTTGCGCAAAGGGGCGGCAGAGCTGGTACTGCTGTCGGTCCTGACTCGCGGCGAAGCCTATGGCCTGGAAATCCTTGGCCGCATCCGGGCGGGGGGCGACTTGGTCAGTGAGGGCAGCCTGTATCCGCTTCTCGCCCGGCTGGAGAAAGCGGGCCGCATCGCCGGCCGTTGGGAATTGCCAGCCGAGGGCGGCAACCCGCGCAAATATTACAGCCTCACCCCGGAGGGCGCGGCGCTGGCCGAAGCGATGCGCGCGGCCTGGGTCGATTTCCGAACCACCATCACCACCCTAGTCGAGGATCAGCCATGACCGAGCCTGCCCGCCTCATCGCCGATTATGTCCGCCGTCTGCGCTGGTCGTTGCAGGTGATCCCGGCCGAGGATCGCGACGGCCTCGTCCGCGAAATAGAAAGCCATCTGACCGACAGCCTGGCGGCGGGACACGATTCGCTCGAAGCCGCGATCGCGGCGATGGGACCGCCTCATGCGATGGCCGCGCGCTATATTCAGGAGTTTCGGCTGGCCGGGGCGCTGGGTGACGATCGCCCTGCCCCGCTGATCCACGCGCTGTTGATACGGTCGGGACGCAGCGTGGCGGCGTTCGGCGGGGTGCTGGCCGCCATGCTGCTCTATCTGTTCGCGCTGTGCTTTGCGGCGGTCGCGATCGTGAAGCCGCTCTTTCCCAGCCATGTCGGGCTTTGGTCACTGCCGCAAGGATCGGCCTTCGGCATTCTCACCGATCCCCCCGCAGCGCCGGAAATGATGGGGCTATGGATTCTGCCGCTCGCTCTCGCCGGGGCGCTCGCCTGCTACGCACTGGCGACGCTGGTCCTGCGCGGCACGGGACGGCATGTGTTGCGCGCATCCCACTGATCCTCCCCGGCACGGGGAGGTGGCAGGGCGACAGCCCTGACGGAGGGGGGCGTACGGCAATGCATGTCCCTTGCCGTACGCCCCCTCCACCATGCTGCGCATGGTCCCCCCCCCCTTGAAGGGGAGGAAAAGACGGATCAGCGCGCCCCTCGACCCCGCCGTTCGCCGCGGCGTTCCTTGCGATACTGTTTGGCATGCGCCTTGGCGCGCTGCTTCAGGACTTCCTTGGGCGGCGGGCCACGATCCTCGTCCTGGGGCAGGACGTCGCCGCGAATCTCGTCGAAGCCGAGCTGGTTCATCGATTCAGCGAAGTGGCTGGGAAGTTCAGCGGTCTGGTCGATCCGGCCGCCATCGGGATGGTCCACCCGGATGCGGCGCGCGTGCAGATGCATCTTGCGGCTGATCCCGCCGGTCAGGAACGCCGCCGCGCCGCCATATTTGCCGTCGCCGACAATGGGGTGGCCGATCGCCGCCATGTGCACGCGCAGCTGATGGGTGCGGCCCGTAAAGGGCTGCAACTCGACCCAGCAGCAGCTGTTGCCCGCCCGTTCGATCACGCGGTAGCGCGAGCGCGCCGACTGGCCGTTTTCCTCGTCGACATGCATCTTCTCGCCGCCGGTGCCCGGCTGCTTGGCGATGGGCAGTTCGATCGTGCCGTCGTCGATCGAGGGCACGCCGACGACCAGCGCCCAATAGATCTTCTTGGCGGTGCGCCCCGAAAAGGCCTTGGCGAAAAACGCCGCCGCGCGGGCATTGCGCGCGACCAGCAGCGCGCCCGACGTATCCTTGTCCAACCGGTGGACCAGCTTGGGGCGCCCCTCCGCCTCGAATTGCAATGCGTCGAGCAGGCCATCGACATGGGTGGTCGTCTTGGTCCCGCCCTGCGTCGCCAGACCCGGCGGCTTGTTGAGGACCAGCGCGTCGCGATCCTTGTGGATTACCATCTCGCGCGCGAACGACTCCTCGTCTTCGGACAGGATGTGGCGCGGGCGCATGGTCGGCTTGCTGCTCTCGGCCAGCGCAGGCTCGGCGGGGGGCACGCGCAGCACCTGGCCCGCCGCGATCCGGTCGCCCGGCGTCGCGCGCAGCCCGTCGACGCGCAACTGGCCGGTGCGCGCCCATTTGGCGACGGTGGTGAAGCTGGTGTCGGGCATATGCCTCTTGAACCAGCGGTCTAGCCGGATGCCGTCATCGTCATAGCCGACCGTGAATTGGCGGACATAGTCCGTCATGCGAAAATCCTTGTTATCGAAAGTCCGGCCCAAAGCGCGGCCAGCGAACCCAGCAACGACAAGGCGACATAACCGAGCGCGACCGTGATCTGGCCGCGTTCGATCAGGGTGATGGTATCGAGCGAGAAGGAGGAGAAGGTGGTGAACCCTCCCAAAATCCCGACGCCGATGAACAGCCGCCACCCCTCCGCGCCGCCGGTCCGGGCGAGGACGCCGGCCAGCAATCCCATCAGCAGACCACCGACCCAGTTGACGGTCAGCGTGCCATAGGGAAAGTCCGGGCCGAACGCATCGAGCATCTGGCGGCCGGTCCAATACCGTGCCCCCGAACCCAATGCGCCGCCCAGCATCACGAGAAAAAGCGGTGACATGATCGCCGTCCCTTAGCGCAACCCCGTCACCCGCGCAAAGGACAAGCGTAAGGGTGCGGTTCAACCGCCCCGGACGACCAGATCGACATCGGTGCCGCCGTCTGGGCTGGTCGTCGCATAGACCATATAGGCCGCCGCCCCTCGCGTGCCGCCCAGGACATGCTGCGCGCCGTCCAGCTTGTGTTCGGCGCTATAGCCCGCTCCGCTGGCGCGAGTGTAGTAATAATCGATGACCTTGGCGGCGGGGGCTGCGGTGCGCAGGCTGACGATGCGGAAGGCACAGCCATTCGCGTCATTGCCCGCCGCCTCCGCGACGCGCGACCCTGGATAGGGGGCGAAGGCCCCGGGCGTCCGGTTCGCCCATGTCGCCGAATAGCGCAGGCCCGACAGGCAGGCCGCATTGCCCGCCTGCTGCCCCGCCTTGGCCGCCAGCGTGAAGGCCCCGGCCGCGGCACGGCATTCGGGGCAGTCACGTGCGGCGGCAGGCGCGGACTTGAGCGTACGGGCATCGACCGGATCGGCGGGCGGCGGCATCGAGGGCAGCTGATCGCTGGCGGGCCGGTTGGGCGGGCGCACAGCGTTGGCGTTCGCGCTTTGGGTGAGGCCGGGGTCGACCATGATCTGCCCGGCCAGCGCCTCGCGCAGTTGCGGGTCGCGCGTCGGGCTGCCGTCGTTCATCGAAGCCAGTTCATTGTCGAGCGCGTTCAGCTGCGCATCGTCATCGGACCGGCCGCCGCATGCCCCCAGCAACAGGCAGCCCAGCGGGATCAGGAAATAGTGCGACTTCGCCATCATGAGGGAGCGTCTAGCACGGGGAAGAGACGCGATCCTTAACGATCGTCACCGATGGGGCCATCCTCAACAGAACCCGCCTGCCCATCCCGGCGAAGGCCGGGATCCAGTTGGGTGAGCGCTTGTGAGTTTCTCCCATTGTCCGCAACTGGACCCCGGCCTCCGCCGGGGTGGTGCTTTGGGAAGCGCATGGCCAACTTTTTACCACCGTACCCCATCATGACAGGATATGGACGGCCGCGCTTGTAGACCGGGCCCCTCCACGCCATCTTGGACGCCATGCTGAACCTGTTCTCGATCGTCATCGGCCTGGTCGCGCTTCTGCTCGGGATCGTGCCCTTCCTGCCCTTTTTCGCCTGGGGTTACTGGTTCGTGATCCCCATCGCGATCGTCGGCGCGGCCGTGGGGGCGCTGTCGTCGCGCAATACGGGGCGCAATCTGAACCTGATCCTCATCCTGATCTTCGGTCTTCGCCTGATGCTGGGCGGCGGCTTCATCTGAACGACGAACGGCCCGGCAGGTCTCCCCGCCGGGCCGTCCTTTACGCCGTCCGCCGATTAGCGGCAGCGAACTTGGCCGCGGTCGATCTGCTGGCCGAGCAGCGCGCCGCCGCCGGCCCCGATCACCGTGCCCAGCAGGCGCGAACGGCCGCCCGCGATCACATTGCCCAGCGCGCCACCCGCTAGGCCACCGATGACCAGACCGGTCGTGCCGTCATTGCGGCGGCAGTAATAGCGACCGTTCATGCCGCGATAGATGCGGTCGTTCCGACCGAGCGCGCGCGGCTGATAATAGCGGCCGTCGCGATAATAGCGCTCGGGATAGTAACCGCGCTGGCCCGGCTCGAAGCGGTTATAGTCGTAGTTGCGCCAGCGGACGTTGCGCATGTCGCGCCGGTAATCCTTGCGGGCATCGCGGATATCCTCGCGATATTCGCGGCGGGCCTCGCGGACGTCGCGCTGGGAATCGGCGCGGCGGACGTCGCGATTATAGTCGCGGCGGGCATCGCGCACGTCTTCGCGATATTCCTGACGGGCTTCCCAGCCGTTCCGCTGCGCCTCGGCAGGGATGGCGGAAAAGGCGGTGGCGGCTATCGTCGCCGTCAACAGAGCAATACGCATACTCGAACTCCCGTTGATGATGGGAGGAAGAACCCGCACTTATCCCGCTTGTTGCGTGAACCGAAAACTACTTGGCGTTCACTATTGAGACAGAATCATCTGTTTGATTTTTCAAACAAAAAAGGGCGCCACCCGAAGGTGACGCCCCCTGTTTTCCCGCCAGGGGGAAAGCCGATTCAGCGGCAGCGGCGGTTGCTCGTGCCGCGCTCGATCTCGCGACCGGCGAGCGCGCCGACGGCGGCACCGCCCAGCGTACCCAGCGTGCGGTCGCCGCGCGTATCGATCGTGCGGCCCAGCAGCGCACCCGCGACGCCACCGACGACCAGACCCGTCGTGCCGTCCGGCTTGCGGCAGCGGACGCGGCCACGGTCATCGCGCCATTCGCGATACTTGTAGCGGCGCTGCGCGTCGGCGGCGGTCACCGGCAGGACCAGCGTGGGGACGACCATGGCGGTGCAACCCAGGGCAAGCATCAATTTCCGCATCACAAACTTCCTTTCAAATTGATCTGACGCCGTAACGTCTTACTTCTACCGTCCGTTGCATGAACGGGAGATAACGTCACGTTCATCCTCGCGCCGCCCTTTCCCCCCGCAAAGGGCCGCTCTAGGGTCGCCCATGATGCTGCCTCAACCTACCGCCATGCTGCCCGCCGTGATGCCCTGGCTCGACCTGGCAGGGCTGGCCGTGTTCGCCGTGTCGGGCGCGCTGGTCGCGGCCAAGCACCGCCAGACGATGGTCACGCTGGTCTTCTTCGCGCTGATCACCGGGGTCGGCGGGGGGACGCTGCGCGACCTGCTGATCGATGCGCCGGTCTTCTGGGTGCACGACGCCCGCGTGCCGCTTGTCTGCCTGATCGCGGCGGTCGCGGTCTGGGCGACACCTGCGCGCTGGTGGCGGGGCAGCGCGCTCGACTGGTTCGACGCGGTGGGGCTGGCGGCCTATGCCGTGTACGGCGCGGCCAAGGCGAGCGGCTATGGCATCACCCCCATCCCGGCGGCGATGCTGGGCGTGGTGTCGGCCTGTGTCGGCGGCATCATCCGCGACGTGATCGCGGGCGAACCGTCGATCCTGATGCGGCCGGAACTGTACGTGACGGCGGCGGCGCTGTCCTCGACCAGCTATGTGATCCTGATGCAATTGGGAGTGCCCGGCGCCGGGCCGATCGCGGCGCTGGCCGGGTTCGTCTTGCGCGGGGCGGCGATCCGGTATCGGATCGCCTTGCCTGCCTATCCGGCCAAGGGGTGGGATCGGGGGTAGGCGCTGGGGCGTGGCCTTCGACTTCGCTCAGGCTGAACGGATGTTTATATCCCGTCCCAACCGCCGTTCAGGCTGAGCGAAGTCGAAGCCCAAGGGAATCCCTCACCGCCCCAGCATCAACTCCGGCCGCACAACCCGATTGAAGGTTTCTTCGTCGACAAAGCCCAGTTCCAGCCCGGCCTCCTTCAGCGTCTGCCCCTTCTGATGCGCGTGCTTGGCAATCTTGGCGGCATTGTCGTAACCGATCTCGGGCGCCAGCGCCGTCACCAGCATCAGCGAGCGGTCGAGCAACTCGGTGATCCGGTCGCGATTGACCGTCATCCCCTCGACCGTCCGCTCGGCGAAACTCTCCATGCCGACCGACAGCAAGTGGATCGAGCGCAGCACGTTCGCCCCGATCAGCGGCTTGAAGACATTGAGTTCCAGATGCCCCTGAAGCCCGCCGACCGTGACGGCGGCATTGTTGCCGATCACCTGCGCGGCGACCATGGTCAGCATCTCGCACTGGGTCGGATTGACCTTGCCCGGCATGATCGAGCTGCCCGGCTCATTGGCGGGCAGTTCCAGCTCGCCCAACCCCGAGCGCGGACCGGAGCCCAGCAAACGGATGTCGTTGGCGATCTTGGTCAGCGCCACCGCCAGGACATTCAGCGTCCCATGCAGGTCGACCAGCCCGTCATTGCTGGCCAGCGCCTCGAACTTGTTGGGCGCCGTCACGAAATCGAGACCGGTCGCCTCGGCGATCTCCGCCGCGATCGCCTCGGCAAAGCCGTTCGGCGCGTTCAGCCCGGTGCCGACCGCCGTCCCTCCCTGTGCAAGCGGCAGGATATTGCGGTGGAGCGTCCCCTCGATCCGGTCGCGGGCATTGGCGAGTTGCTGGACGTAACCGGAGAATTCCTGGCCCAGGGTCAGCGGGGTCGCGTCCTGCAAATGGGTGCGGCCGATCTTGACGATCGAATCCCATTCCTCCGCCTTGGCCTCCAGCGCGGCGTGGAGCCGGTCGAGCGCGGGGAAAAGCTGCCTCGTCACGGCAATCGCGGCGGCGACGTGGAGTGCGGTCGGGAAAGTGTCGTTGGACGACTGGCCGCGATTCACATCGTCATTGGGATGGACCGGCGACTTGCCGCCGCGCGTACCGGTCAGCATCTCGTTGGCGCGGCCCGCAATCACCTCGTTCGCGTTCATGTTGGACTGGGTGCCGGAGCCGGTCTGCCAGATGACGAGCGGGAACTGCTCGTCATGGCGCCCGTCGATCACTTCCTGCGCCGCCGCCTCGATCGCATCGGCCTTGTCCGCCGCCAAGCCATGGCCACGATTAATCCGCGCCGCCGCCTTCTTCACGATGGCGAGCGCATGGACGATACTGATCGGCATCTGCTCGCACGTGCCGAAAGGAAAATTCTCCAGGCTGCGCTCGGTCTGCGCGCCCCAATAGGCGCTGGCGGGGACTTCGATGGGGCCGATCGAATCGGTTTCGGTGCGGGTGGTGGCGTTCTGGGTCATGCGACAGGGACTCACCGATGGGGTCAGGGGTTCCCCCATATAGTCACCGCAACGCCGACGGACGAGGGCACGACGCTTGCCACCCGGCCCCTGCCCGCCTATCGCCGCCTTCGCGACAGGTTCCTTGAAAGAGGATGAAAAGGGAATGGGGTGCGACACCCCGGCTGCCCCTGCAACTGTAAGCGGCGAGCCGCCCGCCACGACGCCATTGGGGTAATCCCCGAGAAGGCGGCGGACCGGCCCCGACCCGCGAGCCAGGAGACCTGCCCGTCGTGGTCGTCCTTCGGCTGGTCAGGGTGTACCGGACGGAACGGGGCTTTCCCCTCGCGCGGCGACAGCGCCTTTGGAGACTTGCCCGATGTACGAGCCTTTTTCATGCTGAAGCCCGCCGCGAACGGCCCCGCCGTGGTCGCCTGCAACACCTGCCGCCTATCCGACGAGGCGCGCGAAAACGACCAGGGCCAGCGCGGCGGCGCGCTGCTGGTCGAGGCGTTGCGCCGGGTGCAGGCGTCCGACCCTGCTTATGCCGAGGTCGCGGTCGAGGAGATGCCCTGTCTCTTCGCCTGCCAGTCCTTCTGCACCGTCCATCTGCGCTGCCCCGGCAAGGTCGGATACGTCATGGGCAAGTTCACCCCCGATGACGACGCCGCGCGCGCCATATTGGACTATGCCCGCGCCTATGCCGACAGCGACTGGGGCCAGGTGCCCTACAAGCAATGGCCGCAAGGGGTGAAAGGCCATTTCCTCACCCGCACGCCCCCCGAAGGATATGTCGTCGAATGACCGCTTTCCCTGATATCGCCGCGTTCGAGACGGCACTCGCCACCCTGCCCCGGGCCGATGACCAGGCCCGCGCCGCCGCCACCGCGAGACAGGGCCAGTTGACCAAGCCGCCGGGTTCGCTGGGCCGCCTGGAGGATATCGCGATCTTCCTCGCCGGATGGCAGGGCGTCGAGCGGCCGCGGATCGAGCGCGGCCGCGTGGTCATCTTCGCGGGCAATCACGGCGTCACCGCGCGCGGGGTCAGCGCCTTTCCGGCCGAGGTGACGGAGCTGATGGTCGCCAATTTCGCCGCCGGAGGGGCCGCGATCAACGCGCTGGCGGCGGCGGCAGGGTTGGAACTGGCGGTGGTGCCGCTCGACCTCGACCGACCGACCGCCGACTTCACGACCGCTCCCGCGATGACCGAGGAAGAGTGCCTGAGCGCGCTGTCCGCCGGGGCCGAGGCGGTGGGCGATGCCGACCTTCTCGTGCTGGGCGAGATGGGGATCGGCAACAGCACCGCCGCCGCCGCGCTTGCCGCCGCCAGTTTCGGGGGCGGCCCGGCCCTGTGGGTCGGGCCGGGCACGGGGGTCGATGCGCAGGGCGTTCAGCGCAAGGCGGCGGTAGTGGCCGAGGGCCTCGCACTGCACCGCGAGCATCTGACCAGCGCCTTCGAAATCCTGCGCCGCCTGGGCGGGCGCGAGATCGCGGCGATGGCGGGCGCGGTGCTGGCCGCGCGGCACAAGCGGATTCCGGTCGTGCTCGACGGCTTTATCGGCACCGCCGCCATCGCGCCGCTGGCCCATGCCAATCCGGCGATCAGCGCACATTGCCTGTCGGGCCATTGTTCGGCCGAGCCGGGCCATGTCCTGCTGCTCGCCCGGCTGGGGCTGGAGCCGATCCTGTCGCTGGGCATGCGGCTGGGCGAGGCGAGCGGCGCGGCGGTCGCGGTGCAGGTCATCCGTTCCGCGATCGTGGCGCATGACGGCATGGCGACCTTTGCCGAGGCGGGCATCGCGGGCGCGTGACCGGCTTTCGCCTGCATCTGCTCCGTCACGGCGAGCCCGAGCTGACGGGGCGGATGCTGGGCCGCACCGACAGCCCTGCCACGGCCGGGGGCATCGCGGCCTGCGTTGCGCGGGCGGATGGGCTGGACGTCGCCCGCCGCATCGCCTCCGACCTGTCGCGCGCGCGCGCCTGTGCCGAGGCGATTGGTCCGACCGAGGTCGATCCGCGCTGGCGGGAACTGGATTTCGGGGACTGGGACGGACTGGCGGCGGGGGACATCGAGCCGGAAGCGCTGGCCCGCTTCTGGGACGATCCCGATGCCGCCCCGCCACCGGGTGGCGAGCGTTGGTCCGATCTGGTCGCCCGTGTGCGAAGCGCCATCGCCGATCTGTCCCCCGAGCCGACCCTGGTCGTCACCCATGGCGGCGCGATCCGCGCGGCGTTGCATGTCCTGTGCGGGTTCGACCTGCGCGCGACATGGTCGTTCGCGCTGCCCTATGCCGCGCTGGTCACGCTGGAGGTGTGGGACGGCACGCCGCGCAGCGCGCAGGTGACAGGGCTGGCGACGGCATGAAGGCGCTGATCGTCGCGCTGGGCTTCCTGACCCGCTTGCCCATGCCGCGCGTCGAGGCGGACGAAGCGGATTTCGCACGGGCCATCCGGCTCTACCCGGTGGCGGGGCTGGTCATCGGGGTGATCGTCGCGGGTGCGGGCTGGCTGGGTGTGCGCATCGACCCGTGGACGGGCGCGCTGGCGGCATTGGTCGCCTGGGTCTGGGCGACGGGGGCGCTGCATCTGGATGGGCTGGCCGACCTGTCTGACGGGCTGGGCGCGTCGCATGGCGATCGGTCGCGCTTGCTGGCGGTAATGGCCGATCCGCATATCGGCAGCTTCGGTGTGGTCGCGCTGGCAATGCAGTTGACCGCCAAGCTGGTGCTGCTTCATGCCTTTCCCCCCAAGGCATGGCCGATGGTCGCGCTGATCCCGGCGGCGGCGCGGGTCGGGCCGCTGGTCTGGGCGCGACTGTTGACGCCCTTACGCCCCGGAGGGCTGGGCGCGATGGTCGCCCGCGCGGTGCGGCCGGTCGACATGATCGGCTGGATACTCGCAGGCCTAGCGCTGAGCCTGTCCTATCCGCCGCTCGCGACCGCACCACTCATCATCCTGGCGCTGTCGCTCTGGTTCCGGCGCAAGCTGGGCGGGGTGACGGGCGACGTGCATGGCGCAGGGATCGAGTTGACCGAAACCGCGCTGCTCCTCGCCGCCGTCCTCTACGCCCTGCCCTGAGCGATCCGCAGCAGCGCGTCGCAATCGACATGCGCCTCCAGCACGGCGGCGATGGCGTCGAGCGCGGCGTCGACATCGGCGCGGTGATCCGGCCCCTGCCCCGCCACGCCGATCCGCGCCAGCCACGCCGCACGCTGCCCCGCCTGCCCAAGCAGGCCATGGACATAGCTGCCCGCCACCAGCCCATCGGCGCGGATCGCCCCCTCCGCCCGGCCATCGGCGAGATGGCCGACCGGACGCGCGGTATCGGGGCCGCTGGTGCGCCCGAGATGGATTTCATAACCCGAGAAGGACGCGCCAAGCGCCTCGCCCGTCACCGGCCGCACGGTCTTCTCGCCGGTGAGCACGGTCTCCACGTCGAGCAGCCCCAGCCCTGCGACACGTCCCGCAGGCCCTTCGATCCCGTCCGGGTCGGCGACCGAGCGGCCCAGCATCTGATATCCGCCGCACAAGCCCAGCACCGGCCGCCCGCGCCGGACATGCGCGGCGATGTCGATGTCCCAACCCTGCTCGCGGATAAAGGCCAGGTCGGCGATGGTCGCCTTCGATCCCGCCAGCACGATCATCGCGGCGTCGGGGATCGGCTCGCCGGGGCGGACCATGACCAGATCGACCTGCGGTTCCAGGCGCAGCGGATCGAGATCGTCGAAATTGGCGATGCGCGGCGTGATCGGACAGGCGATGACCACCCGCCCCCCGGCGCCCGTACGGCTCTGCTCCAGAACGACCGCATCCTCGCTGGGCAGTCGCGTGGCGTCCGCCAGCCAGGGGATCAAGCCCAGCGAGTGCCAGCCGGTATGCTCGGCGATCACGCCCATGCCATCGGCGAACAGCGCCGGATCGCCGCGAAACTTGTTGACTAGAAAGCCCCGGATCATCGCGGCATCCTCAGGCGCGATCACCGCCTTGGTGCCGACCAGGGACGCGATCACCCCGCCCCTGTCGATATCGCCCGCCAGCACCACCGGCACATTCGCCGCGCGGGCAAAGCCCATATTGGCGATGTCGCCGCTGCGCAGGTTGACCTCGGCGGGCGACCCGGCTCCCTCGACGATCACGAGATCGCACTGCGCCTCCAGGCGGCGATAGCAATCGACCACCTCGGGGAGCAGCCCGATCCGCCCCTCGCGCCACTTGGACGCGGGCAGCATCCCCCGCACCTGTCCGCGGACGATCAGTTGCGAGGTGCGGTCGCCCTGCGGCTTCAGCAGCACCGGGTTCATGTCGACATGGGCGGGCACCCGCGCCGCCATCGCCTGGGTCGCCTGCGCCCGTCCGATCTCGCCGCCATCGGGCGTGGCTGCGGCGTTGTTGCTCATATTCTGCGGCTTGAAGGGACGAACGCGCAGCCCGCGATTGGCGAAGGCGCGGCACAGCCCCGCCACCAGCACCGACTTGCCCACGTCCGAGCCGGTGCCCTGGATCATCACGCCAGCCATGCGACACTCCCCGCGATCACCCAGAGCAGCAGGCAGGCGCGTGCATAGATTTGCAGGGCGGTCACGATGTCCTTTGGCGAAGCGGCCCGCCCTTCGCGTCCGATCCAAGGCTTGATCTGGGTCACGCCGTCATAGGCGACGGGCCCGGCCAGCGCGACGCCCAACGCGCCCGCCATCGCCGCCTCGGGCCAGCCCGCATTGGGTGAGGCATGGGCGCGCGCGTCGCGCTTCATCACCGCCCAGCCGCCCGCGCCCGCCAGGCAGACCAGCAACCCGGCGATTTGCGCAGGCACCCAGTTCGCCCCGTCATCGATCCGCGCCGCCGCCCAGCCGAACGCCCGCCAGCGCGGTTCCTTATGCCCGATGATGCTGTCGGCGGTGTTGATCGCCTTATACATCCACACCCCCGGCAGCCCGAGCAGCAGCAGCCAGAAGAGCGGCGCGACGATGCCGTCGCAGAAGCTCTCCGCCAGCGTCTCGATCGCGGCGCGCGATACGCCCGCCTGGTCCAGCCGCCCGGTATCGCGTCCTACCACCCGCGCGACCAGCGCTCGCGCGGCGGGCAGGTCACCGCGCAGCAACGCGTCGGCCACGGGCCGGACATGGACATACAGGCTCCGCTGCGCGAGGGCGGGCCAGGCCAGCACGGCGCTGGCGATCCAGCCCCAGCGGCCGAGCCACATATGCGCCGCATGGTCGAGGCCCCATGCCATCCCGCCGGTCAGGGCGATCAGGAGGATCATGGTCACGACACCCAGGCCCCGCCGAACGCCCTCGGACCGCCTGGGCGAATTGCCCAGCCGTTCGGCCAGATTCAGGAACCGTGCAAACGCCCCCACTGGATGGCCGACGCGCGCATAAAGCCGGTCCGGCCAGCCGATCGTGGCATCGAGCGCCAGCGCCACCAACGCCACCGGATCAGCCATGCCGCAACGCCTCATCCAATCGTTCAAAATCCGCGGCCACAGCAGGCACGCCGAAGCGCAGTCGTTCCGGCGCATCGGCAAAGGGCCGGATCAATATGCCCGCCGCTGCCAATCGCTGGAAGATGACGGCCGCCTCCGGTGTCTCGACCATGCGGAACAGCGGACAGGCTCCGCGCGCGATCAGGCCATGACGCGCCAGCACCGCATCCAACGCCGCCGCCCGTTCGACCAAAGCGATCCGGGTCGCCGCGATCCATGCGCGATCGGCATAGGCCGCGCTGCCCCAGCTGATCGCATGCGCCGATACCGGCCAATCCCCCAGCAGATTGCGCAGCCGGGCCAATATCTCCGGCGCGGCCATGACGAAGCCCAGCCGCACCCCGGCCAGTCCGAAGAACTTGCCGAACGACCGCAGCACCACGACCTGGTCGCCGCCGTCGAAGCCGCTTCCCGGCATCGCATCGGCAAAGGCCTCGTCCAGGATCAGCCAGCCCCCCGCCTGCGCTTGCGCCGCCGCCAGCCGGGCCAATCGCTCGGGTGAGCGATAGACGCCATCGGGATTGTTGGGATTGGCGATCAGCAGGCTGCCCGCCCGCCCCGCCCAATCGTCCAGCGCGGACTGATCGACCCGCGCAGAGGCGACCGCGCCGTGGGTGCCATAGCTCGGGCGAACCGCGACGATCGGCTGCGGCACGCCCAGCAGCGGCAACAGGCGAAGCGCCATCTCGCTGCCCGGTACCGCCGCCACCCGCTCCGCCGCGATACCAAAATGCGCCGCCGCCTGTGCTTCCAGACGGGCCAGCGCGCTGCGATCCGGCAAGGGGGCGGGATCGACCTCCAGCCCCTCAGGAGGGGTCCAGGGCACCGGGTTGATCCCTGTCGACAGATCCAGCCACGGCCAGGGCGCGTTCGGGAACAGCGCCCTGGCCGCATCGATCCGGCCGCCATGATGGGTCAGCGCCGCCATTTGGGCTTGCGTCATCGGCCCGCTCCCGCGATGCGGACCGGCATGACGAAGCCCCGCACCCTGTTGGTCCTCGGCGGCGCCCGGTCGGGCAAGAGCCGCCATGCGCAGGCGCTGGCCGAAGCGATGACGCCCACCGGCTGCTTCATCGCGACCGCGCAGGCTTGGGACAACGAGATGCGCGACCGGATCGCCCGGCACCAGGCCGATCGCGACGAACGCTGGATGACCGTCGAAGCGCCCATGGCCCTGCCGGAAGCGGTCGCCGAGCATAGCCGGTCCGACCGGGTGCTGCTGGTCGACTGCCTGACGCTCTGGCTGACCAACCTGCTGCTCGGCGAAGAAGACCTGGCGGCGGCGGGCGATGCGCTGGTCGCGGCGCTGGCAAGCGCGCCCGGCCCGGTGGTGCTGGTCAGCAACGAGGTCGGCTTCGGCATCGTCCCCGACAATGCGCTGGCCCGGCGCTTCCGGGATGCGCAAGGCACGCTCAACCAGCGGCTCGCGCGGGTGTGCGATGCGACCGATCTGGTGGTGGCGGGGCTTCCCTTGCGGCTTTCAGGAGAGAAATGATGCGAACCGACGCCGAACATGCCGAGCGCATGGCCAAGAAGAAAGCCGCGCAGGACAGCAAGGTCGCCGCCCGCGATGCCGAAAAGGGCCTGATCATCGTCCATACCGGCAAGGGCAAGGGCAAGACGACCGCCGCGCTCGGCATGGTCCTCCGCGCGGTCGGCCACGGCATGCGCGTCGGCATGGTCCAGTTCGTGAAGGGCGCGATGACCACCGGCGAGGCGGCGGTGCTGGCGCGCTTTCCCGAAGTGGATTTCCACGCCATGGGCGAAGGCTTCACCTGGAACACCCAGGACCGCAGCCGCGACATCGCCACCGCACGGGGTGCGTGGGAAGAGGTCAAGCGCATGATCGCCGACCCGGCCTACGACCTGATCGTCGCGGACGAACTGAACATCGTACTTCGCTACGACTATCTGCCGGTGGACGAGGTGCTGGACGTGCTGAGCGCCAAGGGCGCGATGACGCATGTCGTCATTACCGGCCGGAATGCGCCGGACGCGCTGATCGAGGCGGCGGATCTGGTGACGGACATGACGCAGGTGAAGCATCCCTTCCGCGAACAGGGCGTAAAGGCGCAAAAGGGGATCGAGTTCTAAGCCCCTCCTCCCGGCAGGGGGGAGGGGTTTGGGGTGGGGGCTAAGCCACGGGCGACACGGCTTGGGGCGAGGCCCTCCCCCAGCCCAGTTGCGGGTGAACGATGCCCCGCATCGTTCAGGCCATGCCGGGGGCATGGCCGACCCGCAACTCGCCTGCGGGAGGGGAGCGGTGCGTGGTAGAACGACGGGCTCTATCACGCCTCCTCCCCCACCAAATCCCCACCCCGCCGCAGCAGATACACATCCATGATCCACCCATGGACCCGGCGCAGCTCCGCCCGGCGCGCGACGATCCGCTCCGCCACATCGGCCAGCCGCCCGGCCTCGACCGCCTCCTGCGCCATCCCCAGATACGCCCCCCACCAGATCACCGCGTCCGACTGATCCAGCGTGGTGAACGCGCATCCGCCGTCGAGCATCACCGCCACGCTGTCCGCGCCCTCGGGCCAGCCGCCCTCGCGCAGGCGCCGCCCGGTCGTCACCATCACCGGCGCGCCGACCGCGTTGAACGGAATGGCGTGCGCGGCGCAGAGCAGTTGCAGGCTGGTGATCCCCGGCACCACCGTGACCCGCTCCACCGCGACCAGCCGCCGCGCGATGCGGATCGTGCTGTCGTAAAGCGACGGATCGCCCCAAACGAGCAGCGCCACCCGCCCGCCGCGCGGCAGATGCGCCGCGATCTCCGCCGCCCAGCGTTCGGCGATCGCGTCGTGCCAAAGCTCGACCGTATCGAGATACGCCCCCTCGGCGGCGCGGACCGGCAGGTCGAACTCGACCACCCGCACGCTTGTGCCCGCCAGCACCTGCGCACAGATGTCGCGGCGCAGGTCGATCAGCTCGGCCTTGTCTTCCTTGCGCGGCAGCAGAATCAGGTCGGCGCTCCGCATCGCCGTCTCCGCCGCGCGGGTCAGGTGATCGGGGTTGCCCGTGCCGATGCCGATCAGGTCGAGATGGATCACAGATCCTCCATCAGCGGGCCGTAGAGGATCAGCGCGGCCTTGTCCGACACGCCTTGCGCCAGTTGCGCGGCCAGCGCACCGATCGTCGCGCGGGTCAGCCGCTGGTCGGGGCAGCCGACATGCTCGGCCATCAGCGCGGGGGTCTTCGGCGACAGGCCATGCGCGACCAGCGCCTCGACCAGCGCAGGGAATGTCCGCTTCGGCATGAACACCACGGTTGTCGCGCCCGCATCCGCCAGCGCCGCCATGTTGCGGTCGGCGGGCAGCGCGCCGGTGACGTCATGGCCGGTCACGAACTGCACCCGTCGCGCCTCGGACCGCCGGGTCAGCGGCAGGCCCGCCGCCGCCGCCGCCGCGCTCGCCGTGCTGACGCCGGGGACGATCTCGAAGGGAATGGCGGCGGCCTTCAGGGCGATGATCTCTTCCTCCAGCCGCCCGAAGATACCCGGATCGCCGGACTTCAGCCGGACGACGCGCTTGCCGCTCAGCGCATGGTCGACCAGCAGCCGGTCGATCTCGCCCTGTTTGGGCGAGGCACGGCCCGCACGCTTGCCGACCGCGATCAGTTCGGCGTCGGCGCGGCAATGGCCCAGCATCGGCCCGGCGGCGAGATCGTCGAACAACACGACATCGGCCGCGCCCAGACAGCGCACCGCCTTCAGCGTCAGCAGCTCCGGATCACCCGGCCCCGCGCCGACAAGGGAGACGAACCCAATCACCACCCCAATCACCACCAGCGCGCCACCAGATGGAAGAAAGTGCCGGTCACGGCCCCCCGCCGCGATCCGGTTTCGGGCACCGCCTCACCTTGCGCATCCACGACATGGGCAAGGGCTGCATCGGGCTGTTCGAGCACGGTCGAATAATGAAACTCATGCCCGCCCAGCACCGCCCCCTCGGGCATCCCGGCCACCTCGCCGAGCAAAGTCGCGCGGCGATAGCCGAGATGCATCTTGCGCTTGGCATAGCTGGTCACGAGGCCGAGCAGACCGGCCATACGGTGGCTGACACCCTCCGCATCGATCAGCGCCTCGCCCAGCGCCATATAGCCGCCGCACTCGCCATGGATCGGCTTGGTCGCGGCATGGGCGGCGAGACCGGCCCGGAACGTCTCCGCCGCCGCCAGCCTTCCGGCATGAAGCTCGGGATAGCCGCCGGGAAGCCAGACCAGATCGGCCGAGGCATCGGGGGCCTCGTCCGCAAGCGGCGAGAAGGGCAATATCTCCGCGCCATCCGCGCGCCAGCCCTCCAGCATATGCGGATAGACAAAGGAAAAGGCCGCATCCTGCGCCAGCGCGATCCGCTGCGCGGGCGGTGGGGGGAGCGTGCCGGAGGCGGGCGTGACGGGCTTGGCATAGGCCGCCGCGCGGACCGCCTCCAGATCGACATGCGCCGCCAGAAACGCCGCATAGTCGCCGATCAGCCGGTCGAGTTCGGGATGCTCGACCGCCTGCACCAGCCCCAGATGCCGCTCGGGCAGCACCAGGTCGCCGCGCCGGGGCAGCGCGCCGAAGACCGGCAGGCCGATCTCCTCGAACCCCAGCTTGGCCAGCCGCTCGTGACGCGGGCTCGCCACCCGGTTGAGAATGACGCCCGCCACCCGCAATTCGGGGTCGTAGCGCGCGAAGCCCAGCGCGGTCGCCGCCGCCGATTGCGCCTGTCCCGATACGTCGATGACCAGGATCACCGGCCAGCCCATGCGCCTGGCCGTCTCGGCACTGCTGCCCATGCCGGTTGCGCCCGGCCTGGCGACGCCGTCGAACAAGCCCATCGAACCTTCCGCCAGCACCAGCTCGGCATCCGCCCCGCGCTGCCCCAGCGTATCGAGCAGCGTCGCCGGCATCGCCCAGCCGTCGAGGTTGAACGACGCCCGCCCGCAGGCCGCACGGTGGAAGGCGGGGTCGATATAGTCGGGGCCGCTCTTGAACGGCTGCACGGCCAGCCCCGCGTCGCGAAACGCGCGGAGCAGGCCCAGCATCACCGTCGTCTTGCCCGTGCCCGAGGCGGGCGCGGCGATCATCAGACCCGGTGTCATTCTACGCTGTTCCCGGGACGATAGCGGCGGTCATAACCCTCCGCATATAAGCGGCTCTCTGCGAAATCGCTCTGATCGAGCACCCGGCCGACCAGGATCAGCGCGGTTCGCTCCGGCCCATCGGCGGCGGCCTCCGCAATGGTCGATAGCGTCGCGCGGACGATACGCTGCTCGGGCCAGCTGGCGCGCCAGACGATCGCGACCGGGCAGTCGGCGCCATAATGCGGGGTCAGGTCGGCCACCACCTTGTCCAGATTGTGGATCGACAGATGGATGGCCAGCGTCGCGCCGGTCGCGGCGAAGGCGGTCAGCGACTCACCCTCCGGCATGGCGCTGGCGCGGCCGGGGGTGCGGGTCAGGATCACCGATTGCGCGATGCCGGGCAGGGTCAGCTCGCTCTCCAGCACCGCCGCCGCCGCTGCGAAGGACGGCACACCCGGCGTCACCGAGACGGGGATGCCCAGTTCGCGCAAACGCCGTACCTGCTCACCCATCGCCGACCAGACCGACAGGTCGCCCGAATGGAGCCGCGCCAAGTCCTGGCCCTTGCCATGGGCGTCCGCAATCTCGGCCATGATCTCGTCGAGCGTCATCGGCGCGGTGTTCACGATTTTCGCATCCGGCGGGCAATGCGCCAGCACCGCCTCCGGCACCAGCGATCCGGCATAGAGGCAGACCGGGCAGGCGGCGATCAGATCGCGGCCCCGCAGGGTCAGCAGGTCGGGGGCACCGGGTCCGGCGCCGATGAAGTGAACGGTCATTCTTCAGTTCCCTGGGCGATGGCGCAGGTCGCCATGCGGTCGGAGGACATTACACGAGGCACCACGATCCGCGCCGCCAGTCCGGCGGCGGCAAGTGCTGCGGCTTCGGCGACGCTGCCGACCCCGCGCGCGGCCAGACTGACGGTCGAGCGCGTCGGGGTATCGATGCCCGACAGCAGTTCGGCGGCGACGGGGTGGACGGCCAGCCCCTCGGCTTCGGCAAAGGGCGCGATCACCCCTGCCCGGTCAGCGGGCACGGCCAGCGCGTCGGGGCGCATACCTGTTGCGGCCAGCGCGCTGCGGAAGGACTCGATAGTCGCCTCCGCCCGGCATCCGAACCCCGCGATCACCATGCGACCCGCCACTGAACGATGGGATAGCTCGCCTTCCACCCCCGCTTGGTGCCGAGCGGTCGTGCACGCGCCAGTTCGATACGCAGCAATTCGCCGCCATAGCGGGCATGGCATTCGGCCAGCAGAGCCTCGGTCTCCAGCGTGACGGCGTGTGCGACGAGGCGACAGCGGGGCAACGTCCGCAGCGACTCGACCAGCGGCCGCGACAGGCCGCCGCCGACGAACACCGCATCGGGATGCGGACGCTCGGCCAGTTCGGCCACCGCATCGCCTTCGACCAGTTCCAGCCGTGCCAGACCCAGCCGCGCGGCATTGTCGGCGGCACGGGCCAGACGCGCCGGATCACGCTCGAACCCGATCGCGCGGGTGGTCGGGTCGCTCAGCAGCCATTCGATCGCGACCGAGCCCGAGCCCGTGCCGATGTCCCACAGCAATTCGCCGGGTCGTGGGGCGAGCGCCGCGAGCGCCAGCGCGCGGACGGGACGCTTGGTGATCTGTCCGTCATGCGCGAACCAGTCGTCGTCCAGGCCGCTCGCCTGCGGCAGGATACGGCCCGACCCGGCAGGTTCGATCGCCACCGCGACCGGGTGGGCGATATCAGTCCAGTCGAGCGCGTCCGCCGTGCAGACCCGCACCCGCTCGCGCGGTCCGCCCAGCGCCTCCAGCACGGTCAGCTTGCTCTCGCCGAACCCCTGCTCGGCCAGCCATGCGGCCAGCCCCGTCACCGAGGCTCCATCGCGCATCAGCGCCAGTATCCGTTGCCCCGGCGCCAGATGCGGGCGCAGCGTGTCGACGGGCCGCGCGTGCAGTCCGACGCTGTGGATCGTCTCGACCGGCCAGCCCAGCCGCGCCGCCGCCAGCGACAGGGTGGACGGTGCCGGATAGGCAACCCACTCGCCCGGCTCCAGATGGCGGGTCACCACCGACCCCGCCCCGAACCAGAAGGGATCGCCCGAGGCGAGCATCACCACCCGCTCAGCCTTCCGCTCCAGCAGCATGGGAACGCCATCGGCAAAGGGAACGGGCCAGACGATCCGCTCCGCCCCGCCCTGCTCGGCCAGCAGCGACAGGTGACGCGGCGCGCCCATCACGCTATCGGCGGCCAGGATCGCGGCGCGCGCGGGGGCGGTCAGGCCGTCCCAGCCATCCTCGCCGATCCCGACGATCGTCAGCCACGCCTGGGAGTCAGCCATGCGCCATATCCTTCTGCTCGGCGGCACCACCGAGGCGAGCGCGCTGGCCACCGCGCTGGCGGAGCGCGGCGAGCGCGCGGTGCTCAGCTATGCGGGCCGAACCGAAGCGCCGCGCGCGCAGGCAATCCCGACGCGCGTGGGCGGATTCGGCGGTGTCGAGGGGCTGGCCGACCATATGCACCGCGAAGGCGTCACCCATCTGGTCGACGCCACCCATCCCTTCGCCGCGCGGATCAGCGCCAATGCGATTGCGGCGGCGGAGTTGGCAGGTGTACCCCTTCTCGCGTTGACCCGGCCCGAATGGGTGGAGGGTCCCGGCGACCGCTGGACGCGCGCGGCCAACACCGGCGAAGCGGTGACCGCACTCGACACCGAACCGACGCGTGTCTTCCTGGCGCTTGGTCGCCAGACGATCGGGGACTTCACGCATGCTGCGCAGCATTTCTACCTGTTGCGCTTCGTCGATGCGGCGGAGCCTACCGGTTTTCCAAACCACCGACTGGTGGTCGATCGCGGTCCCTTCACGCTGGCGGGCGAACTGGCCCTGCTGCGCGAGCACCGGATTCAGATAGTGGTCGCCAAGAACGCCGGAGGCTCCGGCGCGCGGGCGAAACTCGACGCGGCCCGCGAACTCGGGCTGCCGGTGGTGATGGTCGACCGCCCCTTCATCCCGCCCCGCCCGCAAGTGGGCAGCGTCGCCGCCGTGCTCGACTGGCTGGATCACGGCGTCGTCCGGGGGGTGTAGAGGATCGGTCGGCCCGCATGCGGGATCATCCGCGTGCGGCTGGAGCCGATGATGACGACGGTGCGCATATCGGCCATGTCGCCGCGCGCTTCCAGAAGCGGCACGATGCGCAAATGCTCCTCGGATGTGGAAACGGCGCGGGCGAACAGCACCGGGCGGTCGTCGCCGCATGTCTCGCGCAGCAGCGCAAAGGCCGCGTCCAGCGCATCGGGCCGCGCCTTGGACCGGGGATTGTAGAGCGCGATGGCGAAATCCGCCTCCGCCGCCAGCGCCAGCCGCCGCTCGATCAGTGCCTGCGGCTTGAGATTATCCGACAGGTTGATCGCGCAGAAATCATGCCCCAGCGGCGCGCCCGCCCGCGCGCTTGCCGCCAGCATCGCGGTGATGCCGGGCAGGACGCGGATGTCGAGATCGTGCCAGCGTCCCGCATCTTCCTCGACCCGCTCGAAGATCGCCGCCGCCATCGCGAACACCCCCGGATCGCCCGAGGATACGACGACGACGCGGCAGCCCGCCTCCGCCATCTCCAGCGCATGGAGCGCACGGTCTCGCTCGACCCGGTTGTCGCTAGCATGACGGGTCAGGCCGGGCCGCTCGGGCACGCGCGCGACGTAAGGGATATAGCCGACGACATCGGTCGCCTCGGCGAGCGCCGCCGACACCTCGGGCGTGACCATCGCCTCCGCGCCCGGCCCCAGTCCGACGACGATCAGCCAGCCGCTCATGGCCGCCGCCCCTGTCCGTGGATCAGCGCGATCGAGAAATAGGGGGCGGGAGTATCCTCCACCTCTGCCAGTCGGCGCACGCGCTCTCCGGCCTGGGCGGCATGTTCGACCAGCCAGGCCTGCTCGGTCCGCCCCGCCGCCGCGATCGCGCGGCGCAGCTTGGGCAAGTGGCGGCCGATCTTCATCACGACCAGCGCGTCAGTCTCGGCGATGCGGCGGGTCAGCTCCGGCTCGGGCAGGGTCGCCATCGCGATGGTCAGCACATCGTCGCCCCAGGTGATCGGCGCGCCGCTGGCGGTCCAGGCGCCCGACATGCCGGTGATGCCGGGCACGACCGCAACGGGGGCGTGGTCCTTCAACCGGCTGTGCAGGTGCATAAACGAGCCGTAGAAGAACGGGTCACCCTCGCACAGCACCACCACATCCTCGCCGCCCTGCACCAGTGAGAGGATATGCGCGGTGCACTCCGCGTAAAAGGCCGACAGGCATTCATTGTAGCGCGGATCGGTGAACAGGATCTCGGTCGTGACCGGATAGTCCATCGGATATTCGATCACGTCGTCGCGGAGCATCCCGTCGACGATGGTGCGCGCATGGCCGCGCCGTCCGGCCTTGCGGAAATAGGCGACATGCCGCGCCCCGCGCACCAGCCGGTCGGCGCGCACGCTCATCAGGTCCGCCGCGCCCGGCCCCAGGCCCACGCCGTGAACGGTTCCCGTCATTCGGCGCGGCTCGCCAGCGCGTTGATCGCCGCCACCGTGATCGCGCTGCCGCCGGGGCGGCCCTTCACGATGGCGCACGGGACAGGCTGCGCCTCCCAGAGCGCGTCCTTCGACTCCATCGCGCCGACGAAGCCGACCGGACAGCCGATGATCGCCGCGGGGCGTGGGCAGTCGGGGTCTTCCAGCATGGTCAGCAGATGGAAGAGCGCGGTCGGCGCATTGCCGATCGCCACCAGCGCGCCTGCCAGATGCGGGCGCCACAGCTCCAGCGCGGCGGCGGAACGGGTCGTGCCCATCTCTCTGGCCAGCGCGGGCACGGCAGGGTCGCGCAGCGTACAGATCACCGGATTGTCGGCAGGCAACCGCGCGCGCGTAACCCCCTCGCTGACCATATGCGCGTCGCACAGGATCGCCGTGCCGTTCGCAAGCGCCTGCCGCCCCGCCACCGCGAAACCGGCTGAGAAATGGATCGACGGCGCCAGCTCGACCAGCCCGGCGGCATGGATCATGCGCACCGCGACCGGCTCTTCCTCCGCATCGAAGCGCGCCAGCTCCGCCTCGGCGCGGATGATGGCGAAGGACTGGCGATAGATCGCCGCGCCATCGGTTTCGTAAGTGTACGGCATCAACAGGCTCCGAGAAGCGCGACCGCCCGCTCGGGCGTCAATCCGGTGTGAAGGGGCGCGGCCCCGGCGCGGGCATGTCTGGCCAGATCGAAAGCCCCCTCCCGCCCGGTCAGCACCCAGTCCGCTGTCCGTGCCCGCGCGCAGCCCTTCGCGCAACCCGAGACGTGCAGGTGGCCGTCGATCAGCGGTGCGAGCCGGGTAGCCAACCCACGCGTTTCGACACTCGCCTGCGGACAGGCGGGCGCGCCGACACAGGCGTCGACATGCAGGATCGGACTATCGGCCAGCAGCATGTCGGCGGCTGGGGCCGGGGTAACGCCTTCCGCGATCAGCAGCCGCCAAGGGGTGAGGCGAAGGGCGCAACCATGCGAACGAACGAACGCCGCCAGTGATGCGGCGTCGATCCGGCCGAAGGGCAGCCCATAAACCGCTCCGATCGGATGCACGCCCGGCTGCATCGGTTTACCGGATGCGGGTACGGCGTCGCCTTCGGCCCAGTCGGGCAGGGCCACCTTGTGACGCGCCATTCGCCCGGCCGTGCAGCCGCCGCTTTCGCTGAACCAGTGCGCCAGCCGAATCAGGGCGTCGACCGCGTTGGACCGCGTCACGGCGACACCGCTCGACCGCCCATCCCCACGCAGCGCCAGGGTGCCAGTCGCCGTCCTCTCGATACGGAAATCCCCGGGCGCGTCCGTTACTATCGGCGAGGGTCCCGCATCGATGATAAAGCCCACCTTGCCCGGCAGTTCGGGCAGTTCGGCAAGCCGCGCCCGCAATTCGCTGGCGATGGCATGACTATCGTCGCCCTCACGCCAATCCGGGTTGATCAGGATCGCCCCCCGCCCCTCCGACACCGGATCGGGATCGACCAGCCCCAACGCCTGCAACTCCGCCAACAGCGTGGGCCAGCCGGCCTCGGTCACACCCCGGATTTGCAGGTTCGCACGCACCGTCAGGTCGATCTGGCCATTGCCGTGGCGGATCGCGCCCGCGCACAACCCTTCGGCTTGTTCCGCCGTCAACCGTCCCAGCGGCGGACGAACGCGAACGAGCAGCCCGTCGCCCGCCATCATCGGCCGGAACGCGTCGGGGCACCAGCCCTTGACCACGAAACCGCTCATGCCGCGCCGTCCAGCATCGCGAGCACCGAATTGCGCCGCGTCCGCCACAGCCCCGCGGCATGAAGCGCCGCAAAGCGCGCCTCCATCGCCTTCAATGCCGCCGGGTTCGCCTGTGCCATGAAGTCGCGCACGGCATCCTGCGCCAAGGTCGCATCCCAATACAGGTCGATCAGCGCGGCAGGCACCGCCTCCGCCAGATGCGCAAAGCTGCCCAGATGGTCGAGCGTCGCGGCGATCTCCGCCGCACCCCGGAAACCATGCACCATCATCCCCTCGACCCAGCGCGGGTTGGCGGCGCGGGCATGGACGGTGCGTGCGATCTCCTCGGCCAGCGTCCGCGCCTTGGGGCTGGCGGGGTTGCGGGTGTCGAGATGATAGAGCGAGGCCGCGCCCTCCCCCAAAGCCACGCGCGCCGCCGCGAAACCCGCCTGATGCGCGGCATAATCGGCGGCGAGCAGCAAATCGCTTTCGGGCAGGTCGTGGAGATGGACGAACGCCTGCGCCGCCGCCACCCGCGCCGCGATCCCCTCCGCATCGCGCCGGTCGCCATCGTCGAGCGCGGTCGCCGAAGCGGCGAGCCAGCTCTGCCCCGCCTCGATCCGCGCCGCTTCGTCATAGCCCGCATTCGGGTCCAGCCCGATGCCATAGCGTCCCGGCGCCGGGCCGTAGACGTGCGGTGTCGCCTGTCCGAGAAACGGATTCCATTCGACCGTTTCGTCCCGCTGGCCGAGCGCGCGCACCGCCTGCCCGAACAGCGCGACCAGATGCGGAAAGGCGTCGCGGAACAGCCCCGAGACGCGCAACGTCACATCGACGCGCGGCCGGTCGAAGCGCATCAGCGGCATCACCTCGAACCCCGTCACCCGCTCGGAGCGGTGGTCCCAGACCGGCTCGACCCCGATTAGGTGCAGCGCCATGGCGAATTCCTCGCCCGCCGTGCGCATCGTCGCCGATCCCCAAAGGTCGACGATCAGGGTGCGCAGGTGATCGCCCTCCTCCTGCATATGGCGGCGGATCAGCTCCTCGGCGAGCTTGACGCCCTGAAGATGCGCGGCCCGGCTCGGCACCGCGCGCGGGTCGATGGCGTAAAGGTTGCGCCCCGTGGGCAGCACATCGGCACGCCCGCGATAGGGCGAACCCGAAGGCCCCGCCGAAACGCGCTTTCCATCCAGCCCGGCGAGCAACCCCGCCCGCTCCGCCACGCCCTGCTCACCACGACCGAAGACGTGCAGCCCCTTGCCGAACTGGCTGTCCTTCACGTCGCAGACGAATGCGTCGATCCGCGCCAACGGATCCTCCGCCCCCGCCAATCCCAGCGTCTTGCCCAGACCGACGCTATCCGCCTCCTCCGCAATGCTCTCGCGCAGCCGATCGCGGCGGGCGGGGTCGAGGCCATCGGCATTGGCATATTCGTCGAGCAGCGCCTCCAGCCGCCCCAGCCCCGCGCCGGTCTCCGCCTGGACCAGCGCCGGGGGGACATGGCCGATCGTCACCGCGCCCAGCCGCCGCTTGGCCTGCGCCGCCTCGCCCGGATCGTTGACGATGAAGGGATAGAGGACCGGCCAGTCGCGGGTCAGCGCCTCGGGCCAACAGGCGCCGGACAGCGCGACCGCCTTGCCGGGCAGCCACTCCAGCGTGCCATGCGCGCCGACATGGACCAGCGCATCGATCCCCTGCGCACGCAGCCAAAGATAGAAGGCGACATAGGAATGGCGCGGGCAGCGCGAGAGGTCGTGATACTCGTCCGCCCGAGCCTCGCGTCGTCCGCGCTCGGGCTGGAGCGCGACGATCGCCTTGCCGAGCATGAGGGCGGGGAATTGGAACTGGTCGCCCTCGACCAGCGGGTCTTCTTCCGCCGCGCCCCAGCTTTCGGCAAGGTCGGCGCGCAGACTTTCGGGAAGAGCGGCCATCGCCTCGCGATAGGCGGCGACGGGCCAGGCGATCCGGTTGCCGAGCAGCGCGGCGGGCAGATCGGCCTGCGGTTCCACATCATAACCCGCCTCGCGCAGATCGGCGAGGATCGCCGCCGTCGAGGCGAAGCCGTCCAGCCCGACCGCATGGGCGGCCTGCCAGTCCTTGCCCGGATAGGTCGACAGCAGGATGGCCAGCCGCCGTTCCGCCGCCGGGGTCATCGCCAGCCTCGCCCAGCCCGCCACCTTGTCCGCCACCGCCGCGATCCGCTCGGGCTCGGCGCGGTGGAGGCGCAGCGCGATATCGAAGTCGGGGTCGCGCTCTCCCGGCTGCTTGAAGCTGACCACACCCGCGAACAGGCGTCCGTCGATTTCGGGCAGGACGACATGCATGGCGAGGTCGGCGGGCGACAGGCCGCGCGCGGCGCCCTCCCAGCCCGCCCGGTCGCTGGTGGCGAGCGCGACCTGGAACACCGGCACGCCCGCGCCGTCGAGTGGGGTGGCGTCATCCTCGCCGCGTGCCGAGAAGGCGGTGGCGTTGAGGATCGCGGCGGGGGTGAGAGCCTTGACCCAGCGCGCGACCCAGGGGCCTGCGCCCTCGGCCTTCAGCGAGGGGATGAACAGGGCGACGGGGTCGAAGCCGCGTTCGGCCAGGGCGGCGTGGAGGGCGGCGATGGGTTCGAGGTCGGCGGCGGCGAGATAGGCGCGGTAGAAGGTGATGAGGATGCGGGGGCGAGTTGTGGTCAGCAGGGTGGCGGCTGGGCAGGCCGGGCCGTTCGGGGACCAACCTCCGAGGGGGGCCAGTTGAAAGCCCCTATCTCGGCAGGGGGAGGGGTTGGGGAGGGGCAAGGCCACGAGCGACGTCACTTGTGGAGACGGCCCTCCCCCATCCCCTCCCGCCTGCGGGAGGGGCGTGCTCGGGGCAGTCGTGCCGAGCAAAAGCCCCTCTCCCGGCAGGGGGAGGGGTTGGGGAGGGGCAAGGGCCGCAGGCGACAACGCTACGATTTCGCGCAAAGCCAGAGCAGCCGCATCCGCCCCGCCCGCATCGCACAGCGCGGTCAACCGCCGCACCACCGCCTCCCCCACGGTCGACGCCGCCATCAGCCGCCGGTCCTCCCGCCCGTCCGCTGCCAGCACCGCCAGCGCGATACCCCGCTCGCGTGCCAGCCGCTCAACCTCGCGCAGGCCGTATTCCCAATAGGCCGCACCGCCGATCAACCGGATCAGGATCGCCTTCGCATACACCAACGTCTGCTCGACATAGGTGTCCACCGACAGCGGATGGACCAAGGCCGCCAGATTGGCGAGCCGCAGCGACCAGGGGAATCCCCCGGCCCGCCAGCCCGCCGCAAAGGCGCTGAGGTCGCTGTCGGAGAAGGACAGCACGACCACGTCACCGGGGCGCTGCCCCAGATCCTGTGGAACGGCCTGTTCCTCCAGCCCATGGCTCTCGCGAAAGACGAGATGCACGTGTTCAGCCCTTCAGCACGGCCTCGATCGAAGGCCGGTCGATGCGGTCATGCTCGGCGATGACGACCAGTTGCGTGCCGCGCGGCTCGCCCGCGCCCCAGGGGCGGTCATAGCTGGTGCGCACCCGGCGGCCGACCGACTGGATCAGCAGCCGCATCGGCTTGCCCGCGACCGCCGCATAGCCCTTCACGCGCAGGATGTCCTGCTGCTCGGCCAGCGTCACGATCCGCGCGGCGATCGCCTCGGGGCTCTCCACCTCGCCCAGCATTACCGAAATGCTGTCGAAATCGTCATGCTCGTGATCGTCCGCGCCGTCATGATGCGAGGGGCGCGCGGCGATGTCGTCCTCGGCGGCGGCTTCCAGGCCCAGCACGATCTCGGCGGAGACGATGCCGTCGACCGCCTCGACCATCGGCAGCGGGCGCGGCGCTTCTGCGGCGATGATCGCGCGCGCCTTGGCGACACCCTCCGGCCCGGCGAGGTCCGCCTTGGTCAGCAGGACGATATCGGCGCAGGCCAGCTGGTCCTCGAACACTTCCGACAGTGGCGTTTCATGGTCGAGGCTGGGGTCGGCGGCGCGCTGCGCCTCCACCGCGTCGAGATCGGGGGCGAAGCGGCCCGCCGCGACGGCCTCCGCATCGGCCAGCGCCACCACACCGTCGACCGTGATGCGCGAGCGGATGGCCGGCCAGTCGAAGGCCTTCAACAGCGGCTTGGGCAGTGCCAGTCCTGACGTCTCGATCAGGATGTGATCGGGGCGCGGCTCCATCGCCAGCAGCTTCTCGACCGTCGGGATGAAGTCGTCGGCGACGGTGCAGCAGATGCAGCCATTGGCCAGCTCGACGATATTTTCCGCCGGGCAGTCGGGTATGGCGCAGGATTGCAGGATGTCGCCGTCGACGCCCAAAGTGCCGAATTCGTTGACCACCACCGCCAGGCGACGGCCGCCTGCATTGCGGATCAGATGGCTGATAAGCGTGGTTTTGCCCGCGCCCAGAAAGCCGGTGACGATGGTGACGGGGACCTTGGAAAGGTCACGCATGGTAATTCTCCGACGCGCCGGACGAGCGAGCGCGGACGCGGGGCCGATCGCCGGAGCGGTGACGGACGGGCGCGCGACATGCGTCCACCCCGCTGAACCGGCGACCGATGCGGCCCCGGCCGCATGGCTTCGTCGCTCCCCGACGGAGAACCGTGCCCCGACCACCCCCTGGGTCCAGGCAAGAGCGACCATGACGCCGGCAGGTCTCCTGGCTCGCGGGTCGAAGCAAAAGGATGCGCCTTCCCGGATCACTCCAGTGGCCGTGCCCTCATAGGAGCACCAGCATCGCTCGCTCACCGCTTACAGTTGCAGGGACAGCCGGGGATTTGCACCCCATTCCCGTTTAAAGCCCTTGCGGGCACCGGCGCGATCTTCGGACGGCTTATCACCCTCCGATCAGCGGCATTTATCCCGCCGCGCCGGGCTTGGCAATTCGCGCCTCCATCGCCGCGAACCCGCGCCAGCGATAGAGGAGGAAGCTCGCGCCCCAGCAGATCACGAACAGCCCGACGATGGCGAAACCCAGCACGTTGAAATGCTCGGCGAGCGCGCCCGCATAGCGGAACGGCCCCGCCGTCCAGCCGAACCGCTCGGCGAGCAAGGCGGTCGCCTGGATGCCGCCGATCACCAGCGCGACCAGCGCCGAAACCAGAGTGATCGTCATGTTGTAGTAGAGCTTGCGCAGCGGATGGACGAACGCCCACTCATAGGCACCCAGCATCACCAGCCCATCCGCCGTGTCGATCAACGCCATGCCGACCGCGAACAGCACCGGGAACACCAGGATCGTCGCCAGCGACACCCCGTCCGCCGCGTGCGAACCCGACAGGCCGAGGATCGCCACCTCGGTCGCGGTGTCGAAGCCCAGCCCGAACAGGAACCCCAAAGGCGCCATGTGCCAGCTGCGCCGGATCAGCCGGAACAGCGGCCGGAACAGACGCGACAAAGGTCCCTGCCCCGAAAACATCATGTCGGCATCGGCCTCCGCCATCGGCTCGCCCCGCGCGACACGGCGGAAGCGGGTCCAGACATCGCGCAGGATGATCAGGTTCATGATCGCGATGGCGAACAGGAAACTCGCCGAGACGATGGTGGCGATGGTCCCGCCGCTCTGGCCGAACGCCTCGAAGTCGGACAGGGTACTGGCGGCCAGCGCCACGGTGGTCGCCGCGATCAGGACGATGGCGGAATGGCCGAGCGCGAACCACAGGCCGACCGCGATCGGCCGCTGGCCGTCCTGCATCAATTTACGCGTGACATTGTCGATGGCGGCGATGTGATCGGCATCGACCGCGTGGCGCAGCCCCAGGCTATAGGCGAGCAAAGCCGTGCCCAGCATCAGGCTGTTGCCCGCAAAGACGCTCAGCGCCCAGCCCCAGACGGCGATATTCACGACGATCAGCGCGCCCATCAGCAGGGTGACGCGGCGCTTCAACGATGGTCGGGCGGAAACTTCGGACATGGGCGGATCATGCCTTAACGGCGCCGTTGCGACTCAGGCCGACCTTCCGCTGTCGCGGTCGTCCCCCACCTTCGACGGGCGCACGGCGGGTCGGGTTCCGATTCAGGTTCGCCCTATGGCGTCGCTCGCATGATACAATATATCCTGGCCATGACCATCCCCTGGATCGCGGCAAGAGCGACTCGCATCGGCAGGTCTCCTGGCTCGCGGGTCGAAGCGTCGGCAATGCGGCCTTCCCGGATGGCTCCAGTGGCTGTTCCCTGTTGCAGGAACCGGCATCACGCGCTCACCGCTTACAGTTGCAGGGACAGCTATGGATTTGCACCATATTCCCGTTTGAAGCCCCGAGGGGCACCGATGCGATAGTCCGGCGGCGTGGCTGAAAGCCGCTGCCGGTCAGCACGGGGATAGTCTGCGCCGAACGGACACGCAAACGGCTTTATCCCGCCGCGCCGTAGGCCTAATCGACAGGCCATGGTGGTTTGGAAAGCGATGCGCCGATGGACACCGGCAGCGGCCTGCCTGGTCGCGGCCTGTTCGGGTGGCAATTACCGGCCGGTCAGCGATTTCCCGGTGCGGATCGGCAAGCCCTATACGGTGCGGGGCATCACCTATGTGCCCGCCGAGGACACGACCTATGACATGCTCGGCTATGCCAGCTGGTATGGCGGAGAATCGGGCAAGCGCACCGCCAACGGCGAACGTTTCCGTCCCGGCTGGGCGACGGCGGCGCACACCACCCTGCCCCTGCCCAGCTATGTCGAAGTGACGGCGCTGGATACCGGGCGGCGGATCATCGTGCGGGTCAACGATCGCGGGCCGTTCGCGGGATCGTCGCGGATCATCGACCTGTCGCGCGGCGCCGCCGAACAACTCGGCCTGCGCGCGGTCGGCAAGGCGGCGGTGCGGGTGCGCCGGGTCGAGCCGGACGAAAAGGACCGCGAACGCCTGCGCCACGGCAAGGCGGCGCGGCCTTTGCCTCCGGTTTCGGATGCGGTACGAGCGAATTTGCTGTCGCAAATCGCGGCGGCGGGGATTGTAGTTCGGTAGAGGCTGCGGCTTTCGCCCATAGCGGACACAGCGAACGAGCGCTGTTATACTCCACACATGACCGATCGAACCGCGCTAGAAGCCCTAATGCACGAAGTCTGTGTGGAGAAGGGCTGGTGCGGCTCGGTAGTTGATGGCCAGCCTCTGCATGTCACCGACTTACTGCCCGAGAGCGGAGAAGTCACAGCCGATCAATTTGCTGGCTGGCTCTTCGCAGCCGATGGAATCGATCCCAACGATGATCGAGCAAAGTGGCAAAGCCATCTGGACGATCTACGCGGGGCGTTCGTGCGTCACATGGGGAGCGAAGCCACTGACGTTGAGCGGCTAAAGTGAAAAGGCATCTAACGCCCTGGCGCGGAAATTGGCAGCCACGATCCCATCACGAGCCGTCGCCGACCGTCCCTTCGATCACACCCTTAGAAGTCCGGGTTAGACGGCAGTGGCCAGCATGGATCGCCATCCCATCGTGACCCGTGTCCAAGCTGGCTTCTGCTCGCTGATACTCGCTGACAGAGATGCCGCACTTACTGGCGATCTCTTCATCAATGGTCTGATTGTTCAAACACGCGCTTAACGGGAGCATGAGGCCGACGACGAGCGGGATTGATCTTCTCATGCATGGCCCTGTGCAACACGGCAGCCGGCATGTACAACGTCCGCCTCCCACCTAATAGCCGCCATTTAGCTTGGATCGCTTTGGTCCGCCGTGAAGCCAAACCTCCCGCGCTTCACTCCACGGTGAAAGCAGAAAACGCCAGAAACGAAAAAAGCGGGCTTTCGCCCGCTTCGTCGTCGTCCACCGATGTCAGTAGAAGATTGGTCGGGGCGACAGGATTCGAACCTGCGACCCCCACACCCCCAGTGTGATGCGCTACCAGGCTGCGCTACGCCCCGACCGAGCGGCGGCCTCTAGGCGGGTTTTCTTCGCGATGCAAGCCTTGATGTTGCGATACTGCCGACACCACATCCGCCTCTCCATTGCGCCTGTCCGCCTGCGATGGTAGCGGGCAGGCTATCCGACATGGGGGCTTGTCGATCGTCAACGGTCGGCCGGTACCCGTGCCCATTCAGCATAGACGGGTCCGAATGTTCATTCCCATCACCGCCCCAGTCGCCGCGATGGCAGCCGCATCCGGCGCCGCCGCATCGAGCGGAGCCGCCTCGTTCCTCAGCCTCGCGCCGCTGCTCCTCGTCTTCGTCGTCTTCTATTTCCTGATGATCCGCCCGCAGCAGCGCCGGATGAAGACGCTGCAGGCGTCGATCGAGGCGGTCAAGAAGGGCGATCAGGTCACCACGGCGGGCGGCATCGTCGGCAAGGTGACGCGCGTCGAGGATCAGCTGGTCGAGGTCGAGATCGCGCCCAACGTCCGCGTCCGCGTGGTCAAGGCGACGCTGACCGACGTGATCGACCCCACCGCCAAGCCCGCGAACGACTGATCCGATGCTGGATTTCCCCCGCTGGAAGGTCGCTTCCATCGTCGCGTTGCTGGCCGCTTTGTGCCTGCTGGCGATCCCGAGCTTTCTGCCTGAGAGCGTCACGAACAGCTGGGGGGCGATCCCGCATCCCCGCGTGAACAAGGGCCTCGATCTGGCGGGCGGCAGCTATCTGCTGCTGGAGGCGGACACCGGCGATCTGGCCAATACCCGGCTGGAGACGATGCGCGACCAGGTCGCGGCCGAGATGCGGCGCGGCAATCCGCGTATCGATATCGGTGACATCTCGGTGCGCGGCGGACAGCTCAGCTTCATGCTGCGCGATCCGGCCCAGGTCGACGCGGCGCGCGAGCGGCTGCTGTCGATCACCGGCGGCGGGGCGGGCATGACCGGCCAGCGCGAATGGGATATCCAGGTCGTCGACACCTCGCGCTTCGTCCTGAAGCCGACCCAGGCGGGCCTGACCCAGGCGGTCGATACCGCCATGAAGACCGCGACCGAGGTCGTGCGGCGCCGTATCGACGCGCTGGGCACCAAGGAACCGACGATCCTGCAACAGGGCAGCAACCGCATCGTGGTGCAGGTGCCCGGCCTGCAGGATCCGCAGCAGCTCAAGGACCTGATCGGCAAGACCGCCAAGCTGGAATTCAAGCTGGTCGACACCACGGCCAACCCGGTCGAGGTGGCCAAGGGCAATGCGCCCGCAGGCAGCCAGGTCCTGCCCTATCCGGGCAATCCGCTGGGTGCGCCGGTGATCGCGGTCAAGCGGCCGGTCATCATCTCGGGCGACCAGCTGATCGACGCGCAGCAGGCCTTCGACCAGCAGACCAACGCGCCGCAGGTGGCGATCACCTTCGACGCACAGGGCGGCCGCAAGTTCGCGCGGATCACCCAGGAGAACACCGGCAAGCCCTTCGCCATCATCCTCGACGGTCAGGTGCTGTCGGCCCCCAACATCAACGAACCGATCCTGGGTGGTCGTGCCCAGATCATGGGCAACTTCACGGTCGAAAGCGCCAACCAGCTGGCGATCTCGCTGCGCTCGGGCAAGCTGCCGATCGACCTGAAGGTCGTCGAGGAACGCACCGTCGGTCCCGACCTGGGCGCCGATTCGATTCGCGCCGGTATCCTCGCGTCGGCGATCGCGGCGGTCGCGGTCATCATCTTCATGACCGTCACCTATGGCCGGTTCGGCATCTATGCGAACATCGCCGTCGTCATCAACGTGCTGGTCATCCTGGCCGTCATGGCGATGCTGAACGCGACGCTGACCCTGCCGGGTATCGCGGGCTTCATCCTGACCATCGGCACCGCCGTCGACGCCAACGTGCTGATCAACGAGCGAATCCGCGAGGAACGACGGCGCGGACGCAACGTCGTCCAGTCGGTCGAGCTGGGTTACAAGGAAGCCAGCCGCACGATCTTCGAGGCGAACGTGACCCACGCGATCTCGGGCGTCATCATGCTCGTGCTCGGCTCGGGCCCGGTGAAGGGCTTCGCGGTCGTGCTGCTGATCGGCATCGTGACCAGCGTGTTTACCGCCGTTACCTTCACGCGGATGCTCGTGGCGCTCTGGTTGCGCCGCGAAAAGCCCAAGACCATCACCATTTGAGGCAGGAGAACAGATCATGCGCCTCCTGAAACTCGTCCCCGACAACACGAACATCGACTTTGTCCGCCTGCGCGGCTGGGCGTTCGGGCTGACGCTCGCGCTCACCCTGCTGGCGGTCGGCGTGACGTTCGCCAAGGGCCTCAATCTGGGCGTCGACTTTGTCGGCGGTCTGATGATCGAGGAGAAATTCCCCTCCCCGCCTTCGGCCGACCGGGTCCGCTCGGTGGTCGATGGCCTCGGTGTGGGCGAAGCCAATATCCAGGCGGTCGGCGACGGCCGCACCATCAGCATCCGCCTGCCGGTCCCGAAGTCCAATGACGAAGGCGCGACCAACGCCGTCGTCCGCAAGGTAGAAGCCGCGCTGGGCCAGCAATTCCCCGGCGCGACCTTCAGCCGTTACGACACAGTGTCGGGCAAGGTGTCGGGCGAGTTGATCAAGCACGGCGTGCTGGCGGTCGTCCTGGCGATCCTGGGCATCGGTCTGTTCGCCATCTTCCGCTTCGAATGGCAGTTCGGCGTGTCGACCATCGTCGCCATCGTCCACGACCTTCTTGTCACGCTGGGCTTCTTCGCGATCACCCAGTTCGAGCTGGACCTGACCATCATCGCGGCGTTCCTGACCATCATCGGCTATTCGATCAACGACAAGATCGTCATCGACGACCGCATCCGCGAGAATATGCGCCGCTATCGCAAGATGGACATGCGCGAGATCATCAACCTGTCGGTGAACGAGACGCTGCCGCGCACGGTCATGACCTCGGTCACGATCCTGCTGGCGTTGGTCGCGCTGCTGCTGCTGGGCGGCCATGTGCTGCGCGGCTTCACCGCGGCGATGATCCTGGGCATCGTGGTCGGCACCTATTCGTCGATCTACGTCTCGTCCTCGCTGCTGATCACGCTCGGCCTGCGCGCCGAGCCGAACCGTGAGAAGCCGGGCACCACCGACAAGCGCAAGGTGACCGACGCCGAGCGCATCACTCCGCGCGAGAGCTGAGCGAGCGGGAATGAGCGATTCGATCCGCATCACGCGCGATCCGACCGCGCCCGGCCCGATCGTCCGTGGCTTTGCCGCCACGGGCTTTCGGGTGGGTGAGATCGCCTATCCCGCGTTGCTCCTCTCGCCGGACTGGCACGAACCCTGGAGCCCGCCGCCCTTCGAGGCGCTGACGCCGGAAGCGGTCGCCGCGCTGGTCGATGAGGCACCGGAGTTCCTGTTGCTCGGCACCGGTGCGAATCTGCGCCGGGCGCCCGCCGCGTTCGTCGCCGCGCTGGAAGCGCGTGGGGTCGGCGTCGAGATCATGGACAGCCGCGCCGCTGCCCGTGCCTGGGGCGTGTTGCGCAGCGAAGGCCGCAAAATCTGCGCGGCCCTCTACCCGCTCGACGCCTGATCCGCGTCCATTCCTCCCCTGCAAGGGGAGGTGGCAGCGCGAAGCGCTGACCGCATCATCGACACCTATATCGCGCG
>NZ_LMMH01000009.1:0-67679 GCF_001422185.1 Sphingomonas sp. Leaf257
CTGGGTGTTGCGATAGGGGCGGAAGACGCGGCTGCCGTCGCTGGCATTGATCTGCGCCACGCGGTTGTTCAGATTGTAGATATAGCCGTAACGCGAATAGATCGTGGTGTCGCAGCTCAGCGGGCCGTCGATGCCCGCCTGCAACAGGTGGCAGGACTGGGTCGAACGCGAATTGTACGGCAGRTTGTCGGTCTGGCGATAGCTGAAATAGCCCGACACCGACAGCCGGTCCTCGAACAGCTGGGTYCCCGCCGCCACGTTGATCGTCGCGCGCGCGCCGTCATTGGTCCAGCCCAGCGGSGTSGGGAAACCGCGCGACYTGGCGGTGTCGGTCACGACGTTGGCGCGGTTCAGGTGGTTGAAGAAGCCRTAATTGGCATCGACCTGMACSCCCTTGAAATTCTTCTTCAGGATGAAGTTGACCACGCCGGTCAGCGCGTCSGGGCCATAGACCGCGGCCGCACCGCCGGTCAGCACGTCGACCCGCTGCACCAGGGCAGGGGGGATCGAGTTGACGTCGGCCGCCACCTGGCCRCCCARGCGCATGCCGTCGAGCAGCACCAGCGCCGCGCCGCCCGAACCACCGATGTTGCGCAGGTTGACGCGCGCGGTGCCGTTGCCTTCGTCATCGGCCTGGGGCGCGTAAGGSACGATCTGCGGCAGGCGGTTGAGCACGTCCTCGATATTGACGRCACCGCTCAGCTTGATCTCCTGCGCGGAGACGGCCTGGATCGGCGCGGCCGAGGCCAGGTTCGGATTGACGATGCGCGAGCCGGTGACGACGACGTCGTCCGATGCCGGATCGACATCTTGCAGGCGCTGGGTNTGGATCGGCGCGGCCGAGGCCAGGTTCGGATTGACGATGCGCGAGCCGGTGACGACGACGTCGTCCGATGCCGGATCGACATCTTGCAGGCGCTGGGTGAGATTCAGCCGGGCGTCCTCGCGCTCGGCGGCCTTCTGGCTTTCGGACTTGGCGGATACGGAAACGGCGTCCGTCGCCCCATTTGTCGGCTGCGCCGTCTGCGCAGCGGCCGGTGCGGCGACGATTGCCAGAACGGCGCTCGTGGCCAGCAGGAATCCCGTATTCTTCATATACTCCCCCCTTTTTTTCCAAGCGATGATTCGGCCCCGCCATCCGTCCGACCTGTCTGGTTCGCGCCTGATCGTGCGCGACCCATTCCCCTTGGACGTAAACCCTTGCGTGGGGCGGATTTTCCGCCTCCTCGCTTGGGATGACAAAGACCTTATTTGGTATCTTTACGCTGATGCCAATGCTTGCAGAGCAGTCATATTTTTTCAATACTATACTACCACTACGCAACCGGAGACGTGGGACAAATTGGGATAAGCATCTGAAAGCCCGCAATTTCCGACTTTAAAAAAATAGGATTGAGATATTCGGGACGGATTGATCGCAAATTGGTATGGCCGGTGCCTATACCTTTGACACTTCCCCGACGGAGCTGCGGGACCTGTCGCACGAGCCTCCCGGACAAGGTCTTGCCGCCACTGCCATCATGGCTAGGCAACCTCGCCGCCAGCCCAGACCGTATACGATATCGACAAGCGACCGGGTTGCGATCAGGATGCCGTCATGATCCCGCTGATTGCTCTCGCCCTGCAGCTCGCCCCCGAAACCGTACATAGCCGGGGCAACCCGATATTGGCCGACGGGCGTACCTATTCGACCGACCCAGCACCCTTGGTCGATGGCGACACGCTCTGGATCCTGGCGGGGCGCGACGAGGCGCCGGACGGGGTGAACGACTTCATCATGAACGAGTGGCAGCTGCTCTCGACCCGGAACCCCGCGAGCGGCGTGTGGCGGCATTACCCTGCCATCGCCCGGCCGGAGCGCGTTTTCGCCTGGGCCGAGCCGGGCCGCGCCTATGCCGGGCAGATCGTGAAGGCGCGCGACGGACACTTCTATATGTACGCCCCAGTGCTCCAGCGCGACGGCGCCGCGAAGGACCGGTTCGCGATCGGCGTCGCAGTCGCCGACCGCCCGACCGGGCCATGGCGCGATGCGCATCCGTCTGGCCCGATCATCTCGCAAACCGTGCCCGTCGCCAACGATATCCAGAATATCGACCCGACCGTGCTGATCGACGATGCCAAGGGCGGGGACGGCCGCGTGTACATCTATTGGGGGACCTTCGGGCGACTGCGTGCGATGGAACTGGCCCCCGACATGGTCACGCCCAGGGGCCCCGAGCAGGTCGTGACCGGCGCGACCGGCTTTTTCGAGGCGCCTTGGGCAATGAAGCGGCGAGGCACCTATTATCTGCTCTACGCCGCGAACAATGCCGGACCCGACAGCCCCTGTACCCCAACGCTCTATCATGCCTGCCAGGCCTATGCCTCGGCGCCTTCGCCGATGGGGCCATGGACCTATCGCGGCGTGGTGCTGCGCCCGGTGTCCTCGACCACCTCGCATGCCGGCGCGGTGGAGTTCAAAGGCCGCTGGTATCTGACCTATCACACGGCCGACGCGAAGGGCGGCGGGCATTTCCGCCGCTCGGTCGCGATCGATCTGATGGCTTGGGACGACAGCGTCTCGCCCCCCGCCATCCGCCCGGTGCGGCCGACCAGGGCGCCCGCGTCTCCCGCCGCCCCGACCCGCAATGTGGCTTTAAGCGCCTGGCCCACCGCCTCCAACGCCCCCGGCCCGAAGCAATATTGGATCGCCGCGCTAAACGACGGCAAAGTCCGCAGCGCCCCACTGCCACCCGACATGTGGGGCAACTGGACGAAGCAGAACCCGGCCAGCGCCTGGATCGAATATCGCTGGCCCCGGCCGGTGACGCTGAATGCCAGCCGAATTCGCTTCTTCGCCGACCACCCCGCAGGCGCGGACGAAGGCGTCGCGCCCCCTGCGGCCTGGTATCTGGAATATTGGGACGGGCATTGGCGGCGGATCGCGGGCACCTATCCGACCGGCGTCGACGGTTTCCAGGAGGTGAGGTTCGCCCCCGTCACCACCCGCTGCCTGCGCGCGGTGATGCAGGCGTCGGGGGCGGGGGATCGCCATGCCGGGCTGGCTGTGGAGGAATGGGAAGCGCTGGCACCGACCTAATTTAAGTGGCCTCGCAAGGCTGCAGGAAATGCTGCCTGCGCGAGAATTCGAGGCGGCGGCCATCCGCCGTTACATCCGCCTGGTTATCGCGGAGTCCGAGATCATTCGTGAGTTTAAGGTCGGATCGATATTCAGCGTAGCCAGTTCATGACAGTGGCGAGGTGGATGAAGCCGTTGAAGTGGATGGTTCGTCGATCGTAGCGGGTAGCGAAGCGACGGAAATGCTTGAGGCGTCCGAAGGCATCGCTCGATCTTGTTACGGTGTTTGTAGATGGTGTCGTCATGAGGGATGGCGACCTTGCGGTTGTGCTTGGAGGGGATCACCGCCTCGGCGTCGATGCCTGCGATCTGGTTGCGCAAGTCGTGGCCGTCATAGGCTTTGTCGGCGAGTACCGCCTTGGCGCGCTGGCCTTCGAGCAGAGCGGGTGCCGATGCTATGCCGCTGGCTTGTCCGGACGTGATGCGGAAGGGGCGTACGGGGCCTCCCCCCGTGCGCCCCTTTGCTTTGTNGATGCCTGCGATCTGGTTGCGCAAGTCGTGGCCGTCATAGGCTTTGTCGGCGAGTACCGCCTTGGCGCGCTGGCCTTCGAGCAGAGCGGGTGCCGATGCTATGCCGCTGGCTTGTCCGGACGTGATGCGGAACCGCAGGGGCCGACCGAGCGTGTCGGCCTGCATGTGGATCTTGGTGGTCAGCCTGCCTCGGGAACGCCCCAGCGCCTGGTCCTTGGCCTCCCTTTTCCAGTCGCCGCCTGACTATGCGCCCGGACGATGGTGCTGTCGATCATGAGATACCGTTTGTCGCGGTCTGCCGTCTGCGCCTCGAACACCCGCTCCCAGACACCGGCATGGCACCAGCGGCTGAAACGCCGGTGTACCGTCAATTCGATCCTGTATTCATGACATTTCTGTCATGTAATCGTGAGGGAAGGGCTGCCGGAGGGTGGCATCTTGCAATTTCCTGAAAATGATCAGCGAGATTTTTGAGCTGTAAACTCATGCGAAAACAAGATGCTAGCCGGATAGCTTTGGAGGGGCGGTAATCGCGGATGCCGTCTGGTTAACAAAACCACCCCTACAAGCAAACGCTATATTAAATTCCTGTCATGCATGAGCCTGGCGCAAGGATCGAAAGAACCTTGTCGGATTTCTCATGTGCCATTGCTGATCGATGCCGGCATCTTGCTGATTTGCATCGTTTTTACAGTGTGTGGCACGTAAAAGTGAACAGGAAGCAGAGACATGCGTGCCACGATCAAGGTGAAGCTGATCACGACATTCGCCATCGTCCTCGCGATGCTGGCGATCATCGTGGGGTTCAGCGTCAATCGCTTGTCGACCCTGAACACCGCCCAGAGCGACATGGTGGACGACCCGGCCGCCTCGCTGGACCGAATCCAGCAATTCAAGGATGCCATCACGTCGTCGATCGTGGCCCAGAAGAATCTGACCATGAGCGACGATCCCGACTTCATGGCTGGACAGCATGCGGAACTGCGCAAGCAACGCGCCCGTGCGGACCGGCTGATCGCTGAGGCATTGCGCACGGGGGACGATGTCGATCGCGAGATGTATACGGACGCGCAGCGCGGCTGGGCCGAATACAAGTCCATCGCCGACCAGGCGGTCGAACTGGCGCTGGCCAATCGCAACGCGGAAGCCTCGGTCATTTCGCTGGGCGGCGCCAACAAGGCGGCGGTGCGGATCGGCGATGCGGTGAACAAGATCGTGCAGCGCCAGCGACTGGAATTGAAGGCCGCCGATGAGGCGGGGAATGTCCTTTATGCGGAGTCGCGTACGACCCTGCTGATGGTGGCGGCTGCGGCCTTCCTCACGGCCGTGGCGGGGGCCCTGTGGATCAGCCGTATCGTGTCGCGCGGCCTGAACCGCATTGCCGTCGCCCTGGGCGCGGTGGCCACGGGCGATCTGGACCAGAAGGTCGAGGTGTCGAGCAACGATGAAATTCGCGATCTGGTCGATGTCGTCAACCGGATGACCGAAAACCTGCGGACCTCGGCCACGCTGGCGGACCATATCGCGCGAGGCGACCTGACGGTCGAGCATCAGCCGCTGTCCGACAAGGACAAGCTGGGCCATGCGCTGGTCGCGATGGTCGAGCGCCTGCGCGTGGTGGTCGGCGAGGCCACTGAGGCGGCTTCCAGCGTGGCCGCAGGCAGCCAGCAGCTATCGTCTTCGTCGGAACAGGTGAGCCAGGGCGCAACCGAACAGGCCGCCGCCGCCGAAGAGGCTTCGTCGTCGATGGAGCAGATGGCCGCCAATATCAAACAGAATGCCGACAACGCGACGCAGACCGAGAAGATCGCGCGCCAGTCCTCGCAAGACGCCGAAATCAGCGGCACGGCGGTGCAGAAGGCCGTGGTCGCGATGCGCACTATCGCCGAGAAGATCGGCATCGTGCAGGAAATCGCGCGCCAGACCGACCTGTTGGCGCTGAACGCGGCGGTCGAGGCGGCGCGCGCGGGTGAACATGGTCGCGGCTTCGCGGTCGTGGCGGCCGAAGTCCGCAAGCTAGCCGAGCGCAGCCAGACGGCTGCGGCCGAAATCAGCGGCATGTCGTCCGACACCGTGTCCGCCGCCACCCAGGCGGGCGAGATGCTGGTCAAGCTGGTCCCCGATATCCGCCGCACCGCCGAGCTGGTCGCCGAGATCAGCGCGGCCTGCCGCGAGCAGGACCTGGGCGCGGTGCAGATCAACCAGGCGATCCAGCAGCTCGATCAGGTCACGCAGCAAAATGCCAGTGCGTCGGAAGAGATGTCGGCCACGTCCGAACAGCTGGCCGAAAGAGCGGGCCAGTTGCAGTCCAGCATCTCGTATTTCCGCATCGAGGAAGCCGGGCGGGATCACGGCACCCGGCGCCCGGCGCAGCGCACCGTAGCCCGCAAAGCTGCAAAGTCGACCATGGCTTCCGCGCCGTCACGGGGTTTTGCGCTCGATCTGACGTCGGGCGGTCCGGATGACCAAGACCGCGCGTTCGGGCGCGCGGCATGAGCGGGTACACCGAAGCGGGCGTCTTCGCGATCGACGGCGGGCTGTTCGCCCTGCCGGTGACGGCGGTGCGCGAGATACTGGACCGACGCCCGGCCTTTCGGGTGCCCTCCGCGCCCGGCTGGATGGTCGGGCTGCTCGACATGGATGCGATTTCCGGCCTGGCGGACGAAGTCGGTGCCGCCCGTCTGGCGGTCGCGGCATGAAGGGCGGGGCGGGCTCTCGCCTGCCCATACGCCAAAGGGGATTATGAACGATGACGCTGCGTCAATCGATCATGCTGATGGCCGCGCCCATGCTGGCGGTGCTGCCGTCGCCTGCCTTGGCGCAGGAGGAGGAGCCACGCGCCGAAACCAATGGCGAGGGCGAGGATGAGCGGACCAGCGCCTTCAGCCTCGATCTGCTCTACAAGGCCGATCTCGTTGGCGTGGCGGCCGGCGGGGGCACGCGGGGGGCGCGGTTTCTCGACAATATCGATCTGATGGCCGCGGTGGATCTGGACCGCGCGGCCGGATGGGAAGGGGCGAGCGCCTATGTCGGCGTCCTGAGCAATGCGGGCGCGCGGCCCAACGACATTGCGGGCACGTTGCAGGGCGTCAACAATATCGAGGTCGGCAGTCCCGATGCCGTCCTCTATCAGGCCTGGTTGCAACAGCGTTTTGCCGGGGATCGTGGATCGATCCTGGTCGGCAAATATGATCTGAACAGCGAATTCTACGCCAATCCCTCGGCCGCGGCGTTGATCGCACCTGCTTTCGGCATCGGGTCGGAGCTGGCCGCGACGGGACCCAATGGGCCGTCGATCTTTCCCCAGACCGATCTGGGCCTCCGCCTCCGCCTGGAAGACAGACGCCATTATGTGCAGGCGGCCGTGATCCGGGCCCCGCGCGGCGTGGCGGACGAGGGCGGGCCGCGATCGGCCCTGTTCATTGCGGAGGCGGGCCTGAGGGGGCGGACGGCGATCACCGTCGGCGGCTGGACCTATAGCGATCGGCAACCGCGGATCGTGCCACCGGGCGTTACGCTCGGACCCGATACCGCCGCGTCGCATGGTCTGTACGCGTTGGTGGAGCAGGATCTGGCCGGTGAGGCCGACAAGATGGGCTATTGGTGCGCCTTTCTGCGCGTGGGCCTGTCCGATGGGCTGACGACACCCTTTGCGGACGGGATGCAGGTCGGCGTGACCGGGCATGGTGTCCTGCCGTCACGCCCCGAATCGCTCCTTTCGATTGGGTTCGCGACCGCCGGGCTGAGCCGCGCCTATCGCCGGGCCAATCCCGCCGACGAGCCGCCGCTGACGCGGTCGGAAAGTACGATCGAACTGACCTATAGCGACCGCGTGGCACGCTTCCTGACGCTTCAGCCGGATGTGCAATATGTCCATCGCCCCTCCGGGCTGCGCGATGCACCCGGCGTGGTGGTATTGGGCCTGCGGGTAATCGTCGACTGGAAGATCCATTGAACATCACCCCTCCCCTGAAGGGGAGGGGCTCCGTTTGTAACCCATGGGAATGCCCGGGTTCGTCACCCCGGCCACGCCATCGTCAGAATTTGAAGCCCAGTCGGGCATAGCCGAACTGGCCCGGCAGGTCGTAGGTCGTCGGATCGAACCCGCCGCAGCTCAGGCAGTCGGGCGCGCGTTGGCCCAGGATGTTGTTGACGCCCATGGTCAGGGTCAGCCGCTGCGCCAGCCAGGGCATGGTCCAGCCGATCTGGGCGTCGAGATACAGGATCGGCTTCATCTCGCGATTGTCATAGGCGGGCTCGATGACCTTGCCGATATAGCGCCCGGTGAGCGAGGCGAGGAAGGTCTCGCTCGACCAGTCGATCGTCGCGACGCTCTTGAAGCGCGGATAGGCCTGGTCGCCGCGCTCGGTACCCTGCCGCTCCAGCTTCTCGCTGCCGGTCGCGGTGGGCAGGGTGGTCGAATATTCGAACAGGAAGTTGCTCGCCCAGTTCAGGCCGAAGCTGCCCGCCCCGACACGCGGGCTGCGATAGATGAGGGTCACGTCGATCCCCTCGCTCTTCAGCGAAGCGATATTCTGGAGCAGGCCGCGAATCTGCGTGATCTGGCCGCTGCCGGTCGAAGAACGCGTGATCGCGCCGCAGCTGACCGCGTCCCGCTGGTTGACGCAATTGGCGAGCAGCACGTCGGCGCCGACCGACGCGATCGCGTCGTCGACCCGGATGGTATAGTAATCCGCCTCCAGGCTCAGCTGGCTGGCGATACCGGCCTCGCGCGCCCAGCTCGGGCTATAGACGCCGCCCAGCACCCAGCTTTCCGACCGTTCGGGCTTCAGCGCGCGATTGCCGCCGGTCAGGATCGGCAGCTGAAGGCCGTTCTGCACGTAATTGACCGGCACGCCGAGCGCGACGCAGTTCTGCCGCACCGTGCTGTTGGCGGGCAGGCTGGCGATACCCGAGCAGGGATCGATGACATTGCCGTCGAAGCGCGACGGCGTGCCGAACAGCTCGCCGATGCTGGGGGCGCGGAACCCTTGCGCCCAGGTGCCGCGCAGGCGCAGATCCTCGAACGGTTTCCAGCTGAGCCCGCCCTTCATCACCGTGCGGTTGCCGCTGGTCGAGTAATCCGAATAGCGCGCCGCGAACGACCCTTCGAGCAGGCGGAAGAAGGGCACGTCCTTCAGCACCGGGATGCTGAGTTCGCCATATACTTCGTGGACGTCGAACGCGCCTGCCGTCGGCTGGGCCGGAATGTCCGAGCCCAGGCCCGCCGCGACGATGGCGTCGGGGTTGAACGAGCCCGTCTGGCGGCGGAACTCATACCCCGTGGCCAGCCCCAGCGGCCCGGCGGGAAGCTGGAACAGCGTGCCGGTCAGGTTGAGGGTCGCGTCGGTCATCGTCTGTTCGGACCGGTCGCGCTGGGTGAAGGTGACATAGTTGATCATCGCCGGGGTGATCGAACCCGCCCCGCCGAAGATGTTGAACGGTACGCAGGCGCCGGTGCAGTTCGCCACCGGGCCCAGCGCCTGCGCCAGATTGGCGGCGTTGACGTTGCCATGCGCCACCTGCTTGGCCTGGTTCTCGGCATAGATCAGGTTGGCGTCCCAGTACCAGGTGCCCGCGCCGATCGGAATTTGGCCGTCCAGCGTGCTGGACATGTACATGGTGTCGACCCGCTGGCTGTAATGGCGCGGGCCGTTCTCGACGAAGCGGCGGCCGATAAAGGCATAGTTGGCGGGCGTGCCGTTATTGCCCGCGCTCAGCGTCACGCCGAACGGGTTGAACGGATTGGTCCGGTCGATCGAGATGGTGTCGAGCAGATTGCCGTTGCCCGCATCCGGCCCGACGAACAGCGGCAGCGGCGCGGCCTGATTGTCCGAGGTGCGGCGATTGTAGATCAGCCGGGTGCTCAGCCGGACATTGTCCGCCAGCTGGCCGGTGAAATTGACGAAGGCGCCGAAGCGCTCCTGCGGGGTCAGCAGATAGTTGAACGGGCGGAAGTTGAACCGGTCGGCGACGGTGAAGGCCTTGAAATCGCTGTTCGCGCCGGTCGGGTTCAGCGGATCGAAGCGCGGCTGGGTCAGCGGATTGCTCTTCAGCGTCAGGTTCATCGACTCGCCCGTGACGGGGTTGTTGATGATGAACCGGCCATTGGGCGTGCCCGAGCTGCACGTCGTGGTGCACGCGGTCGCGCCGGGATCGGGGAAGGCGTAATAGGGCCGGTCGCCCGCGAAGACCGATCCCTGGTTGATATAGTTCGCGCCGACCACGAGCGAAACGCGGTCGTCCGCCGTCCGGTGGCCCCAGCTGAGCTGATAGTTCTGGGTAACGCCGTCGCCCTTGTCGTAACCGCCGAGCTGCGCGGTGGCGAGGAAGCCGTTCTGGCGCTTCTTGGTGATGATGTTGACCACGCCGGCAATCGCGTCCGAGCCATAGATGGTCGAGGCCCCGTCGCGCAGCACGTCGACACGCTCGATCATGCTGTCGGGAATGGCGTTCAGGTCGACCGCGCCGGGGATGCCGCTCGCCGCGCTGCCGTTGATGAAGCGCAGGCCGTCGACCAGCACAAGGGTACGGCGGCTGCCCAGATAGCGCAGGTCGATTTCCGCCGACCCGGCCCCGACGCCGCCGCCATCGGGCGGGTTGCCGTTATTGCCGGAGCGGTTGAAGCGGGAATTGAGGCCGCCCGCCGCGCCCGGCAGGCGTTGCAGCACGTCGCCGATTGAGGACAGGCCGGTGCGCGCGATATCCGCGCTGTCGATCGCGGTGAGGGGGGCGCTCTGGTCCAGCGGGTTGCGGCGGATACGCGAACCGGTGACGACGATCGTATTGTCGCCCGCCGTCGCATCGTCGCTGGCGGCATTTTCCGCCACGCCCGTGCCGCCGCCCGTCACCTGGGTCTGAGCCTGGGCGTCGACCGCCAGGATCAGGGCACCGACAGCCGCACTTGCCAGCGCCCATTTGCGCAACCGGCTTGCTCCATGAACCATGATCTTTTCCCTCTTTTTGGTTTTGCTGACTCCCGTTCCTGCTGCGGATGTGCGGCGCCTCTTTTCGGGCTGCCTTCGATATTCGGTACGTACGGCCCGGTGATCCGGGATCGATGAGGTGCTTTCTGGTGAATCGGTGACCGATCTTGTGCCGAAGGAGTTTGCCGATCCTGCCGTTCGTCTTACCCAGTCGACAGTCGTATACAGAATATGATCCCGGCGTCGTGTCAAGCGTTGGTCATGGAGAGAGGGGCGGCCGTATCGGCTCTCGCCTCGGTACGCCCAAGCCGGGCCGCCCGGCGTTGGCCGGTTAACGTATGTTGGCGGACAATCTCAAATTCAGGACGTGTGCGACGTTTTGCCTGTCGATCGGTTCAGCTTGGCGTAGGATAGCGTGATGTAAAGCGCCGCTCCCACGACGACATGCCGACGAACAGGGGCTATCATATCCGCATGACCAAAATGCCTTTCTCCGTTTCCCGCCCGTCCGTTGCCCGGCTGCTCGGTACGTTGGCGGTCGGGTCCATGATCGCGACGCCGCTGCTGGCGCAGGTCGCGCCGCCGCCGGTGATGGTCCCCACGACGCCGCAGCAGATTCAGCCCCCCGCCGCGCAGACCCAGATGGCACCGCCCGCCACCGTGCAGCCGCTGCCGCAAGCCGCCCCCGCCGTGGCGATCCCCGCTTTGTCGGAGGCGCAGGCCCGGCAGCTCGCAACGCTGATCGCCGCAGGAGAGGTGGCGCAGGGGCTGCGTCAGGGGCCGCCACGCGACCTGACCACCCTGTCGCCCGCCGCGCTGACCCGTGTGGCGCTGGATTATGCCCATGCGGTGCATGTCGGGCGGCTGGATGCGGCCGACTTCACCAAGGACTGGGGCATCCGTCCGCAGCCCTACGACCCCGCGCCCGGCTTTGCGGAGGCGGTGCGGCGCGACCGGCTGTCGGCCTGGATCGCCTCGCTGCCGCCGCCCTATGCGGGCTATGACGCGCTGGTGAAGGGGCTGGCCCGCTATCGCGCCATGGCGGCGGCGGGGGGCTGGTCGTCGCTCCCGGCGGCCACCATCAACTTCGGCGCGAGCGGACCGCAGGTGCTGGCGCTTCGCAAGCGGCTGGCGATGGAAGACCCGGCGGTCAGCGCCACGGGCGACAGGTTCGACGAGGATCTGCTGGCGGCGGTGCGGCGGGCGCAGCGCCGTTACGGCCTGAACCCGGTCGGCACCGTCGGCACCCAGACCATCGCCGTGCTGAACGTGCCGGTGGCGCAGCGCATCCGCCAGATCATGGCGAATATGGAACGCTGGCGCTGGTTGCCGCAGCAGTTGGAGGCCAAGCGCGTCCAGGTGAACATCGCCGCCGCCGTGCTGACCGTGTTCGACGGCGACAATCCGGTCATGTCGATGAAGGCGGTGACGGGCCGTCCGGGCAACGAGACGCCGATGCTCGTGTCGACCATCCGCAGCATCGTGCTGAACCCGCCCTGGAACGTGCCCAGCTCGATCGCCAACAAGGAGCTGTGGCCCAAGGAAAAGGCCAATCCCGGCTATCTGAAGCGTGCCGGTTTCCGCGTGATCGACAATGGCGACGGCAGCAAGCGGTTGCAGCAATCGTCGGAAAAGAGCGCGCTGGGTCGGTTCAAGTTCGACTTCCCCAACGACTTCGCGGTGTATCTGCACGACACGCCCGCCCAGTCGGGCTTTTCCAAGTTCGACCGGCTGGCGAGCCATGGCTGCGTCCGGCTGGAAAAGCCCGCCGACCTCGCCGCGCTGATGCTGAAGACCACGCCCGAATGGCAGCCCGAGCAGGTCGATGCCGTCCTCGCCTCGGGCAAGACGGTGCGCGCCAGCATGGCCGAGCCGGTGGCGGTCTATCTGCTCTACTGGACGGCTTTCGCGAATGCCGACGGACAGGTGGGTTTCCGCGAGGATCCCTATAGCTGGGACGCGCAGCTCGCGACCAAGATCGAGGCCCGCTCGGCCGAGCGCGCCCAGGCGACCAAGGACTAAAGGGGACAGATGATGAAGATTGCCACCAAAAGCGCCATGGCGCTGTTCGCCGCCGGGCTGTTGCTGGCGGGCTGCTCGCGCTCGTCGGAGGACCCGCCCGTGCCGGTGGAGAACGATACGGCCGTCGTGGAAGAAAATATGACCGCGCCCGACGAGACGCCGGTCATGACCAATGACGCGGACGCCGTCGCCCCGGTCAACATGGCCGCCGACACGATCCCGCCACCGCCGCCCGAGCGGACGGTCGACCAGCAGATGCTGGACGATGCCTCGGCTACCGGCATGACCTCGCGCGTGCAGCGCACACCGAGCAACGATGCGCCCCCGGCGGAGGGTATCGAGCCGAAGGACGGGCAGTAACGAAAGATCCTCCCCGGCACGGGGAGGGGGACCGCCGCGAAGCGGTGGTGGAGGGGGCTCTCCACTGAGTATGTCCTGTGAGGAAGCCCCCCTCCGTCAGTCCTTCGGACTGCCACCTCCCCTTCCAGGGGAGGAATTTACTGCTCGATCTCTCGGACCAGCACCTGCCGCTGTGCCTCGGTCGGCCGCCATTGGCCCGCCATCGAACCACCGTGCCCGAACAGCGCGTCGACCACCTGCGCCGCGTCGCCCTGCGCCCATAGCGCGGCCAATTCCGCCCGGCGCGGATCGGGCGAGGCGTCATTCCCCGTCCGGATAAAGCGCAGCCACGCCGCCAGTGCCGTCACCGTCGCTGGCGCCTCCCCGCCATGCGCCGCCAGAGAGGACAGCCAGCGCGGGCCGACCTTTTGCGATCCGTCGCTGGCGATCTGCGAGAGGCGATGTTCCAGCGTCCGGTTGGCAAAGCGGGCGAGCAGCGCATCGGCATAAGGCCCCAGCGCCTGCCCCGCGGCGGCGGTGAAGCTGGTCGCCGCCTCGTCCCGCATCAGCCGTTCTATCACGGGGCGGATGGCGGGATCGGCGACCGCTTGGTGGACGAATTCATGCCCGCGCTCCAGGCCCAGATAGGCGAGGGCCGAATGCGCGCCGTTGAGCATGCGCAGCTTGGCGGTCTCATAGGGTGCGACATCGGCGACGAACTGCGCACCGCCGACTTCCCAGTGCGGACGGTCGCCCGCGAAGTCGTCCTCGATCACCCATTGGCGATAGGGCTCGGTGATGACGGCGGCTTCGTCGCGCATCCCCAGCACCGCCTTGACGGCCGTACGATCGGCCTCGGTGACGGCGGGGACGATCCGGTCGACCATGGTGTTGGGGCAGCGCCAATCGCGCTCGAACCATTGCCGCGCCGCCGTCTCGCCCTGATGGTCCAGAAACGCGGCCACCCCGGCGCGCAAGACCCGGCCATTGTCAGGCAGGTTGTCGCAGCTGACCAGCGTGAGGGGGCGGTGCCCCGCCGCCCGCCGCGCGACCACCGCCTGCGCCAGATAATGATAGATGCTGTTCCCGTCCGCGACGATGCCCGCAAGGTCGGTCGCACCATCGGGCCGCCGCCAATAGCCCTTTTCGGTGACGGTCAGCGTCACGACCCGCGTGTCGGGCGCGGCGAGGCGTTCGGCCAGCCGTTCGGGCGTCTTGGCCGCGACGATCACGTCGCGGATTGCGCCGATCAGGCGGACGGCTTCGCCCTCGCTCGACCGTTCGGTGACGGTATAGAGGCCGTCCTGCGGCGCCATCTGGTCATGCACGCCGCCCGATCGCAGCGATGCCGCCGCAATGGCCCAGTCGCGGTCGCCCGCCGCCATCGCATCGTCGGTATAGACCGCCTGATGCGCGCGGTGGAACGCGCCGAGCCCGATATGGACGATGCCGATCCGCTGGCCTGCCCGGTCATAGCCGGGGCGCGCCACGGCGTAGGGCAGTACCGCGGCGGTCGCTTCGCTCAGCCGGGTCACAGCCGGTACGCCGTGCGGACCAGACCGTTGGTCAGAGCATGGGCCAGCTCGACCGCCTCATCCTCCTCCAGCCGGTGCTCGGCGACGAGGCGCGCCAGGAAGCCGCAGTCGATCCGCCGCGCGACATCATGCCGCGCCGGGATCGACAGGAAGGCGCGGGTGTCGTCGTTGAACCCGACCGTGTTGTAGAAGCCCGCCGTCTCGGTGGTCATCTCGCGGAAGCGTCGCATCCCCTCCGGGCTGTCATGGAACCACCAGGCGGGGCCCAGCTTCAGGCAGGGATAATGCCCGGCCAGCGGCGCCAGTTCGCGGGCATAGACGCTTTCGTCCAGCGTGAAGAGGATGATGGTCAGGTCGCGCTCATTGCCGACGACATCGAGCATGGGCTTGAGCGCATGGACGTAATCGGTGCGCATCGGCATGTCCGCGCCCTTGTCGCGCCCATGGCTGGCGAACAGGCCCGCATTGTGGTTGCGGAACGATCCGGGATGAATCTGCATCGTCATGCCGTCCGCGACGCTCATCTTCGCCATCTCGGTCAGCATCTGTGCGCGAAAGAGTTCGGCATCGGCGGGCGTCCAGTGGCCGCCGACGATCTTGGCGAACAGCGCCTCGCATTCGGCCGTGGACAGGTTGGCGGTCGCCGCGGTCGGATGGCCGTGATCGGTCGCGGTCGCGCCCAGCGCGCGGAAGGCGGCGCGGCGCTTGGCATGGGCGCCGAGATAGCCGGACCAGCTATAGACATCCTCGCCGGTCAGCTCGGCGAAGCGCTGCATCGCGCCTGTGAACTGCTCATGCTCGACATCGATCACGCTGTCGGGGCGATAGGTGGTGATGACGCGGCCCTGCCAGCCCGAGGTCTGGATCGCCTGGTGATGGACCAACGGATCGTCGGCGCCTTCGGTCGTCGCCAGGCATTCGATGCGGAACCGCTCGAACAGCGCGCGTGGGCGGAAGGCGGGGGTGGCGAGCGCCTCGCCGATCGCGTCGAAATAACGGTTGGCGGTTGCCGCCTCCAGCGCCTCGTCAAAGCCGAACACCTCGGCAAAGACATGGTCGAGCCACATGCGCGACGGCGTGCCGCGGAACAGGTGATAGTTGGACGCGAACAGCTTCCACGCCGCGCGTGGATCGGTCGCGGGGCGGCCACCACGATGTGGGATGCCCAGATCGTCGAGCGCGATGCCCTGGCTGTAGAGCATACGGAAGACATAATGATCGGGTGCGAGCAGCAGGTCGCTGGCATCGGCCCAGGGTTCGTCGGTGGCGAACCAGCGCGGATCGGTATGGCCGTGCGGGCTGATGATCGGCAGGTCCGCGACTTCGGCGTAAAGCGTCCGCGCGATGCCCCGCGTCGTCGGGTCGGCGGGCAGCAGCCGGTCGGGGTGAAGCTCCAGCTTGCGGGTCATGCGGTCAGCTCCAGTTCGGCCGGAGCGGCGTTTGCGTTCAAGCCCAGCATATGCACGATTCCCTGCTCCAGCCCGCGAAGCTCGGCCAGCCCGCGCATCCGGCCAAGCAGCGAATAGCCGGGATTGGAGCTGCGATGAAGGTCGTCCATCATCCGGTGGCCATGGTCGGGGCGCATCACGATCGCACGGTTCTGGGCATGCGAAATCTCGACCACCGCCTGCATCACCTGCGTCATGCGGGCATGGCCGCCCAGATGCTCGGCCTCATGGAAATTGCGCTCGCCCGCTTCCCAGCCGACCGAGCGGAGGTGGAGGAAGTCGATCCGCTCGGCAAAGCGGCGGACCATGGCGGGCAGGTCGTTGTCCGGCCGTGCGCCGAACGATCCGGTGCAGAAGCACAGGCCGTTCGCCAGCGAGGGCACGGCGGCGTAGAGATGGTCGAGGTCGTCGGCGGTGCTGACGACGCGCGGCAGGCCGAAAATGGGGAAGGGCGGGTCGTCGGGATGGACGACCAGTTTGATGCCGACCTCCTCGGCAATCGGGCAGACCGCGCGCAGGAAGGCGATATGGTTCGCCCGCAGCGCCTCGGCGTCGATCCCGGCATAGGTGTCGATCGCACGCTGGAAGGCGGGCGAGTCGAAGCTCTCCTCGCTGCCCGGAAGCCCGGCGATGATCGTGCGCTCCAGCTTGTGGCGCTCCTCAGGCGTCATCGCGGCGAAGCGCTCGGCGGCGGCGGCGCGAACGGCTTCCGAATAATCCGCCTCGGCGCCGGGGCGGCGCAGGATATGGATGTCATAGGCCGCCACCGCCGCCCATTCGAAGCGCAGCGCGGTCGCACCGTCAGGCAACGGCCAGTCCAGATCGGTCCGCGTCCAGTCGAGCAGCGGCATGAAATTATAGGTGACGGTCCGCACGCCCTCGGCCGCCAGGTTGCGCAGGCTGTCGCCGTAAGCCTGGACGAGTTCGTCGGTCAGTTCGCCGCGCTTGATCGCGTCATGTACCGGCAGGCTCTCGACCGTCGACCAGCCCAGCCCGGCCGCCTCGATCATCGCCCGCCGCTCGGCAATCGCCTCGCGCGGCCATACCACGCCGTTGGGAATTTCATGCAGTGCGGTGACGACCTCTGTGGCGCCCGCCTGGCGGATATGGGACAAGGCGATGGGGTCGGCGGGTCCGAACCACCGCATGGACTGGATCATCAACACGGCCGCTATTCCCTCGTCCCAAATCGCATTTTCTCTGCGGTTAGCGGTAGCATTCGGCATTCGGATTGACCAGTTACAAATTTTGGCCTTGCCACTATGGTGGTGAAGCCGGAGAGCGATAGGAGAGAAGTGGATGCGGATCATCGTCGTCGGAGAAGGGATGATCGAATTGTCGCGCGCAGACGGCGGGCTGTGGCGGCTGGGTCATGGCGGCGACACGCTGAACACCGCGATCCATCTGGCGCGGAAGGGTCGTGACGTCCGCTACGTGACCGCCTTGGGTGAGGATCCGTTCAGCGCGACGCTCCTTCAGGACTGGACGGCCGAGGGCATCGACACCAGCCTGACCCTGCGCGATCCGACCCGCATGCCCGGCCTGTATGCGATCACCACCGACGAGGCGGGCGAGCGCAGCTTTTCCTATTGGCGGGGACAGAGCGCCGCGCGGCGCACCCTGTCCCTGCCGGGCAGCGAGGCGGTGATAGCGGAGGCGGAACAGGCCGATCTGCTGCTATACTCGCTCATCACCCTGGCGATCCTCGACGAGCCGAGTCGCGAGCATCTGTTCGATCTCGCGCAACGGGTCCGCGCGCGGGGCGGCCGGGTCGCGTTCGACGGCAATTACCGTCCCCGCCTGTTCGCCAGCCAGGACGAAGCACGCGAGCTGTGTCGCCGGGCGATCGGCGGCTGCGATATCGGCCTGCCGACGCTGGAGGATGAGGCGATGCTGGTCGACGCCAAGTCCGCCGAAGAGGTGCGCGACCGCTGGCAGGGCCTGGGTGCGGGCGAGGTCGTGGTGAAGCTGGGGGCCGATGGATGCCTGGTCACCGGTGTCGGTATCGTCCCCCCGCCCGAGCGCCTGTCGCCGCGTGACACCAGCGGGGCAGGGGATGCATTCAACGCGGGCTATCTGGGGGCGCGGCTGGACGGCTTGAATCCGGCCGAGGCGGCGGTGCGGGGGCATAGGCTGGCCGGGTGGACGGTCATGCGCTCGGGCGCGATTCCGGCGCGGGATGACGACTTGCCGCATTGACGGATTTTGGACTGACCAAAATTGATCGGTCGGTCATCGTTAAATCCGCCCCACCCCCGGCCCAGTGGCAGGTAAACGGTGCCCCGCATCGTTCAGGTCATGCCGGGGGCATGACCGACCTGCCACTCCTGAAGGGGAGGGGGGGGACTCGCCCTCTTCCTGCGGCCAACCTACCCTCCGTTCGCACTGAGCGAAGTCGAAGTGCAGGGGATTCGCTTGCGGCGAGGCCGTGGCGTGGCCTTCGACTTCGCTCAGGCTGAACGGAGTAAGGGGGGGCGCCACCCTGCCACGAAAAAGGGGGCCGGAACCTCGGTTCCGACCCCCTGATCCTGTCAGCATGCGCTGGCGGCTTGGCTTACGCGCCCGGGATTTCCGAGACGTTCACCTTGATGCCGCGGCCCATCGTCGACGAGACGGCGACCTTGCGGACATACTTGCCCTTGGCGCCCGACGGCTTGGCCTTGATCAGAGCGTCGACCAGCGCGTCGAAGTTGGCGCGCAGGTCTTCCGCCGGGAACGACGCCTTGCCGATGCCCGAATGGATGATGCCGGCCTTTTCGACGCGGTACTCGACCTGACCGCCCTTGGCCGCCTTGACGGCTTCGGCGACGTTCATGGTCACGGTGCCCAGCTTCGGGTTCGGCATCAGGCCCTTGGGGCCCAGCACCTTACCGAGGCGACCGACGACGCCCATCATGTCCGGGGTCGCGATGCAGCGATCGAAGTCGATGGTGCCGCCCTGGATGGTTTCCATCAGGTCCTCGGCACCCACGACGTCCGCACCGGCGGCGCGTGCTTCGTCGGCCTTCGCGCCCTTGGCGAACACGCCGACGCGAACGGTCTTGCCGGTGCCCTTGGGCAGGGTGACGACGCCACGGACCATCTGGTCGGCGTGACGCGGGTCAACGCCCAGGTTGACGGCGACTTCGATCGTCTCGTCGAACTTCGAGGTCGCGTTGGTACGAGCCAGCGTGATCGCTTCGTCGATGCCGTGCAGCTTCTCGGCGTCGATCTGGACGGCCTTCTGCTTCTTGGTCAGCTTCGCCATGATCTTAGCCCTCCACCACTTCGAGGCCCATCGCGCGGGCGGAGCCTTCGATGATCTTGGTCGCAGCCTCGATATCGTTGGCGTTCAGGTCCTTCATCTTGACCTGGGCAATTTCCGCGAGCTTCGAGCGCGCGATCTTGCCCGCCGACACCTTGCCCGGCTCCTTCGAGCCCGACTTCAGGTTGGCCGCCTTCTTGATGAGGTAGGTCGCAGGCGCGGTCTTCGTCTCGAACGAGAACGAACGGTCGGCATAGACGGTGATGACGGTCGGCAGGGGCGTGCCCTTCTCGACTTCACCGGTCTGCGCGTTGAACGCCTTGCAGAATTCCATGATGTTCACACCGCGCTGACCCAGCGCCGGGCCGATCGGCGGCGAGGGGTTGGCGGCGCCTGCAGGGACCTGCAGCTTGATATAGCCGGTAATCTTCTTTGCCATGTCACTCTCTTCTCGAGTCTAGCGGTCGTGACGGGCACGCGAGGCATGAGCCAGCGCACCCTCCCGCAAGGGTTCCGTCGCAAGATGCTAGGGAAGCGCGGGCCGATAGCCGAAAAGGGGAGAAATGGCAAGGCCAGCATTGCGCTTGTCACGGCCGATCCGGCCATGTCACTCTGGATTCATGATGGACGACTCGGTCGAGGGAGCGACCGGTTCCGCCATCGCTCGAACGGGGGTTCGACACATGCGACTGGGATGGGGTGCGCTGGCCTGTGCGGCGGCGCTGACATTGGCGGCCGCACCGCTGGCGGCGCAGGAAAAGACCGGCAACAAGCCCGGTTTCACGCTGGCCCCGGGTACCGCGACCATCGTCCTGATGCGGCCCGAAATCGCGGTCGGTGCGCAGTCGACCGGCGGGTCGTACGAACCCAATGCCGACTGGACCGATCAGGCGCGCGAGAATCTGGGCAGGGCGCTGGCCGAGGCGCAGGGCAAGCTGGGCAACCGGGTCGTCACTCATGTCGAGCCGGTCGGGCAGGGCGCGGCCACGGCGCATGAATATCGCGCGCTGTTCACCGCGCTGGCCGATTCGGTCATCACCTATCAGTTCTTCCCCGGCAATCGCCTGCCGACCAAGAAGCGCAGCGACAGCTTCCTGTGGTCGATCGGGTCCGAGGTCGCCAAGCTGCCGGGCGTGCAGGGAGCGGACTATGCGCTCTTCGTGACGACTGAGGATCATTACGGCTCGACCGGGCGCAAGCTGTTGCAAGTCTTCGCCGCCGGGGTGGCCGGGATCGGGGTCAGCGCGGGCGTGCACAAGGGCTATGCCGGGCTGATCGACCTGAAGACCGGCGATCTGGTCTGGCTCAACGCCGATCTGGCGATGGGCGGCGATGTCCGCACGCCTGAGGGGGCGGCCAAGCGCGTGTCGCAATTGCTGGAGGGTTTTCCGGGCAAGCCGGTCGAGGCGCCGGTCGCTCCGGCGGCCCCGACCAAGACCGCCGCGCGCTGACGGGAGGCGATCATGGCCGGATGGATCATCGCCGCTGTGCTCGCAGGGGCGGCTCTGGGCGCAGGCGCGTCCGACAGGCTCGCCCCGCTGCCGCCTTACGGCACGGCCTATACGCCGACGACCGTCGACGAGCGCGGGCTGTGGCAACAGGCGGATGAGGCCGAGCGCGATCTGCGCGACTCGCCCGCCGTGGTACGCGATGCGGCGCTGAACGCTTATCTGACCAAGGTTCTCTGCCGTTCGGTGGGCGAGGATCGCTGTCGCGGCGTGCGTATCTATGTGGTGCGCGCGCCGGTCTTCAATGCCTCCATGACGCCGAACGGTATGATGGTCGTCTATACCGGTGCGCTGCTCCGGTTGCGTGACGAGGCGGAACTGGCGGCGCTGCTCGGCCATGAGTTCGGGCATTTCGAGATGCGCCACGGGCTGAAGACGTTTCGCCGGGGGCGGGCGATCGGCGACATCCTCGCCTGGACCAGCGTGATTTCGCCTTACAGTACCTTGCCGGTCAGCCTGATCCAGCTGCATTTCGCCTATAGCCGTGCGCAGGAGACGGAGGCCGATTTGATGGGCCTGCGCTATCTGAGCGCTGCAGGCTATCGGCCGCTGGCCGCTTCGCGGATGTGGGAGCGGCTGATGGCGGAGGACGATGCGACCGCGCTGGGGCGCAAGCGGCACGTCACCCATCATTATGCCGCTGGATTCTTCGCCGATCACCCGACCGAACTCGCCCGCGCAACCTATCTGCGCGAAGCGGCGGGGGCGGATGGCGAGCGCGGCGACGATTCGCGCGACGCGTTTCTGACGGCGATGCGCCCATGGCGGGCGAGCTTCCTGGCCGATCAGATCAAGCTCAACGATTTCGGCGGCTCGGAGTATCTGCTGGGCGAACTGGCGGGCGGGCAATGGACGCCCGACCTGCTGCTGACGCGCGGCGAACTCTATCGCGAGCGCGGTAACCCCCGCGATCTGGTAAGCGCGGCGCAATTCTATCAGCAGGCGATCGACACGGGCTGTACCGACCCGATCGCCTGGCGCGGGCTGGGCCTGTCGCTGCTGCGGGGGCAGCAGGAGGCGGCGGGGCGGGCCGCACTGAAAACCTATCTGGAGCGCGCACCGCAGGCGAGCGACCGCGCGGCCATGGCGATGTTGATCGGGGAAGGGGGCGTGCAATGAAGGGTTTGAGGATCGCGGCGATCGGACTGGCGCTGGTTGCGGCCCCGGTGCTGGCGGGCAACAAGCTGATCCCGGCGGGGCAGCCCATGGCGGTCGCTAAATCGGTGCTGACGGTCACGCCCTCGGTCGAATGGAACAAGCTGGGCGCGCGGCCGGGGCGCAATTCGGAGACGTGGACCTTCGATGGCGATGCGCTGAACGACCTGACCTTCTATGGCGGGATCGAACCCGAACAGACGCTGTTCCGCGAGGTCAGCAAGCGCACCAAGCCGCTGCCGCGCGTCAAGGCGACGATGCTGGTGACCGACATACCGACGCTGGTCGAGAACAGCTATCGCATCGCGCTCGACACGCCATTGTTCACGGTCGAGGGGATGGAGCCGATGGCCTTTGCGGGTAAGCCGGGCATCCGCTTCACCTATAGCTTCACCCGGCCGAACGAAGACCTGCCGCGCAAGGGCGAGGGGCGCGGCGCGATGATTGGCGGCAAGCTGTACCTGATCACGTTCGAGGCGCCCCGGCTGCATTATTTCGACGCCGGGGTCGCGGCGTTCCGGCAGGTGGCGAACAGCGCGAAATTGTAGGGGGGTGTTTCTTCCAGCCCTCCGTTCGCACTGAGCGAAGTCGAAGTGCACGGGACTCGCTGGGCGGCGAGGGGCGGGCGTGGGCTTCGACTTCGGCGCAAAGCGCCGAAGTTTATCCTGAGCGGCTGGCTTGCCAGCCAGCCGAAGGGCTCAGCCTGAACGGAGGTAGGGGAGCAGGCGGGAGTTGAAGATAAGCCCCAAATACGAAAAGGGCCGGTGGCGTCGCCGCCCCGGCCCCGTTTTCGTCGGATGGTCCGAACTTACTTCGAGCGTTCGACCTGCTCGAAGTCCAGTTCCACCGGGGTGGCGCGACCGAAGATCGACACCGACACCTTGACCTTGGACTTGTCGAAATCCAATTCCTCGACCACGCCGTTGAAGCTGGCGAAGGGGCCTTCCAGAACCTTGACCGCGTCGCCGATCTCGTAGTCGACCTTGACCTTGTGCTTCGGGGCGGCGGCGGCTTCTTCCTTGGAATTCAGCATCCGCGTGGCTTCCGCCTCGCTGATCGCCTGCGGCTTGCCCATCGCGCCCAGGAAGCCGGTCACCTTCGGCGTGTTTTTGACGAGGTGATAGACCTGGTCGGTCATGTCGAGCTTGGCCAGCACATAGCCGGGCATGAACTTGCGCTCGACCGCGATCTTCTTGCCGCGGCGGGCCTCGGTCACGGTCTCGGTCGGCACCTCGATCTGGTCGACCAGATGGTCGAGGCCCAGACGGGTGGCCTCGGCCATGATCGAGTCGCGGACCTTGCCCTCGAAACCGGAATAAGCGTGGATGATGTACCAGCGCGCCATGAGAACCCTTTACTTCGCGAACGACAGCAGGGTGCGGACCAGCGTCTCGAAGAACGAGTCGACCGCCAGGAAGAAGATGGCCAGGATCGTGGTCATCACGACCACCATCACACCGGTCATCACCGTCTCGCGCCGCGTCGGCCAGACGACCTTCTTGGTCTCGGTCTTGACCTGGTTGAGGAATTCGATGGGGGTCGTCTTCGCCACTCGTGCCGTTCCCGCACCTGCGTTGAAATTACTGTCAGCGGGGCATGGGTCCGCCGTCGCCTGCCCCAGGGGGCCTGCGACGAAAGGTCCGTCCGCGCTGTTCGGATGGGAACGCGATGTAGCTGTGGCTCGGGTAAAAGGCAAGGGCGGGGGCGGGGCGGGGGTTTCCGGCTCACGCGAAGACGCGATGGCGCGAAGGTTTTTTGTTCGCGCAGAGGCGCGGAGGACGCAGAGGGGCTTTGGCTGCGCTCAGAAGTGGCCGAATATGAGTCGCGCGGTGGGATGGTCTGGCCTGTCGGCCGGGCCTAACACCTCCGCGCCTCCGCGAGAACCAACCTTCTTTCTTCTTCCCGTCCTCGCGGTTTCGCAGGAACGATCAACAGCAGCGCCCGCCATTCTTCCCGCCGTATCGCGCCTGTTGCCGCTCGCGGAAGAAGGTCACCTCGTCCATCGGCTCCCGGTCGGGATGTTTCACCGCCATATGCGCCACATAGGCCTCATAGCTAGGCATTCCGACCATCGCATTGCCGATCTGGCGCAGGCGGGCGAGCCAGCTCATTCGGCGGCCACCGGTTCGGGCGGGACCTCGGTCACGCTCGGCCGGTCGATACGGCGCGCGATCAGGCAGGTCCGCACCGCATAGACCAGGATCGCCAGCACCACGCCCAGGAAGATCGCGCACAGCCCGGCGTCGATCCGGTCGTTGAAGATGATCCGCCCCATCTCCGCCATGGTCTTGGCGGGCGGCAGCACCTTGCCCGACGCGGCGGCGCTGGCGAACTTGTCGGCATGCGCCAGGAAACCCACGCGCGGGTCGGCCGAGAAGATCTTCAGCCAACCGGCGGTCAGCGTGCAGGCGAGCAGCCAGACCGTCGGGATCACCGTGATCCAGGCATAACGGTCCTTCTTCATGCGGAACAGCACGACCGTCGCCAGCATCAGCGCGACGGCGGCCAGCATCTGGTTGGAGATGCCGAACAGCGGCCACAGCGTGTTCACCCCGCCGAGCGGATCGGTGACGCCCTGATAGAGGAAGAAACCCCAGGCCGCGACGCACAGGCCGGTCGCGATCAGGCCCGGCGCGACCTTGCTCGATCCCCGGAAGCTGGGGACGACCAGGCCGATCAGATCCTGCAGCATGAACCTCCCTGCGCGGGTCCCCGCATCGACGGCGGTCAGGATGAACAGCGCCTCGAACAGGATGGCGAAGTGATACCAGAAGGCCTTCATCGCCTGTCCGCCGAACAGGTGGCTGAAGATTTCCGCCATCGCCACCGCCAGTGTCGGCGCGCCGCCCGCACGGCTGATGATCGTATGCTCGCCCACGTCACGCGCGACCTGGGTCAGCGTGTCGGCGGAGATGGGAAAGCCCATCGCGGTGACGGCGGCGGCGGCGCTGGCCGGATCGGTGCCCAGCACGGCGGCGGGCGCGTTCATCGCAAAATAGACGCCCGGATCGAGGATCGAGGCCGCGACCAACGCCATGATCGCCACCGCGCTTTCCATCAGCATCGCGCCGTAACCGATGAAGGGTGCGTCCTTCTCGCTGGCGATCAGCTTCGGCGTGGTGCCGCTGGCGATGAGGGCGTGGAAGCCCGACACCGCGCCGCAGGCGATGGTGATGAACAGGAAGGGGAAGAGCGGCCCGGCCCAGACCGGCCCGCTGCCGTCGATGAACTTGGTCAGCGCGGGCATCTTCAGCGGCGGCGCCATTACGACGATGCCGATGGCCAGCGCCACGATCGCGCCGATCTTGAGGAAGGTCGACAGATAGTCGCGCGGCGCGAGAAGCAGCCACACCGGCAGCACCGAGGCAACCGCGCCATAGCCGATCAGCAGGAAGCAGAGCTGCACCGGCGTGAAGGTGAACAGCGGCGCCAGTGTCGCCGATTCAGCGATCGACTGGCCATAGACGATGGCGAGGATCAGGCCGATGAAACCGATGATCGACACCTCGCCGATCTTCCCCGGCCGGACCCAGCGGGTATAACCGCCCATCAGCATCGCCAGCGGCACGGTGGCCGCCACGGTGAACAGGCCCCAGGGGCTTTCCGCCAGTGCCCGCACGACGATCAGCGCCAGCACCGCCAGGATGATGACCATGATCATGAAGGCACCGAACAGCGCGATGGTGCCCGCGACCGGGCCCATCTCCATGCGGATCAACTCGCCCAGCGAGCGCCCGTCCCGCCGCATCGACAGGAACAGCACCAGGAAATCCTGCACCGCGCCCGCCAGCACAACACCCGCAAGAATCCAAAGCGTGCCGGGCAGATAGCCCATCTGCGCCGCCAGTACCGGCCCGACCAAAGGCCCGGCACCCGCGATGGCGGCAAAATGGTGGCCGAACAGCACCGTCCGGTCGGTCGCCACATAGTCGAGGCCGTCGGCCCGGCGGATGGCCGGAGTGGGGCGGCGGGGGTCGATGCCGATCACCCGCGCGATGAACAGCGCATAGTAACGATAGGCGATCAGATAGACCGAGACGGCGGCGGCCACGATCCATAGCGCGTTGATCGGTTCACCGCGTACCGTGGCGACCACGCCCAGCGCGCCCGCTCCGACGATCGCCAGTGCGATCCAGGGAAGGTGTTTCGTCATGCCCCGCTCGGTCCTCCCGTTCTGCTTTGTCCTTCTTCTAACCCGCCCGACCGGCGACGCCAGTCCCGAAAGCCGGTCGGGGTGAAGTTCGGGCGTTCATGGGGGCGCTCGCAAGGCCATGCTGTCGGTCGATCGGGGTGAGCGGAAACAGTATTTTCGCACCGGCCCTTACATTTGCGCGCGGGGACCCGATATTGATCCGTGCTAAAGTCGCAAATCGACGGTTCTCTGCTTTGTGGCTCGTTCCTTCTTTCCCTGCACCGCGGCCCCGAACCCGGCCCTGCCTGGTTCATCATGATGAAGGAACGAATATGAGCATCACGGGAACCGTCAAATTCTTCAACGCCGACAAGGGTTATGGCTTCATCGCCCCCGAGAGTGGCGGCGCGGACGCCTTTGTCCATATCAGCGCGGTCGAGCGCGCCGGGATGATCACGCTGAACCAAAACCAGCGGGTCACCTATGAACTGGAAGAGGATCGTCGCGGAAAGATGGCGGCGGTCAACCTTCAGCCCGCCTGAATGTCGAAGCGGTAGCCGGTCCGGCTACCGCTTTTTTTGTGGCCCGAAAGGATAATCCATGTCTCGCGATGCCATCTTCTTCCGCAATCAGGCCGAGATCGAGCGCAACAACGCCGCCGATGCGACATTGCAGAATGTCCGCGACCGCTGCGAGCGTGCCGCCGCGTCCTGGGACGCGATGGCCGTCCGGGCCGAGCGGGCGGAACTGGGACGCGCGGCAGCGGCGGCGCGAGCGGCGCTATAGGCCGAAGCGGAATCCGTAACCCAGCCCCAGCGTCGCCTGCCGCCGCTGCCCCGCTCGCGGATCAGCGGTGAATCGGCGACCGGGCCGCCCAGGCCGTAGGGCACACGCCCCGTCCGCGCGATAGGGCGTCAGGTCGCCGACAAGTCCGCGACCATGCCGTCATGCCGTCATGCCGTCATGCCGTGTGAATCCCTGCCGTACTTCCTGCGCCTGCGCCGGACAGGCGAGCGGCACGACGATTCCCAAAGCCCGGACAAGGCCAGCGGGCCTCTGAGCAAACTTAGCGCTTGCCCCGCCGCGCGGTCCGGGGTGAAAGGCTCGGCATGGCCAGCGCATCCTCTTCCCCGCTCGTCGTCGGCATCGGCGGCACGATCGGCAGCGTCTCTTCGACCGAGCGCGCGCTGCGCACCGCGATGACGGCGGCGGCGGACGAAGGGTTCCGCACCCATGTCTTCGGCGGCGAGGATCTGGCGCGCCTGCCGCTCTACAACCCGCGCGCGGGCGAGCGGACCGAGGCGGAGCGCGTGTTCGTCGACACCGTGCGACAGGCGTCGGCGATCATCATCGCCAGTCCCGGCTATCATGGCAGCATATCGGGGCTGGTGAAGAACGCGCTCGACCTGTTGGAGGAAACGGCGAAGGACGACCGGCCCTATTTCGCCGACCTGCCCGTGGGGCTGATCGCCACCGCCTATGGCTGGCAGGCGACGGGTTCGACCATCGCGGCGCTGCGCTCGATCGTCCATGCGCTGCGGGGGTGGCCGACGCCCTTCGCGGCGGCAGTGAACACGCAGCAGACGCACTTCGACGCGGAAGGGCGGATCAGCGACCCGGCGGTCGAGGGGCAGTTGCGCCTCGTCGGCCAACAGGTCGCCCGCTTCGCACCGCTGGCCGGGACGATCCGCGCGTCGAACTGAGGGGCGTTTTCTGCGTCAATCTTGTTCACGCCAAGCCGTAAAGAGTTTGATTTCGCGCGGAGGCGCGGAGGACGCAGAGAAGTATCGCGCGCGGCGGCGCGAAGTTCTCTTTCTCCTGATCGCTTGAGGGGGACGGGCTGCAAGAGCCGCGAGCACGACAGCTCCGCGTCCTCCGCGCCTCTGCGCGAACCAAATCTTCTCTCTTCGCGGCATCGCGGCTTCGCGTGAGATCAATGATTTCATCAAGGGGAGAAGTTCGCGAATTAAGTCAATCCGTTCCCCGGCGAAGGCCGGGGCCCAGTTCCTTCCAAGCCGGTGGCGCGTCGAAACGTTGCGTGGGGGGCCAATGCCTCGCGCATCGATAGCGCCTGGAAACTGGACCCCGGCCTTCGCCGGGGAACAATCGATGGGTTAGCGCAGGCGCTCCGTCGCCAGCGCCGTGATCTCGTCCGCAATCGCCGCCGGATCGCGCAACGTACCGCCCGCCACGGTCGACACCGTCACCCATTCGCCCAGCATCGCCCCGTCCGCCATCGCGGCGTAATTGGCGCGCACCCGCGCCTGAAGCCCCAGATCGGCCTCATAGGCGTCATAGGTGTCGTCGGTATAACTCCGCTTGCGCTTGCGGGCGATCAGGTCGCGCGCGACGTCGAGCGGCGTGTCGAGATAGACCGACAGATGCGGGGCGGGCAGGCGGAACTGCACCGTCTCCAACTGCTCGATCCATTGCAGCAGCGCGGGCGCCTGGTCGGGCGCCACCTGCGCCGCCTGATAGGCCATGTTCGACGCGATATAGCGGTCGAACACGATCACGTCGTGTGCTTCGGCCAGTTCGATCAGGTGCGGCCGCGATTCGAATCGGTCGAGCGCATAGAGAGTCGCCGCCGTCTCGGGCGCGGCGGCATGGGGCAGGCGGCCCGCCAGATACTCGCCCAATGCCCAGCCGCCGACCGTCTCGGCATAGCGCGGGAAGGACAAGGCCGCCGCCGACAGCCCGGCGGCGTTCAGCCGCTCGGTAACGGCCGCCGTCGCGGTTGCCTTGCCTGCGCCGTCCGCGCCTTCGATCGCCAGCAGGAATGCCATCAGCCGCGCAGTCGCTCATGGTGGCGGATCACTTCGTCGATGATGAAGCGCAGGAATTTCTCGGAAAATTCGGGGTCCAGCTGCGCATCGCTCGCCAGTTGGCGCAACCGGGCGATCTGCGACTCCTCGCGGCCGGGATCGGCCGGGGGCAGTTCGTTCTCCGCCTTGTAGCGTCCGACCGCCTGGGTGATCTTGAATCGCTCGGCCAGCATGAAGACCAGCGCGGCGTCGATATTGTCGATCGACTGGCGATAGCCGGTCAGCACGGTGTCGGACATGATCGGTCTGTCTCCCTCTGGCGGCCCGCGCCGCACATGAATTCGCGCGGGCCCTTTCGCGCTTAGGCTTGCGTTCGGCAAGCGTTGTCGCCAGAGGCTCTTACCTGCCCATGACCGTAACCGCCACCCGCCTCGCCAAGCCCGCGCCCTCGCTGGACCCGATGATCCGGCTGGTGGCCGACGACATGAACGCCGTGAACCAGGTCATCATCGACCGCATGGCGTCGGAAATCCCGCTGATCCCGCAACTGGCGGGCCACCTGATCGCGGGCGGCGGCAAGCGGATGCGCCCGATGCTGACGCTCGCGAGCGCACAGCTGCTAGGTTATCAGGGCAACAGCCATCATGTCCTGGCCGCGGCGGTCGAGTTCATCCACACCGCCACGCTGCTGCATGACGATGTCGTCGACGGCTCCGACCTGCGGCGCGGGCGGCGGACCGCCAACATCATCTGGGGCAATCCCGCCAGCGTGCTGGTCGGCGACTTCCTGTTCAGCCGGTCCTTCCAGCTGATGGTCGATGCGGGCAGCCTGAAGGTGCTGAACATCCTGTCGGGTGCCTCGGCGGTGATCGCGGAGGGAGAGGTGAACCAGCTGACCGCCGTGCGGCAGGTGGGGTTGGCCGAGGAACGCTATCTGTCGATCATCGACGCCAAGACCGCCGCGCTGTTCGCCGCCGCCTGTCGCATCGCGGCGGTCGTCGCCGAGCGGCCGGAGGCGGAGGAGCTGGCGCTGGAGGCCTATGGTCGGAACCTGGGCATCGCGTTCCAGCTGATCGATGATGCGATCGACTATGTGTCGGACGCAGGCACGATGGGCAAGGACGCGGGCGACGATTTCCGCGAGGGCAAGATGACCCTGCCGGTGATCCTGGCCTATGCGCGGGCGAACGACGAAGAGCGCGCATTCTGGAAGGATGCGGTCGAGGGGCGGCGGACGTCGGACGAGGACTTCGCCCACGCCATCGCGCTGGTCCGCAAGAGCCGGGCGGTCGACGACACGATGGCCCGCGCGCGCCATTATGGCGGGTTGGCGATCGAGGCGCTGCGTGGCTTTGCCGATGGTCCGGCGAAGAGCGCGATGATCGAAGCGGTCGAGTTCGCGGTCGCGCGGGCGTATTGAAACCAAACAACCGTTCCCCGGCGAAGGCCGGGGCCCAGTTGCCGTGCAGTGTCGAAGCCACGAAACGCTTTGCCTCCCCCGCGTTGTGTAACGCGCCACGAATTTCGTGGAGCCTGGGCCCCGGCCTCTGCCGGGGAACGGCTTGACTGAGACTGCATCCCATCCTCCGTTCAGGCTGAGCGAAGTCGAAGCCCACGCCTCGACATTCGCCACACGGACGGGGCTTCCCTTAGCCTTCGACGTCGCTCAGCCCGAACGGAGGTGAGGCGCAGGTCCTTCACCCCGCTCCCCAAACCCCCTATCGCACCCCCATGACCCTGCCCGTCACTGCCGTCCTGCCCGACCTGCTGACCGCGCTCGCCGACGCCCCCAACGCCGTCCTCGTCGCGCCCCCCGGCGCGGGCAAGACCACGGCCGTCGCGCCCGCCCTTCTCGACCAGCCCTGGTGCACCGGCGAAATCCTGCTCCTGTCCCCCCGCCGCCTCGCCGCCCGCGCCGCCGCCGAGCGCATGGCCGCACTCGCCGAGGAGCCGGTCGGCCGCACCTTCGGCTATGCGACCCGGATGGACACCAAGGTCAGCGCCGCGACCCGCGTGACCGTCGTCACCGAAGGCATCTTCGTCGCGCGCATCCAGGCCGATCCCGAGCTGGCGGGCGTCTCGGCGGTGCTGTTCGACGAAGTTCATGAACGCAGCCTCGACGGCGATTTCGGGCTGGCGCTGGCGTTGGATGCGCAAGCAGGATTGCGACCCGATCTGCGGCTGGTTGCGATGTCCGCCACGCTCGATGGCCGTCGCTTCTCCAGCCTGATGGGCGATGCCCCGGTCATCGAGAGCGAGGGGCGCAGCCATCCGCTGACCCTGCGCCATCTCGGTCGCGCCACCGAAGCGCGGATCGAGGACTCGGTCGCCGCCGCCATCCGCCGCACACTGACCGAGGAGGCGGAGGGCGACATCCTCGCCTTCCTGCCCGGCACCGCCGAGATCGCACGCACCGCCGAGCGGCTGGCGAACCTTCCCTCCGCCATCGCGATCCACGAACTCCATGGTTCGCTCGACCCGGCGGCGCAGCGCGCGGCGATCCGGCGCGATCCGGAGGGACGGCGGCGGATCGTGCTGGCCACCTCCATCGCGGAGACCAGCCTGACGCTGGATGGCGTACGGATCGTCGTCGATTCCGGGTTGGCCCGCCGCCCGCGCTACGACCGCGCGGCGGGCATGACCCGGCTTGTCACCGAGCGCGCCAGCCAGGCCGCCGTCATCCAGCGCGCGGGCCGCGCCGCGCGCCAGTCGCCGGGTGTCGCTTACCGCCTGTGGGAAGAAGCCGCGACGGCGGGCCTGCCACGTTTCGATCCCCCCGAGATCCTGGAGGCGGACCTGTCGGCGCTGCTGCTCGGCACCGCGCTCTGGGGGGTAAGCGACCCGCGCGCACTGCCATGGCTCGACCCGCCGCCCGAGGCGGCCGTTGCGGAAGCCCGCGCCCGCCTCACGGTGCTGGAGGCGCTGGACGAAACCGGCCGCCCGACCGCGCATGGCAAGGCGATCGCCAAACTGCCGATGCCGCCGCGCCTGGCGCATATGCTGATCCGCAGCGGCGAGCGCGGGCTGGCGTCGACCGCCGCCGAGGTCGCCGTGCTGCTCGGCGAGCGTGGCATGGGCGGGCAGGATGTCGATGTCGAACAGCGCCTGCGCCGCTGGCGGACCGAGCGTGGCCCCAAGGCGGAAGCGGCGAGGGCGATGGCGAAACGCTGGACCGGCCTCGCCCCGAAACCGGTCGAGCGGGAGATTTGGGACCATGCGGCGGGCGTCTGCCTCGCGCTCGCCTATCCCGATCGGGTGGCGCGGCGGCGTGACGGCACGGGCGAGAATTGGGCGAGTGTGGGGGGCAGGGGCTTCCGGCTCGATCCCGCCTCTGGGCTGGCGAGTTCGGAATGGCTGGCGGTGGGCGAGACGCAAGGTGCGGCCTCGGGCGCGCGCATCCTGTCGGCCGCGCCGCTCGACCTTGCCACCGTCGAGGCGCTGTTCGCCGATCGGATCGAGACGCGGCGGACCGTCACCTTCAACCCGGCAACGGGCGGCGTCGAGGCGTTGCGCGAACGGCGGCTGGGCGGGCTTCGCCTGTCGAGCGGCCCCGATTCGGGCGCGTCACCCGACGCCATCGCCGAGGCGCTGGTCGAGGGGGTGCGGACGCATGGCCTGTCGCTGCTGCCCTGGAGCGACGGGGCGGGGGCTTACCGGGCGCGAGCGGCCTATGCCGGGGTGGCGCTGGACGACGAGACGCTGCTCGAACGGCTGGACGACTGGCTGCCCGCATTGGTCGCGGGCAAGCGGCGGCTGGACGCGCTGGCACCGGGCGCGCTGACCGAGGCGATCCGCAATCTGGTCGACTGGAACGACCAGCGGCGGATCGATTCGATGGCGCCGTCGCAGTTCACCAGCCCGGCGGGCAGTAGCCATGCGATTGATTATGCAGCCGAAGGTGGTCCGCGCGTCGAGCTGCGCGTGCAGGCGCTGTTCGGCCTCGCCGAGCATCCGGTGATCGGGGCCGAGCGCGTGCCGCTGGTCCTCAGCCTCACCTCACCCGCCGGGCGGCCGATCCAGACGACGCGCGATCTGCCCGGTTTCTGGGCGGGAAGCTGGAGCGCGGTGGCCAAGGAAATGCGCGGCCGCTACCCCCGTCACCCCTGGCCCGACGACCCCGCGGCGGCGTCCGCGACGCTGCGCACGAAAAAGGCGGATGCAAGAGCCGCCGGTTCGCGATAAGGGACAAGAATTATGGCCACTGCTCGCATCTTCCAGCGCCCCAAGAACGCGATGCAATCCGGCAAGTACCGGACCGATCGCTGGCAACTCGAATTCGAACCGACCGAGGCGAAAAAGCCCGATCCCCTGACCGGCTGGGCCGGCAGCGGCGACACGCAGGAACAGGTCCGCCTGACCTTCGCGACGCTGGAAGAGGCGATCGCCTATTGCCAGCGCGAAGGGCTCGATCATCATGTCGTGCCGACGCCGCAAAAGACGTTGAAGCTGCAAAGCTACGCCGACAACTTTCGCTGAGGTTCAAGCGCTCCGGTCGAGGCCGGGGCGCTTTTTCTTTCGCGCGTGGCGCTTGAGGGGGTTGGTTCGCGCGGAGACGCGGAGACGCGGAGGTGTCTCGCCCGGCGGCATCGGGATCGCTTCATAACCGGCTGATTAGAGCGGTATGTCGCTTCCGCGCGCCCATCCTCTCTGCGTCCTCTGCGCGAACAAAGTTTCTTGGCACCTGCCCGTCGGTCCCGGCGGGTCACCATGTATTCGCGCGAAGCCGCGATGACGCGAAGAATTTGTGAATTGGTTCGCGCAGAGGCGCAGAGAGCGCAGAGGTGGCGTGTCTGGTGGCATCCGGCGCGCGTGACAAACGGCCGGTTGAAGAGATATTTCGCTGCCGCGAGCAAGACCTCTCCGCGCCTCCGCGTCTCCGCGCGATAAATCGTCTTCGCGGCTTCGCGCGAACTTAAAAGCCCAGGATGCCGCCACCCAGCAGCAAGAGCAGCTTGGCATCGACCGCCACGCCCGCCGCGCGGCGTTCGGCGATGAAGGCGGAAACCTCGGACAGTTTCACCCGGTGAACGACGATCTGTTCGTCCGAATCGCCACCGCCTTCGCCGACCTTCACCAGCCCGGTGGCCCGGACCAGGGTGAAACGCTCCGACGTCATGCCCGGCGAGGAACAGAATTCCCCCAGCGCCTCGATCCGGGCGGGGCGATAGCCGGTTTCCTCTTCCAGCTCGCGTGCGGCGCCGTCGAGCACCGCTTCGCCCTCGGTCTCGTCACCGATCAATCCGGCGGGCATTTCCAGACAGGTCAGGCCCAGCGGAATGCGGAATTGCTCGACCAGCAGGATATGGCCGTCCTCGATCGCCAGGATGACGGCGGCGCGGATGTCGCGCGGTCGGTCGGCATATTCCCAGGTGCCGCGCTTGCGCAGCGCCAGGAAACGCCCCTCGGCCAGGGTTTCGAGGGGGGCGTCCATACGGGGATCGGTCATAGCGAGATCGGTCTGTCCGGCAGTTCGTTGGTGTCCGCCGCCGTCTTGGGGAAATGTGTCGCCAGCACAAGCCCGATGCGCTCGACCGCCGCGCTCAGCCCTTCGCCGACATGGCCCTTGGCGACATGGGGCAGCATCACCGCCATGGCGCGGCCCCAGGTTTCCGGCCCGACCTTGCCGGTCAGGCCGGAGTCGGCGACGATCTCGGCCATATGCTCGTCCTCCGAGAGGTAGAGCAGAACGCCGTAACGACTGTCGGTCCGTCGCTCGGCCGAGACGCGGAACAGCAGGACGGCACGCGCCCGGACGCGGGCATGGCGGATGCTCTTGGGCACCAGCGCGATGCGGCGCGCGACGGGGCCGAGCAGCGCAAAGACCAGACCGAAGACCAGAATCTGTGCGAGCATCAGCACGCCCAGGATCAGATCCTCGCCCGGCGCGCTCCAGGCGTCGTGGACCAGCGCCAGCAGCTTCAACCCCAGATCGGGGAAGAGCGCGGCGAAGAGCGGCACCAGCAGCATGGCGGCCGCCGCATACCACAAGGCGATATCACGATACTCGTCCGACCGGGGCGCGACGATGGTGACGATCTCCGCATCCGTCGTCGCCTCCGCGCGCGCGACGGCGGCGGTGACCAGGTCGCTATCGGCTTCGCTCAACATCTTACCAATCCCCCGATGCGCCGCCGCCGCCGAAATCGCCCCCGCCGCCGCCGGTAAAGCCGCCGCCGAACCACGATCCGTCGCTGCCGCCGCCGGACGAGCCGCCGCCCGAACTCCAGCCGCCGCCCGATCCGCCGCCGCTGCCCCAGCCTGGACCCCAGAGGATGATCGGCCAGCCTCCGCCGCCGCGACGCCCACCGCCGCCCCCACGATCATCATCGTCATCGTCGTGGAAACGCTGGCCCTGTCGGCGGCGCAGGATCGACAGCAGGACGAAGCCGCCGATGAAGATCACCAATATGATGACGATCGGAAAGCCGTTGGAATCGCTGCCGCCGCGGCGATGCTCGCGGTCGAACTGCTTGGCGGCCTCGGCCACCTTGGCCTGGGCTTCCTCGGGCGAGGCGCGAAGCTGGGCGATGACCGCGTCTGCGCCCGCGTTCAGGGCACCCGATATGTCGCTCGATTCCCGAAGGCGCGGGATCATCAGCGTACGGATCATCTGCGACGACCAGGCGTCGGTCAGGATCGGCTCCAACCCACGCCCGACCTCCAGCCGGGGGCCGCGCTGGCCCTTGCCCTCATTGGGCGCGACGAACAGGATCGCGCCGTTGTTCGCGTCCTTCAGGCCGACGCCCCAGGCCCGGCCCAGCCGATAGCCATAATCCTCGATCGGATAGCCCTGCAGGTCGGGGATCGTCGCGACCACCAACTGGCGGCCGGTATCCTTCTGCAAGGCCGCCAGCTTCTGTTCGAGCTGGGCCTTGGTCGCGGGATCGATCTTGTTCGCCGCGTCGACGACCAGCCCGTCGAGCTTGGGAAAGGTCTGCGCCATCACGGGGACGGCGCAGAGGATCAGCCAGAGCCCGATGACCGGGCGAAGCAACCGGGTGAACCGGGGCATGAGAATACGATCAGGCGCCGAAATTCACCTTGGGCGCATTCTCGGCGCCCGGCGTGGTCGCCTGATAGGGGGTCTTGGGCTTGGCGCCGTAGAACACCTTGGCACCGATCGCGTCGGGGAAGGTACGGATGCGGGTATTATAGGCCTGCACCGCCTTGTTGTAATCGCCGATCGCGATGTTGATGCGGTTCTCGGTGCCTTCGAGCTGGCTCATGAAGGTCTGGAAATTGTCCTGGCTCTTCAGGTTCGGATAGGCCTCGACATTGGCCAGCAGGCGGCCGAGCGAGCCGCTGAGCTGGCCCTGCGCTGCCGCGAACTGCTGCATCTTGGCGGGGTCGGACAGGTCGTCACCCGACACCTGGACCGAGGTCGCCTTGGCGCGCGCGTTGACCACCTCGGTCAGGATCGACTTTTCCGAGGCGGCGGCACCCTTCACGGTGGCTTCCAGATTGGGAATCAGGTTCGCGCGGCGCTGATAGGCGGCCTGAACGTCGGCCCATTTCGCGTTCACATTTTCCTCGGCCGTGGGCACGCTGTTCATGCCGCAGCCGGACAAAGCGACGGCCATCACGACCGGGGTCAGGGCAAGAACGGGACGACGCATTCGAATATTCCTCCGTCAACTGTATCGGCTATATAAGACGCGTGAGGCGCTTGGCGAAGGGCAAAAGCGACGATAGCCTGAAAGTTCATCGAATAGAGGGAGTTGGCGATGCTCAAGGAATTTCGCGCCTTCATCGCGCGGGGCAATGTGCTCGATCTGGCGGTGGCGGTCATCATCGGGGCGGCGTTCAGCAAGATCGTGACATCGCTGACCGACGACGTGCTGATGCCGGTGATCGGCAAGATTTTCGGCGGTCTGGATTTCTCCAGCTATTTTCTGCGCATGGGGCCGATACCCGCCAATTATGCGGGTTCGCTGACCGATTATGCCGCGCTGAAGAAAGCGGGCGTGCCGCTGCTCGGCTATGGCGCGTTCGTGACGCAGGCGGTCAATTTCGTGATCGTCGCCTTCATCATCTTCCTGCTGATCCGCACCGTGAATCGTGCGACCGCGATCTTCGAGAAGGACAAGACCGTAGCCGCCGCCGAGCCCAAGGCCGAACCCGCCGATGTCGCGCTGCTCCGCGAAATCCGCGACGAACTGCGCGCGCGGCGTCCCTGAGCGTTTAAATCAGAAGGCTGGTGTTCCCCGGCGGAGGCCGGGGCCCAGTTGTCGTCAAGCCCGTGACGCGCAGCAACGTCGCTTGGGAGGCGGCGTCGCCCCGCCTCCGTTGCTTCACCGCAACTGGACCCCGGCCTCCGCCGGGGTGGCACAATGTTGGGTAAAGGGCTTAAGCCGCCGCCAGCTTCTTGGCCGTTGCATCCGCTAGGCTGGTACCGTCGAGAATCCGCGCCGTCTCGTCGCGCACGCGCATCATCGCATGGCGGATGGCGCAGTCGGCTTCGCTCTTGCAGTCGTTGCACGGGCGATAGGCGGTCCGGCTGACGCAGGGCACCAGCGCCAGCGGCCCTTCGATCGTGCGGATGATGTCACCCAGCGAGATCAGATGCGCGGGCCGCGCCAGCCGGTATCCGCCCATTTTGCCGCGCTGGCTGTCGAGCAGCTGCGCGCCCTTCAGGTCGGCGAGGATCAGCTCCAGGAATTTGCGTGGCACATTGGCCTCGGCCGCGATGCGGGTCATCGAGGTCGGCGGCCCGTCCACCGGCATTTCCGCCAGGAACAGCATCGCGCGCAGCGCATAACGGGACCGCTGGGTCAACATGGCCGCCTCCATGGACCCAAAATGGGGCGAGCGAAAGGCATTTGCGTAATGCCGCCGGGCTTCCTATATCCCCTTTTGCCGGGTTTCACCCGGCTATGACGATAAACTGCGGCGAGTAATAGACGCAGCGGACCCGGGGGCAGTACCCGGCGGCTCCACCATAAAAGGTGGTGTACTTGGACACCGTTTCTGACGGGGCCGAACCAGGATCGACGTGTGTTGAAAAGCGCTGTTTTCGTTCGGAATGGGACCACCGCAACGGCCCATATACACAAGTGCCAACGATAACGAAGCACTCGCGATTGCGGCGTAATTGAGGGCCTCGCGGCCTGACATTACACCAAAATAGCGCGGTCGGACCCCACCGGGCAACAGAAGGGGAATCCAGCGGTACGGGGAGCACCGGGCAACAGAAGCTCCCCACTTTCCTGTTCTTGATGATCGGGGCGGAGGCATTTCATTCATGCCCGATCAGCTTCCCACCCTCCGTTCGCACTGAGCGAAGTCGAAGTGCACGGGCCGTCCTTGTGGCTGGGCGAGGTGCGTGGCCTTCGACTTCGCTCAGGCTGAACGGAGGTGGGGAGATTTGTCTTCTCTACTCTTCGACCCCGGCGAAGGCCGGGGCCCAGTTGCGGTGAGCCATCGAAGGCGGGATACCGATTGCCTCCCCCTGACGATCCTAGCGCGCCTTGGGCTGCGTGGAACCTGGGCTCCGGCCTGCGCCGGGGTCGAAGAAGCGAGTAAGCGGGAAGGGGCTCGTTCACCCCTCCCGCGCCAACGCCTTCAACTTGTACAGCGCATCCAGCGCCTCGCGTGGCGACAGGGCGTCGACGTCGAGCTTCTCCACCTCCGCCCGGATCGCATCGCACTGTTCTTCCTCGATCTGCGCCGCGGCGGCGAACAGCGGCAGGTCGTCCAGCCCCGCCGCCAGCCCGCCGGTCTTGGCGCGGCCCGCCTCCAGCTTGGCCAGTACTGATTTGGCCCGCGCCACCGTCGTCGGCGGCATCCCCGCCAGCCGTGCGACCGCCAGACCGTAGGAGCGATCGGCCGGCCCTTCCGAAACCTCATGCAGCAGGACCAGTTCGCCCTTCCACTCGCGCGCGCGGACATGGTGGAGCGACAGCGCCTCGCACCGCTCGGCCAGCCGGGTCAACTCGTGATAGTGAGTCGCGAACAGGCAGCGGCAGCGATTATCCTCATGGATCGCCTCGACGACGGCCCAGGCGATCGCAAGGCCGTCATAGGTCGAGGTACCACGCCCCACTTCGTCCAGGATCACGAAGCTGCGTGGGCCAGCCTGTGCCAGGATCGCGGCCGTCTCGACCATTTCGACCATGAAGGTCGAGCGCCCACGCGCAAGATTGTCCGACGCGCCGACCCGGCTGAACAGCCGGTCGACCAGTCCGATCTTGGCGTGCGTGGCGGGCACATAGGACCCGGCTTGCGCCAGCACTGCGATCAGCGCGTTCTGACGCAAGAAGGTCGACTTGCCGCCCATATTCGGGCCGGTAACCAGCCAGAGCCGTGAGGATTCCGACAGCGAACAATCATTGGCGACGAACCGCTCACCCGAGCGCGCCACTGCCGCCTCGACCACCGGATGCCGCCCGCCCGTCACATCGAAACAGGCATGGTCGACCAGTTCGGGCCGGACCCAGCCGCCCTCCACCGCACGTTCCGCCAGCCCGCTCGCCACGTCCAGTCGGGCGAGCGCATCCGCCGTCGCGGCGATCCCTTCGCGCGAGGCGAGCGCGGCGGCGGTCAGCTCCTCCAGATGCGCGGCCTCGGCGGCCAGCGCATGGGCGCCTGCCTGCGCGACCTTGCTGGCGACCTCATGCAACTCGGGCGTGTTGAAGCGGACGACGCCCGCCAGCGTCTGGCGATGGGTAAAGCCCGATTCCGGCTTCATCAGCGCATCGGCCGAACGTGCAGGGACTTCGACATGATAGCCGAGCACGCCGTTGTGACGGATCTTCAGCGCGGCAATGCCGGTCTTCTGGCGGAACTCGGTCTCCAGCGCGGCGATGGCGCGGCGTCCGCCCGCACCCGCATCGCGCAGATCGTCGAGCGCCACGTCATAGCCCGCCGCGATATAGCCGCCCTCGCTCGCCTCGATCGGCGGCGAGGGGACGAGCGCGCGGCGGAGCAGGTCGATCAGTGCGCCATGGCCGCGCAAACGGGGCGTCGTCTCGCGCAGCAGGGGAGGACCATCGGTCAGTTGCTCGGACAGCGCCCAGGCCCCGTCGAGGCCATCCCGCAGCTGCCCCAGATCGCGCGGGGAACCACGCCCCGCCGCGATCCGGCCGATGGCGCGGCCGATATCGGGCAGCGCCCGCAATGCTGCACGCAAACGCTCACGAAGCGCGGCATCGTCATGGAAATGCTGCACCAGATCGAGCCGCGCCTCGATCGCATCCCGGTCCATCAGCGGCGCGCCGATATCCCCGGCCAGCGCCCGCGCACCCGCGCCCGTCACCGTCCGGTCGACCGCATCGAGCAGCGAGCCCTTGCGCTGGCCGTTCGCGGTCTGGGTCAGCTCCAGACTTTCGCGCGTCGCCGCGTCGATCGCCATGGCGCCTGCCGCTTGGCTCAGGACGGGCGGGCGCAGGAAGGGCAGGGCACCCTTGGCGGTGTGGTCGAGATAGGCGACCAGTCCGCCCGCCGCCGACAGCCCGGCACGGCTGAACTGGCCGAACCCGTCCAGCGTGGCGACGCCGTACAGCCGCTTCAGCCGGTCCTCGCCGCTGCCGCTGTCGAAGGTCGAAGAGGGGCGCAACGTCGTCGCGGCATCGGCATGGACCGCATTCTCGGCGGCGACCACTTCGGCGGCGGCCAGGCGGGCCAGCTCTGCCCCCAGTGCGTCGGCCTTCACATCGATCACCACGAACCGCCCGGTCGAGATGTCGGCGGCAGCCAGTGCCACCGTGCCGCCTGCCTCGCCGATCGCGACGCACCAGTTATCGGACTTGGCGTCGAGCAGGGCTTCCTCGGTGAGCGTACCCGCCGTCACCACCCGCACGATGCCGCGCGATACCAGCGCTTTGGAGCCGCCGCGTGCCTTGGCCTCGGCAGGCGTCTCGGTCTGTTCGGCGATGGCGACGCGGTGCCCGGCCTTGATCAGGCGCTGCAGATAGGCGGTCGCGGCATGGACCGGCACCCCGCACATCGGAATCTTCTCGCCTTCATGCTCCCCGCGCGAGGTCAGCGCGATGTCGAGCACGCCCGACGCGATGCGCGCATCGTCGAAGAACAGTTCGAAGAAATCGCCCATCCGGTAGAAGAGCAGGCAATCCTCGGCCTCGGCCTTCAGCGCCAGATATTGCGCCATCATCGGGGTGGGGGTGGTCATCGGCACTTCTTCAATCTTCGGAGAGTTGGGCGGCATGGCGGATACCGAGGATCACCACCGTATCGCCCTCATGGACATAACGCAGAATATAGGGGCGAACCGTCACCATCTCGCGACGACCCTGCGGAATCGGTCGGCCGCGATCGGGAAATTCCCGGAGGGAATCAGCAAGTTCCAGCAATCGCGCACCCAATCGCCGGGCTGCAGAAGGATCGAATTCTTCCAGATAATCGACGATCGCGGTAAGTTGCAGCGAGGCCTGGATCGACCAGCTTATTCGAGCCATTCGCGGGGCAGGGGCTTGCGATCGGGCGTACCCCAGGTCTTCAGCCATTCGGCCATCTTCTCATGCGGCACGAAACGGCCGGCCCGAAAATCCACAAGCGCGCGTTCATCGGCGGCCAGTTCCGCCGCCTCGTCGCGCTGCTCGAAAATGCCGGGCTCATGCTCCATAGATGAACTTATAAGGCTGATGGCTGGCCTTGCCTAGGGCGGCAAAACTCCCGCGTGACAGGGTTGTCAGCCACGCCCGAAAGCTTCAAGAGCCGTAGCGTCCTTGTATCCACAGCATCGAAGGCCGCGCGCATGTCCGACGAACCCACCGACCAGTTCTCCGAGCGCGAGGCCCTGCTGTTCCATTCCGAGGGACGCCCCGGCAAGATCGAGATCATCGCGTCCAAGCCGATGGCGACGCAGCGCGATCTGGCGCTGGCCTATTCGCCCGGCGTCGCGGTGCCGGTGCTGGCCATCGCCGAAGACCCCGCCACGGCTTACGACTATACGGCCAAGGGCAATCTGGTCGCGGTCATCTCCAACGGCACCGCGATCCTGGGTCTCGGCAATCTGGGCGCGCTGGCGTCCAAGCCGGTGATGGAGGGCAAGGCCGTCCTCTTCAAGCGCTTCGCGGATGTCGACTCGATCGATATCGAGTTGAAGACCGAGGATGTCGACCGGATCATCGACGCGATCGAGCTGATGGAGCCGAGCTTCGGCGGCATCAACCTGGAAGACATCAAGGCGCCGGAATGCTTCATCATCGAGCAGACCCTGCGCGAGCGGATGAACATCCCGGTCTTCCATGACGACCAGCACGGCACCGCGATCATCTGCGCGGCGGGTCTCATCAATGCCTGCCTGCTGACCAAGCGGCGGCTGGACGAGATCAAGGTCGTCGTCAACGGCGCGGGCGCGGCGGCGATCGCCTGTACCGAGCTGATGAAGGCGATGGGCGTGCGCCACGACAATGTCATCATGTGCGACCGCACCGGCGTGATCTATCAGGGCCGCGACGACGTCAATCAATGGCAGTCGGCGCATGCCGCCGCCACCGATCGCCGTACCCTGACCGAAGCGCTGCACGGCGCGGACGTGTTCCTGGGCCTGTCGGCGGCGGGTGCGCTGAAGCCCGAGATGGTCAAGGACATGGCGCCGTCGCCGATCATCTTCGCGATGGCCAATCCCGAGCCGGAAATCCGCCCCGAGCTGGCGAAGGCCGCGCGCCCCGACGCGATCGTCGCGACCGGGCGTTCGGACTATCCGAACCAGGTCAACAACGTCATCGGCTTCCCCTTCATCTTCCGCGGCGCGCTCGATGTGCGCGCGACCGGCATCAATGACGAGATGAAGATCGCCGCCGCCAACGCCATCGCCGAACTGGCACGCCAGCGCGTGCCGGAGGAAGTGGCGCTGGCCTATGGCACGCAGCACAGCTTCGGCCCGGAATATATCATCCCGGCGCCGTTCGATCCGCGCCTGATGGAGCTGGTCCCCTCGGCGGTGGCCAAGGCGGCGATGGATTCGGGCGTGGCGACGCGGCCGATCCTCGACATGGACGCCTATCGCCAGAAGCTGCGGGCGCGCCTCAACCCGACCACCTCGGTCCTGACCCTCGCCTATGAGGGTGCCAAGGCGCATCCGAAGCGCGTGCTGTTCGCCGAGGGCGAAGAGGAAGTGGTGCTGCGCGCCGCCATCGCCTTCAAGGAGGGCGGCTACGGTACCCCCGTGCTGGTCGGTCGCGACGATGTGTATGACCGTCTGGCGGCGTTGGGCGTCACCAACCCGCAGGAATATGAAGTCCATAACAGCCGCACCTCGGAGATGGTGCCGCAGATGGTCGACTTCCTGTACCAGCGGCTTCAGCGTCGCGGCTATCTGCGCCGCGATGCCGAGCGGATGATCAACCAGGACCGCAACATCTTCGGCTCGGTCATGCTCCAACTGGGCCAGGCCGATGCGATGATCACCGGCATCACCCGCACCTATGCGCAGAGCTTCCGCGAGATCCGCCGGGTCATCGATCCGGTCGACGGCAAGGTGCCGTTCGGCATCCACCTGCTCGTCGGGCAGAGCCACACCGTCTTCATCGCCGACACCACGGTCAACGAGCGTCCCTCGGGCGAGGAGCTGGCCGACATCGCCGAGCGCACCGCCGCCGTCGCCCGTCGCATGGGGCATGAGCCGCGCGTGGCGTTCCTGTCCTATTCGACCTTCGGTAATCCCGAAGGCCAGTGGATCGACAATGTGCGCGACGGCGTGCTCGCGCTCGACAAGCGGCAGGTCGGGTTCGAATATGAAGGCGACATGTCGCCCGACGTCGCGCTGAACCCCAAGCAGATGGCGAACTTCCCCTTCTCGCGCCTGTCGGGTCCGGCCAATGTCCTCATCATGCCGGGTCTTCAGTCCGCCAATATCTCGGCCAAGCTGCTCCGCGAACTGGGCGGCGACAGCATGATCGGGCCGATGCTGATCGGTATGGAAAAGCCGGTGCAGATCGCGCCGATGACCTCGACCGCCGGGGACTTGGTGACGCTGGCGGTGCTGGCGGCGGGCGGCATCGCGCGCTGATCTTCGTCGGACGGTAGGCAAGGGGGGCTGGGCAGCAGAAGTTGCCCGGCCCCTTTTTTTCCTCCCCTGCAAGGGGAGGTGGCAGGGCGAAGCCCTGACGGAGGGGGGGCGCTGTGCGAGGTTCCGCCATCCTCGCAAGTGGTAACACCCCTCCACCAGCTTCGCTGGTCCCCCTCCCCTTGCAGGGGAGGAAAAGTACGTGACCGCAAAACCACAACTCCACCCCGTCACATTCCGGTCATTACGCTGTCGCCACGGTGTCACGCACCGGCCCCATGCGCCCGCTCCATTGGGTTAACGAGCCATTTGGGGGCCAGATTACATGGTAAAGTTTCTGATCGGTGTCGCGCCGCTGGCGCTGATCGCATCGGGTGCGTCGGCGCAGACGCTGCCCGTACAGGCCGCCGTCACCGGCACGACCACCGATCCGGTGGCGGCCGATCCCGCGCCCGAGGGCGAGCAGGCCAATGTCCCGGCCGATGTCGTCGTGCTCGGCTTCGGCCAGAGCCGCCAGGTGCAGACGATCACCGCCGCCGATCTCGACCGGCTGACCCCGGGCACGTCGCCGCTCAAGGCGATCTCGAAGCTGCCGGGCGTCAATTTCCAGGCGGCTGATCCGTTCGGGGCCTATGAATGGTCGACCCGCATCTCGCTTCGTGGGTTCAACCAGAACCAGCTGGGCTTCACGCTCGACGGCGTGCCGCTGGGCGACATGAGCTATGGCCCGACCAACGGCCTGCATATCAGCCGCGCGATCATTTCCGAGAATATCGGCTCGACCAGCGTGGCGCAGGGTGCGGGCGCACTCGGCACCGCCTCGACCAGCAATCTGGGCGGCACCATCCAGTTCACCAGCCGCGCGCCGTCCGACACCGCCGCGCTCGCCGCCTCGGGCACCTATGGCAGCAACGACACGATCCGCGCCTTTGTCCGCGCCGACAGCGGCGACCTGGGCGGCGGCCTGAAGGGCTATCTGAGCTATTCCTATCTGACCACCGACAAGTGGAAGGGTTTCGGCAGCCAGCGCCAGCATCAGGCCAATGCCAAGATCGTGAAGGACTTCGGCGACCGGGGATCGATCACCGGCTTCTTCAACTTCTCGGATCGTCGCGAGAATGACTATCAGGACCTGAGCCTCGATATCATCAAGCGTCGCGGCTATTATAACGACAACATCACGAACGATTATCCGCTCGCGATCCTCTATGCCAAGCAGGCGACCAACGGCGCCGCGGCCGCGGCCTATGCGCGCGCCAATAACGGGTCGCTGACCGGCTTTTCCGCGCCCTATGCCGGGATCGGCATCGGCCTGCCGACCGGCATCACGCTGGACGACGGCTATTATGATGCGGCGGGCCTGCGCCGTGACTATCTGGGCGGCGTGACCTTCGCGGCCAAGCTGACCGAGGCGCTGTCGCTGACCTCGACCAGCTATTACCACCATAACAAGGGCCAAGGCTCGTGGATCACGCCCTACAGCCCGACCCAGCTCGGCGCGCCCAATGCCGATGGCACGCCGATCACCAACCCCGCGCCGCTGTCGTTCCGCACGACCGAATATAGCCTCGACCGCGCCGGCACGATCGCCAAGCTGGCGCTGACCACCGGTGCCAACAAGCTGGAGCTGACCGGCTGGTATGAGAGCAACACGCTGCACCAGGCGCGTCGCCTCTATGGCATGACCGACACCGCGACGCCGAACCGCAGCGCGCTGGATTTCCAGCGCAATCCGATGGCGACCGTCTGGAACGGCAAGTACGACACCGAGACGCTGCAATATTCGGTCGGCGATACGCTCGACATCGGCCAGCTGACCCTCAATGGCGGCTGGAAGGGGATGCGGGTTCGCAACCAGGCGAACACGCTGGCCGGCACGCTGGCACGCGGTCGGATCAAGAGCGAGGACTGGTTCCTGCCGCAGGTCGGTGCGGTGCTGCACCTAGGCAACCAGGCGGAAGTCTTCGCCAGCTATACCGAAAATATGCGCGCCTTCATCGCGGCGGCGACGGCTGCGCCCTTCTCGATCAGCCAGGCGGCATTCAATTCGGTCGCGGGCACCGTGCGCCCCGAAAAGTCGAAGACGGCCGAGGGCGGCGTCCGCTATCGCACCGGCGGGCTGCAGCTGTCGGCGGTCGGTTATTATATCGACTTTTCCGACCGCCTGCTGACCTATTCGGTCGGCACCGCGATCCAGGGTATTCCGCCGACGCTGAACAATGTCGGCGGCGTGGAAAGCTATGGCGCGGAGGTTTCGGCCTTTTACCGCCTGACCTCGGCCTTCTCGGCGCTGGCCAGCTATTCCTACAATCATGCCACCTATCAGCAGACGGTGCGCGACGGCTCGGGCAATCTGCTCGCCGAAAAGGGGCGTTACGTCGTCGACACGCCGCAGAACATGGTCAAGGGCGAGCTGGTCTATGACGACAGCCGGTTCTTCGGCCGCGTCGGCGCGGACTATATGTCGAAGCGCTACTTCACCTATCTGAACGACCAGTCGGTCGCGGGCCGAGTGCTGGTCGACGCGAGCATCGGTTATCGGTTCCCGAAGGAATGGGGCGGTTTCGCGATCGAGGGCAGCGTGACCAACCTGACCGACAAGCGCTATATCGCGACCATCGGCACTAATGGCTTCACGGCCAGCGGCGACAACCAGACGCTGCTCGCCGGTGCCCCGCGCCAGTGGTTCGTGACGCTGAAGAAGGGGTTCTGAGCTAAGCCGTAATGCACGCCCCTCCCGTAAACGGGAGGGGATGGGGGAGGGTAAGGAGTCTCACCGAGACCGTCGCTTGCGGCCGTGCCCTCCCCAACCCCTCCCGCCTGCGGGAGGGGCTTTCAGACCGCCCAGGCCCCGATATCCGCCTGCTCCCCGATCAACGCCAGGCCATGCGCGATCGAGGTGAGTTCACCTCCGGTCGCGATCCTCTCGCCGCCGAAGCGCAGCTCGAACATTTGCCGGATCGCGGGCATCAGGGAGGTGCCGCCGGTCAGGAACACCCGGTCGATCGCGCCCGCCTCGGTCCCTGCCGCCGTCAGCGCCCGGTCGACCGCCTGCTCGATCCGCGCGAGGTCGGGCGCGATCCAGCTTTCGAAATCCTTGCGGGCCACATCCGCCTCGATCGACAGCCCGCCGCCTTCGAAACGGAACCGCGCGTCCTCCGCCGCCGACAGGTCGCGCTTCACCCGCCCGACCGCATCGTAGAGTCGATATCCCTGCTCCTCCTCGATGATCGCGATCATCCGCCCGATGGCCTCGGGGTCGAGCGCGGCGCGGCGCAGCTTTTCCAGTTCGGCCAGCGTCTTGCGATTGCGCATCAGCGCCAGCCGCGACCAGTCGCCGAAATCGGCGAAATAGCCGCGTGGGATTTCGAGTATCTTGTCGAACGAGCGATATTTTCCGCCCGCCCCCAGCAGCGGCAGGACGAGATGGTCGATCAGCCTTTGGTCGAACCGATCGCCAGCGATACCGACACCGGCATGGCCCAGCGGCTCGCAACGCCGATCCGCGCCGGGGGCGGCGATGCGCACGACCGAAAAGTCGCTGGTGCCGCCGCCGAAATCGGCGACCAGCACAGTGGCAGGCTCGGTGATCCGCGACGCATAGCTGAACGCCGCGCCCAGCGGTTCATAGACATAATGGATTTCGGCCCCGAGCCGCGCGAACATCGCGTCGTAACGCTGGCGAGCCAAGGCCTCGTCCGGCCGGTGCCCCGCATATTCGACCGGCCGCCCGACGACGATCCGTTTCGCCTTGCCGTCGAGGGTGCCGCCGCTGCGCGCCGCCATCCGGTCCAGAAAGGCGCGGCCCAGTTCCTCGAAGCGATAGCGTTTGTCGAACACGGTCGCGTGCTCGAACACGGGCGAGGCGGCGACCGACTTGAACGACTGGATGAACCGGCTGCCGCCCGGAAAGTCGAGATATTCGGCGATGGCCCATGGCCCCGCCTCGACCTCGATCCCGTCATCCTCCCAGAAACACAGCGCCGAGCGGAAGACGGGGTCTTCGCCCTTCGGCGCTTTGAGCGGGACGAGATGCGAGTCGCCGCCCTCGGCGCGGGCGATCACCGAGTTTGTGGTGCCGAAGTCGATACCGAGGATGGCGTGCGGGGTGTCGGTCATGCGGCGTCCGCTACACGATGCGGGCGCCCAGGGGAGGGGGTTTCTTGCCTTCTTGCTCCCCTCCCGCAAGCGGGAGGGGCTGGGGGAGGGCAAAGCCACAGGCTACGGTCTCTGCGAGGTTCCCGGCCCTCCCCCCGACCCAGTTTCAGGTAAACGATGCCCCGCATCGTTTAGGTCATGCCGGAGGGCATGACCGACCTGAAACTCGCCTGCGGGAGGGGGAGCAGAAGGTCATCGGTCGTTTCAGCCCAAATCCGGCCACCGCTCCAGCATCGCCGCCGTCACGCCGTTGGTCCAGCCAAAGCCGTCCTGCGTCGGATATTCCCCGCCGCCGCCGGGCTTGCGTTCCTCGACGTCGTATTTTTCCAGCAGCTTGCCCGTCTCGGCATAGGTGCGCGCGACGGTGGCGACCCAGCGGCGGGCGATGTCCTTGGCCAACGCCTGTTCGCCGTACCGCCCTAGCCCCTCGACCGCGATCCATTGCAGCGGCGCCCAGCCATTGGGTGCATCCCATTGCTGGCCGGTGCGCAGGCCCGTGGTGCGCAGGCCGCCTTCGCCGATCAGCGTGGCACGGGTCGTGGCGGCGACCGCACGCGCCTGGTCCGCGCTGGCCAGTCCGGCGAATAGCGGGAAGAGCGATGCGGCGGTCTTCGCAGGCGTGGGCCGCTTGGCCACCCGGTCCCAGTCGGCATAGCGTCTTTCGGCCGCCCCCCAGAGATAGCGGTCGATCGCCGACTTGCGCCGCGCCGCCATATCGGTGAAGCGCCGCGCGGTCGCCGCATCCCCCGCCGCCATCGCCCGTGCGGCGATGCGGGTTTCGGCCATCCACAACAGGCTGTTGAGATCGACCGGCACGATATCGGTGGTGTGGATCGTCTCCAGCCGCATCGGATCGGCCAGCCAGCGCGAGCTGAAGTCCCAGCCCGATTCCGCCGCCGCCCGCAGGTCGCGCTGGACGACGCCAGCGGCACGCGGCGCGGCCTTGGCGGCGGTTTCGCGGTCCTCGCGCCAGCTTTCGTCGCGAGGGCTTTCGCGCGCATCCCAATAGCGGTTGAGCAGGCTGCCATCGGGCATCCGCACGACATGGGCGCAGGCCCCCGAGGCATCGAGGCAGTTCGCCCCCGCCATCCAGTAATCATGCTCGCGCACCAGCGCCGCCAGTCGCCGCTTCGCCAGTACGGGATCGCGATTGTCCGATAGGTCCATCATCAGCGCGAGGAAAGGCGGCTGAGACCGGCTGAGATAATAGGTCCGCGTGCCGTTGGGGACATGGCCATAACGCTCGACCAGATCGACGAAATCGGCCAGCATCGCCTCGATCAGCGGGGCCTGGCCGTCCGCCTTCAGGCCCAGCATCGTAAAATAGCTGTCCCAGTAATAAATCTCCTGGAACCGGTCGCCCGGCACGACATAGCCATGGTCGAGGCCCAGCGCCGACGATCCCGCCACCGGCGTGAAAGGCGCGCGGCCCAGGATCGGCCAGAGCTGGCGGATGCGCTCGCGCAAGGGGGGCTTGGTCTGGGTATCACCGCGTACCGAGAAATAGCGACGGACAAAGGCGGCCAGCGCGTCCTTGCCGACCGGCTTTTCGCGGGCATAGGCGGCCATGATCGCCTGCGGGTCCTCGCGCGGCACCGCGTCGGCAAAGGTCTTGCCGTCGGGAAAGACCTGCGCTTCCTGCACCGCGCCAAAGAGCGGGCCGTAGATATCGGCGGGGGAGGGCGGTGCGTTCTGCGCCTGGAGCAGCAGGGCCAGCGCGGGCAGCAGGACCAGCGGGCGCAAGCGGTTGGCGATCATTATCCTCTCCTGTCTATTCGGTTCGCGCGGCGCGGGGCAGCAGGACGGTGGCCGACAGGCCGCCGCCCGGTGCTTCATCCAGGACTAGCCGACCGCCATGCAGTTCGGCCAGTTCGCGCGCGATCGCCAGGCCGAAGCCATGCCCGTCGCCGCGCTCGTCGAGCCGCGCGCCCGCCTGCGTCGCGCGGAACCGGTCGGCCTCCGGAATGCCGGGGCCGTCATCGGTAACGCTCAGCCGGATCTGCCGCCCTTCCGCGACCGCCGTGATGGTCACCCGGTTGCGGGCATGGCGGGCGGCATTGTCGACCAGATTGCCCGCCACCTCGTCCAAATCCTGCGCGTCCATCATGACCGACAGATCGTCGGCGATGTCGGTGGTGATACGTACGCCCCGTTCGGCATGGATGCGCGCGATGGCATCGGCAAGGTCGGCCATTGCGGGGCGCAGCAGCGTTGCGGCGCGACTCGTGCCCAGTTGCACCCGGGCGCGCGCGAGGTGGTGGCGGATGGTGTCATCGATCCGCGCGACCTGCGCGGCGCGGGGCGGATCGTTCGCCAGATCGAGCGCCAGAGTCGCCACCGGCGTCTTGAGTGCATGCGCCAGATTGGCCGCCGAGGCCCGGGCGGCCGCCAGCGCGCGTTCGCTGTCGGCGGTCAGCGCATTCAGCTCGGCGGCGAGCGGCTGGAGCTCGGCGGGCTGGTCCTCATCGACGCGGGTGCGCTCGCCCGTCCGGATGGCGGCCACCTCTTCGCGCAGCCGCCGCAGCGGGCGCAGGCCGAGCCGCAACTGGATCAGGCTGGCGGCGGCGAGCAGCACGCCCAGACCCGCCAGCATCGCGAGCAGCGGCACCAGCGCGGCACGGATCGGTCGCGCCACGACCGCGCGCGGGGCGGCGGCGGTGATCGTCACGGCCCCGCGTGTCGAGGGGATGGTGACCTGCCGGGCATGGACGCGAACGCCCTGTTCGGTGCGACCCTCGGCCGGGCGGGGCGGCTCGACGGGCGTGGGCCCGCCGGGCGGGGGGGCAGGGGGCGGGCCGCCCTCGACAGGCCCCGGCGGATGCGGCGCGGCGAGCGGCGGAAAGTCACCCGACCCGATCACCCCGTCCGGTCCCGCGATCCGCCAGCGCCAGCCGGGTTCGGGCTCCAGCAAACTGCGCCGCTGGTCGATGCGGGCCCGGTCGACCTTACCCTGTCTGTCGACGGCGGAAGCGAGGACGGCGATCTCGGAATCGAGCCGCTGGTCGAGCCCGCGCGTGACGATCCCTTCCAGCGCGCTCGCCAGCCCCCAGCCCGCGAGCAGCAATGCCGCCAGGATCGCCGCCCCCGAGATCAGGATCATCCGGCCGTGAATCGACCGGGGCAGTCTCACGCGGCCTCTCCGGCGGTCAGGCGATAGCCCATGCCCCGCACGGTCTCGATCAAATCGGCGCCGATCTTCTTGCGCAGGCGGCCGACGATCACCTCCAGGCTGTTGGAATCGACATCGGCATCGCCTTCATAGACGCGCTCGAGCAGTTCCAGTCGGGGGATGACCGCATCCTTACGCAGCATCAGCGCGGACAGGACGCGCCACTCGAACGCGGTCAGCTTCAGCGGCAAGCCGTCCAGCTCGAACTGTCCGGTCTGGCTGTCGAAGGAGAGGGGCCCGCAGGTCAGGCGCGGCTGGGCATGGCCCGCCGCACGGCGGACCAGCGCGCGCAGGCGCATGACCAGTTCCTCGACGCGGAAGGGCTTGGTCAGATAATCGTCCGCGCCCGCCTTGAACCCGGCCACCTTGTCCGACCAGCCATCGCGTGCGGTCAGGATCAGCACGGGCAGGGCGCGACCCGCCTCGCGCCATTGACGCAACAGGGTCATGCCGTCGCCATCGGGCAAGCCCAGGTCGAGCACGGCGGCGTCATAGATTTCGGTATCGCCCGCATGGCCCGCATCGACGCCCCGGTCGAACAGATCGACCGCGCATTGCTCGGCGCGCAAGGCCCGCGCGATGGCGGGGCCCAGTGCGGGATCATCCTCGACCAGCAAAATCCGCATGACCTGTCCGTTATCCCCTTATCGCCCCGCTATCGTCGCATAGCCTAAACCCAATCTGAACCGCGCGGTTCAGCGGGCATCGGGGCGAATCACCTAAAAGCATCTCCATCAACCAAGGAGATCGACAATGTCTCGTTTCCATATTCCGACCCCCCGTCTGCAGGGCAAGGCGCCGCTCGCCGCCGCCGCTGCGGTCCTGATCGCACTGGGCGCTGGCGGTGGCGCTGCCGCCGTCTCGATGACCCGGCCGAACGTCACCATGGCGCCGACCGTCCAGACGCCCATCGCCAAGCTGGCCTCGACCAGCGGCGTCGTCACCGCCAAGGGGCGCGTGGCCGAAGTCTTCGGCGACCGTTTCGTAGTCCAGGACGGCACCGGCCGGGCGATGGTCGCCAGCAACCGCGACGCGATGCCTGCGGTCGGCAGCAACGTGATGGTGCAGGGCCGCTATGACGACGGCATCATGCACGCCCAGTATCTGGTCAATCCGCAGGGGACGGTCACTCCGGTCGGTCCGCCTCCGCCCCCGCCGGGCGGTCCGCGTGGCCCCGATGGCGGCCCCGGTGGCCCCCGTGGTGACGGCCCGCCGCCGCCTCCGCCGCCCCCCGGCGGTCCGGGCGGACCCGGTGCTCCGGGTGGTCCGGGCGCCCCGCCGCCGCCCCCGCCGGGTGGTTGCGCACCGGGTGCGGTGCCCCCGCCGCCTCCGCCTGCGCCGGTAAACGGTGCGGCACCGCAGGGTGCGCCGGTTCCGCCGCCCCCGCCGCCTGCCGCGGCTCCGGCACCTGCCGGTGCGGTTCGCCCGGCGCGGTGATCCGGACATGACGAAGACGCCCTCCGGCTTTGGTCGGGGGGCGTCTTTTTGTCTTGGGGGCAAGGTAATCGCGTGGCCTTCGACTTCGCTGAGGCTGAACGGAGGTTGGGAACAGGGCTTGCTCCAAACGCCGTTCGGCCTGAGCGAAGTCGAAGGCCAAGGGAATCCCGCCCCCACAAGGAACCTTCGCCCCTCCCACCCTTTAGCCCCCCATGCGCTGGCTTCGATCGCTCGACATACCGGCCGAATGGCTGTGGCTTCAAAACCTGACGATCATTGCGGTCGCGATCCTCGTCGCCGTGCTGGTGCACAGCGTCGCGATGCGGATCGCAGGGCATGCCGCGCGGCGGACGGCCAGCCAGAGCGACGATCTGGTCCTCGCGCATATCCGCCAGCCCCTGCGCTGGGTCGCGATCGCCATCGCGGTCAGCTTCGCGATGCGCCTCGTTCCGATGTCGAGCGATGGGCGCGAAATCTGGCGGCAGGCCTTGGGTTTCTGTGTGCCCGCCCTGCTCGGCTGGCTGGCGGTATCCGCGCTGCGCGCACTTCAGGGCGTGGTCTATCTGCGCGCCGATATCAGTGTCGAGGACAATCTCCGCGCCCGGCGAAAGCGGACGCGGGCACAGATATTGGGGCGGATCGGCATCTTTCTGATCGTGTTCCTGACCGTCTGCCTGATGCTGCTCAGCGTGCCTGGCATCCGGACCATCGGCGTCACGCTGATGGCGTCGGCGGGTATCGCAGGGTTGGTCGTCGGTGCCGCCGCGCAGCCCGCGCTCAAGAACCTGATCGCGGGCGTGCAGATGGCCTTTACCGAGCCGATCCGCCTCGACGACGTGGTCATCATCGACAATGAATGGGGGCGGATCGAACAGATTCACCTGACCTTCGTCGTGGTCCGCATCTGGGACGAGCGGCGGCTGGTCGTGCCGGTCGCCAAGTTCCTGGAGAACAGCTTCCAGAACTGGACGCGCGAGACCAGCCAGTTGCTGGGTTCGGTCTTCTGGTATCTCGATCCGGCGGCGGACATTCCGCGCCTGCGCGAGAAGATGGGCGAACTGGTCGAGGCGAGCACGCGCTGGGACCGGCGTTTCTTCAACATGCAGGTGACGGACGTGAAGCCGGACTCGATCGAGGTGCGCGGGCTGATGACGGCGCGCGATGCTTCGACCGCGTTCGATCTGCGCTGTGAGATCCGGGAGGGGCTGCTGGACTATATCCGGCGCGACATGCCCGAGGCCTTGCCCCGGCGGCGGTTGGAGCACCATCCGCAAATTCCTCCCCTGCAAGGGGAGGTGGCAGGGCGAAGCCCTGACGGAGGGGTGTCACCCTCTCGATAGCGGGACACCCCTCCGACGCGCTATGCGCGCCACCTCCCCTTAAAGGGGAGGAATTTTAGGATGCCGCCTCTTCGATCACCTTGGCCTCTGCCTTCACCCCGTCCCCGCGCAATGCGGCCAGGAACAGCTCGCACCACCAGAACACGTCCTCGCGCCGGACATTTTCGATCAGGCTTTCCCAACGCCGGATACGCTCGGCACGCGGCATGGCCAGCGCCTGGACGATCGCGTCGGACATTTCCTCGGCGCTGTACGGGTTGATGAGGACCGCGTCCTTCAACTGCTCGGCGGCACCGGCGAAGCGCGACAGGATCAGCACGCCGGGGTCCTCCGGGTCCTGCGCCGCGACATATTCCTTGGCGACCAGGTTCATCCCGTCGCGCAAAGGGGTGACCAGCCCGATGCGGGCCGCGCGATAGATGCCCGCCAGCACCGGCCGGGGAAAGCCCTTGTTGACGTAGCGGATCGGCACCCAGTCGATATCGGCATATTCGCCGTTGATCCGCCCCGACAGCGCATCGAGATTGGCGCGAATTTCCTGATAGGTGTTCACCTTCTCGCGGCTGGGCGGCGCGATCTGGAGCATATAGACCAGTGCCCGTCGTTCGGGATTCTGCGCCAGGAAGCGTTCGTAACCCAGGAAACGCTCGGCCAGCCCCTTGGAATAATCCAGCCGGTCGACGCCGACGATCAGGCTACGCCCCGTGGCCGACATATACATGCGCTCGCGCGCGAAACGGGCGTCATGGCCGTTCGCGGCTTCCTCGAACTCCCGGGTCTCAATGCCGATCGGGGCGCGGATCGCCTGGATGGTGCGGCCGTTCCACGTCACTTCGCCATTCTCGCCGAGCGTCCCGCCCAACTCCTTGGTCACATAGTCGCGGAAGCTGTCCAGCCAGTCCTCGGTATGGAAGCCGACCACGTCATAGGCGAACAGCGACTCGACCAGCTTGCGATGGCTGGGCAGCGACATCAGCAGCCGCACCGGCGGCCACGGGATGTGGAGGAAGAAGCCCATCCGGTTCTTGAACCCCCGCTTGCGCAGGTCGCGGCCCAGCGGGATCAGGTGATAGTCATGCACCCAGACCAGATCGTCGGGCTCGATCAGCGGCTGCACCGTTTCCGCGAAGCGATCGTTGACACGCGCATAGCCGGAATCGAAGTCGCGCTCGAACTCGGTCAGGTCGATCCGATAATGGAAGAGCGGCCACAGCGTCCGGTTGGCATAGCCGTTATAATATTCGTCGATATCCTGTTCTTCCAGGTCGATCGTGGCGGTCGTCACGCCGCCACCCTGCTGGAAGTTGATATGGCCGCTGAACTGGTCGGTGGTCTCCCCCGACCAGCCGAACCAGATACCGCCCTGTTCCCGCAAGGCGGCGAGGAGTGCGACCGCCAGCCCGCCCTGATTTCCGCCCGGCCCGGTGGTGGGCGGCTGGACCCGGTTCGAGATGACGATCAGGCGACTCATCGCACGGCACTCCATGGTTTACTCAGCAGGACGGCGCAGTTGATCAGGCCGACCAGCGAATAGGTTTGCGGATAATTCCCCCACAGCTCGCCCGTATTCGGGTCGATATCCTCGGACAGAAGCCCGGCGGGGGTGCAGCGCGCCACCATCTCCTCGAACAGCGCGCAGGCGTCCTCATGACGCCCGGTGACATACAACGCTTCGATCAGCCAAAAAGTGCAGACATTGAAGGCGGTATGCGGCAGGCCGAAGTCATCCTCGGTCGCATAGCGCAGCATGTGGCTGCCCCGACGCAGCCCCTTTTCCACCGCATCCAGCGTCGAGCGGAAGCGGGGATCGTCGGGCGACAGGAAGCGCAGGTCGAGCAGCTGGATGATGCTGGCGTCCAGATCGTCGCCGCCGAAGGTCGCCGACATGCGCTGCGTTTCCTCGCGCCATGCCGATTGCTCGATCGTCTCGCGCATCAGGTCGGCGCGCTCCTGCCAGAAGGCGCGGCGTTCCTCCAGACCGAGCGCCTGCGCGGCATTGGCGAGGCGGTCGCACGCGGCCCAGCACATGGCGGCGGAATAGGTATGGACGTGGCTCTTGGTGCGAAGTTCCCACAGCCCCGCGTCCGGCTGGTCGTATTTGGCCCAGGCCCGCTCGCCGACGCGCTCCAGCGAGTGGAAATCCTCGACGCCCGACATGCGGAACAGGCGGGTGTCGAAGAACGCCTGCACGTCGGACAGCACGATCTGGCCATAGGCATCATGCTGGATCTGTTCATAGGCCTGGTTGCCGACCCGCACCGGACCCATGGCGCGGTAGCCGGGCAGCTTGGTCTCGATCCGCTCGACCAGAGTCGCCTCGCCACCGACGCCGTAGAGCGGCTGGATATGCCCGCCCCGCGCGGCATCGACGATGTTGCGGAGATACTCCAGATACCCCTCCAGCACGTCGAGCGCGCCCAGCCGGTTGAGCGCCTGCACCGTGTAATAGGCGTCGCGAATCCAGCAGTAGCGATAGTCCCAGTTGCGCCCCGAATCGGCATGTTCGGGCAGCGAGGTGGTCAGCGCGGCGACGATCGCGCCGGTTTCCTCATGCTGGCACAGCTTCAACGTGATGGCGGCGCGGATGACCACAGCCTGCCACTCGACCGGGGTGGCGAGGCCACGCACCCAGTGATGCCATTCATGGGTGGTGCGCTCCAGCATGGCGCGGCTCGCCTCGCTGAGCACGCCCGCGAAACTCTCGTCCGGGCCCAGGAACATGTGGATCGGGCGTTCGAGGCGGAACCATTGTTCGGCGGCGATATGGCCGACCGGCGCGTCGGTGGTCAGGCGCAGCGTCTGCTGCGTCATCAGATAGCGAATATGGTTGGACCCCTGGGTCCGCTCGGTGGGCGTGCCCCAGTCGGTCGCGACGCGCAGCGCGATGCGGATGCGGGGGCTGCCGATGGGGCGCACGATCCGCACATAGCTGGTCGGGCGATAGACGCGGCCCTCGCGCGAGAAACGCGGGCAGAAATCGGTGATCTCGATGCCGTTGCCCCGGTCGTCCATATGGGTGGTGACCAGGATTGGCGTGTTGCGCAGATAGCCTTGAGTGGTCGAGACCCGGTCCTCCAGGTCGATCGCCCAATAGCCCGTCTTCGGCTCGCCATCGCCGAGCAATGCGCAAAAGGCCGGGTCGCCATCGACTCGCGGCACACAGCCCCAGACGAAGCGGCCTGCCGAATCGACCAGCGCGGAAACCTGGCAATTGCCGATCGGCCAGAGGTTCATGTCCTGTTGCATTACTTGGCATTCTCCAGCGCTTGGGCGAGCCATATATGGACGGCGGCGACATCGGGCAGGCGGTAACGGGCGGCGGTCTCGCGCATCGGCCCGACCAGTACGCCCGCGCCGCCCAGCGCGGCGGCGGCAACGAAGCCGTCCTCGTCGGTCACATCGTCCCCGAAGAAGATCGGGACCGTTCCCTGCATCGCGGGGGCCTGCATCAGCGTCTCGATGGCCCGGCCCTTGTCGCCGGGCAGGCGGATCTCGACCATCATCTTGCCGGGTTGCAGGGTAAGGCCGTGACGCTCGGCGATGGCGGTGGCTTCGCGGATCGCGAGCGGTTCGGCTTGCGGATGGCGGCGATAATGGAGGCCTGCGCCGAAGCTCTTGGTCTCGAAATACAGGTCGTTGGCCTCGGCCACGGCGCGCATTTCGTCGGTGGCGGTGGCGAGATGGTCGGGCTTGTCGGGCTGGACATGGCCGTCCTCGGGCGAGCGGCGTTCGGCGCCGTGACTTCCCGCGAGGGTGAAATGCTCGGCTTGGGGGCCGAACAGCGCGTCGAGCTGCGCGATCGAACGGCCGCTGACGATGGCGAGACGGCCCGGCATGTGCGCGGCCAGCGCGTCCAACCTGTCGGCGAGTTCGGTGCTGACATGCACCCCTTCCGGGTTGTCGGCGAGGTCGACCAGCGTGCCGTCGAAATCGAGGAACAGGCTGTCCGTCGCGGACAGGCGGGGCGGGGGCGGGGCAAGGTCGGCCAGCATGGGCGAAAGCATAGCGGATGCGGACATGCCGAGTGAACCCATCCCCGCCGCTCGCGTTCCGCTGCGCTGCCGAAATGATTACGGAAGGGGGGCGTGGGGAACTTGCGTCGCGTGCCGCCGGGTGCTCCCCCTCCCGCAAGCGGGAGGGGGATGGGGGGAGGGCCCTCTCCACCCGTGGCGTCGCCTGTGGCTTTCCCTCCCCCAACCCAGTTTCAGGTAATCGATGCCCCGCATCGTTTAGGTCATGCCGGGGGCATGACCGACCTGCAACTCGCCTACGGGAGGGGAGAAGAAGTGGATGAGGCCATCCGCACACAACAAAAAGGGCCGGCGATCGCTCGCCAGCCCCTCTTTTCCGAACCGTAAACCGGGCCTCAGTACACCCGCTTCTTCGGCTTGATATACTCGATATCGTCGGTCAGCGTGTAATCATGCACCGGGCGATAGTCGATCTCGACCCCGCCGCCCTGGCCGCCCCAGCCGTCGAACGTCGCAACCGTGTGCTTCATCCAGTTGGCGTCGTCGCGATCGGGGAAGTCCTCGTTCACATGCGCGCCGCGGCTTTCCTTGCGGTTCAACGCCGATTCCATCGTCACGACCGCCTGGCTGATGAGGTTGTCCAGCTCCAGCGTCTCGACCAGATCGGTGTTCCAGATCAGCGAGCGATCCTTGATGCCGATGTCCTTCATCCGGTCATAGGTGGCGCGGATCATCTGGCGGCCTTCGGTCAGCAGCTCGTCGGTGCGGAACACGGCGCAGTGGCGCTGCATCGTCTTCTGCATCTCGCTGCGCACCGAGGCGGTGGTCGAGCTGCCAGCGGCGTTGCGGAAGTGGTCCAGGCGGCCCAGCGCCAGCTCTTCCGAACCGGCGGGCAGCGGCGCATGCGGCGTGCCGGGCTTCAGCGTGTCCTTGATGCGCAGGCCGGTCGCGCGGCCGAACACCACGAGGTCGATCAGCGAGTTGGAGCCCAGGCGGTTCGCGCCGTGCACGGAGACGCAGGCCGCTTCGCCGACCGCGAACAGGCCGGGGACGACCGAGTCCGGGTTGCCGTCCTTCAGGCGGACGACTTCACCGTGATAGTTGGTCGGAATACCGCCCATATTATAATGGACCGTCGGCGTCACCGGCAGCGGCTGGCGGGTCAGGTCGACACCGGCGAAGATCTTGCCGGTCTCGGTGATGCCGGGCAGGCGCTCGGCCAGCACCTTGGGGTCGATATGGTCGAGATGGAGGTAGATATGATCCCCCTCCTTGCCGACGCCGCGCCCTTCGCGGATTTCCATCGCCATCGAACGCGACACGACGTCGCGGCTGGCGAGGTCCTTCGCCGACGGCGCGTAACGCTCCATGAAGCGCTCGCCCTCGGAGTTGGTCAGGTAGCCGCCTTCACCGCGCGCGCCCTCGGTGATGAGGACGCCGGCACCATAGATGCCGGTCGGGTGGAACTGCACGAACTCCATGTCCTGGAGCGGCAGGCCCGCACGCAGCACCATGCCGCCGCCGTCACCCGTGCAGGTGTGCGCCGAGGTGGCCGAGAAATAGCAGCGGCCATAGCCGCCGGTCGCCAGCACGACATTGTGCGCGCGGAACCGGTGGATCGAGCCGTCTTCCATGCACAGGGCGATCACGCCGCGGCAATTGCCCTGATCGTCCATGATCAGGTCGAGCGCGAAATACTCGATGAAGAAGTCCGCGTCATACTTCAGCGACTGCTGGTACAGCGCGTGCAGCATGGCGTGGCCGGTACGGTCGGCGGCGGCGCAGGTGCGCTGCGCAGGCGGGCCTTCGCCCATATTCTGCATCATGCCGCCGAACGGGCGCTGATAGATCTTGCCCTCTTCGGTGCGGCTGAACGGCACGCCTGCGTGCTCCAGCTCGTACACGGCGGCGGGCGCCTCGCGGCACAGATATTCGATCGCGTCCTGGTCGCCCAGCCAGTCCGACCCCTTGACGGTGTCGTACATGTGCCAGGTCCAGTGGTCCGGACCCATATTGCCGAGCGACGCGGCGATGCCACCCTGCGCAGCGACGGTGTGGCTGCGCGTCGGGAATACCTTGGTGATGCAGGCGGTCTTCAGACCCGCCTCGGCGATGCCCATGGTGGCGCGCAGGCCCGAGCCGCCCGCACCCACGACGACGGCGTCATAGGTATGGTCGATGATCTTGTAGGCGGCAGCAGACATTATGCAGCGGCTCCAAAGGCGATCTTGAGGATCGAGAAGATGGCGATGGCGGCGATCGTGAAGACGAACAGGTTCATGACGACGAGCAGCGCGACCCGGTTCTGGTCCTGCTCATAATCCTCGATCACGACCTGAAGACCCAGGCGCATGTGATAGAAGATCGACGCGACCAGCATCGCCATCGGGATGGCGGCCCAGGGATTGGTCAGCCACAGATGCATCGCGGCGTAATCGAAGGAAGGCTGGCGCAGGATCGAGATCAGCAGCCACACGACGAGCAGGAAGTTCGACCCGGCCGTCAGGCGCTGGTTGAGCCAATGATGGGTGCCCGACTTGGCCGAGCCCAGGCCGCGCACGCGGCCGATTGCGGTTCCCGAACGCATCACTTGATCCCCAGATAGAGCCAGAAGGCCACCGTCATCACGACCGCGAAGATCATGGTGGCCTGCGCCTGCAGCTTGTTCGACTTCAGCTCGAAGCCCGCGCCCACGTCCATGAACAGGTGGCGGATGCCGTTGGCCATGTGCTGGAACAGGCAGGCGGTCAGGCCGATGCCGACCACATAGCCGATGATGTTCAGCCCGCCCGACTGGACGGTGAAGACGTCGCGGAACGTCGCATAGCTTTCGGGACCCGCGGCGACCGCCGCCAGGAACCAGACGAGAAGCGCCGCGCCCACGGTCGCCATGCCCGTGCCGGTGGCACGATGCAGGATGGAGACCAGCATGTTGGGACCCCATTTCCAGATCTGGAGGTGCGGGGAGAGCGGGCGTGCGGTGTTGCGGGCGGCCAAGGGCAGATCCTCGAACAGTCTAAAGTCGGGCTGGTTTGCGGATACGCCTATGGTGAAGACGCCGACAGGATGCAAGTCGCGAGGCGAGATTCGCGGTCTCGGCTGGCCATGGCGGCATGGCCCGTCCGGCGGCTAACCCGCCTTTAACGCTTTTTGCGCCAGAATCAGCGGCATCACGTTCCGATTGCCTGAACGCGGGAGCCGCTATGCCCGAACGGGAAAATATTGTTGCCGAGACCGATCTTCCTCCGCCGACGGAGATTACGGCAGGGATCGATCTTGACGCGCGGGTTCGCGCTTTCGACGGGGGCGACGGCGCGCTGACCCGCCTGGCCGCCGATCTCTGGCCCGCCATCGAGTCGCGCGCCGACGAGGTGATCGAGGCCTATTGGAATCACTGGCGCCGCGCCAATCCCGGTGCGCCCGACTGGACCAAGATGGACCGCGAGGGGCAGCTGACGGCCGGGCGCGCCTATCTGCGCAACCGCTTCTGCCATTTGTCGGGGCGCGACTGGGTCGAGTCGCTGGGGCGTTCGATCGCGTCCGCCTATGCCGCCGGGGTGCCGCCGATGGATGTGCTGGCCATGTCCTGCGCCAGCGACCGGGCGGCGCTGAAGGTATTGCAGGAATCGGTGCCGCCCGACGATCCCCGTCGCGAGGTGATGATCGACACGCTGCTGCGCCTGTTCGGCATGGAGACCGAGTTGACCGTCGAGCTGTTCGCGGGCTTTCGCGAATGGAGTGCCGAGCGCGAGCGCGAACGGCTGGCGGGCGACTTCCGCAACGGCATCTCGTCGGTGGTCGAGAATGCCAGCGTCGAGGGCCGCGATCTGCGGCGTCAGGCGCAGGAAGCCTCTTTGTCGACGCGCGGGATGCTGGGCAAGTCGAGCGAAGTCGCCGCCGCCGCCGAACAGTCGGCCGTCGCGATGCGCGAGGCGGCGCAGACCGCCGCAGGGCTGATCCGCGCGATCGAGGATGCCCGCACCGAGGTCGACCAGGCCGCCGATGTCGCCAACCGCGCCGCCGATCAGGCAGGGCAGGCGGTCGGCATGTCGGAGATGCTGTCGGACCATGCCAAATCGATCGAATCGATCCTGGGCCTGATCCGCGACATCGCCGGGCAGACGAACCTGCTGGCGCTCAACGCCACCATCGAGGCGGCGCGCGCGGGCGATGCGGGCCGGGGCTTCGCGGTCGTCGCGCAGGAGGTGAAGAGCCTCGCCAGCCAGACCGCGCGCGCCACCGACGACATCGCGACCAAGATCGCCGCCATCCAGGCCGCGACCCGCTCTACGGTCGAGACCAATGCCTCGATCAAGGCGACGGTCCATGAGGTTCAGGTGTCGGCCGAGCGGATCCGCCATGCGATGGAGGCGCAGGCCCAGACCGTCACCGCGATCACCGCGGCCGTCGACGAAACCGCGCTGGCCGCCGACTCCATGTCGCACACCATCGCCGCGATCCGCCAGGATACCGAGCATGTCGCGCAGGAGATCGACCGGGTCGGGCGCGGCTTTGATCATCTCGACACGCAGCTGGGCGACCTGAAGACCAGCGCCAGCCAGTTCGTCGCGCGAGTCGCAGCCTAGCCTATTCCTCCCCTTGCAGGGGAGGAGGTCAGGGTGGCGGTTGACGCATCGGCCCCCGCCCGGCACGGCGGGGGCATGACGACGATATTGGTAACGGGCAGCAGCCGAGGCATCGGCGCGGCCATCGCATCGAGCCTGGGCGACCTGCCGGACACGCGGGTCCTGGGACATGCCACGCGCAGCGGCCCCGGCGCGAATCTGGCCGCCGACCTTTCCGATCCCGATGCGCCCGCCCGGCTCTGGGCGGAGGCGCTGGCGCAGGCGGGCGGCGCGATCGACGTCCTCGTCAACAATGCCGGTATCTTCGAGGCGAGTCCGCTGGACGCCGACGACTGGTCGGACAGCTGGGCGCGGACCATGCAGATCAACTTGACCGCGTCGGCCGAACTCTGCCGCCTTGCCGTGCTGCACTGGCAGGAGCGGGGCGTCGGCGGCCGGATCGTCAACATCGCCAGCCGCGCCGCCTATCGCGGCGACTCGCCCGCGCACTGGCATTATGCCGCATCCAAGGGCGGCATGGTCGCGATGACCAAGACCATCGCGCGCGGCTATGCGGCGCAGGGTATCCTCGCCTTCGCCGTCTGCCCCGGCTTCACCATGACCGGCATGGCCGAGGATTATCTGGCCAGCCGGGGCGGGGACACGCTGCTCGCTGACATCCCGCTCGGCCGCGTCGCCTCGCCCGAGGAGGTCGCGGCGACCGTCCGTTTCCTGTGCACCGACGCGCCGCCCTCGATGACCGGCGCGGTCCTCGACGTGAATGGAGCAAGCTATGTCCGCTGACAGCTGGAAGCTGACCCTGCCGTGCACCCGCGACGAGGCGGAGGCGATCGACGCCGCCGACGACCTGGCGATCGAGGCGGTCATCATGACCACCGAGGAAATCGAGGACGACCGCGAGCATTGGCGGCTCGACGCCTATTTCGAGGCCGAGCCCGATGCCGCCACCATCGAAGCGATCCGCGCGCTGGTGCCGAGCGCGGGCGACCACCCCGCCACGGTCGAGCATGTGCCCGCGCAGGACTGGGTGACGATCAGCCAGGCCGGACTTGAGCCGCTCTCGGTCGGGCGCTTCTTCGTCCATACCGGCGACGAGGTGGTGCCGGAGGGCTTGCGCGGCTTCCACATCCCGGCGGGGCGCGCCTTCGGCACCGGGCATCACGAGACGACCAGCGGCTGCCTCGCCATGCTCGATGCGATGGCTTCGGGCATGGTGACGAACGCCATCGATGTCGGCACCGGCACCGGCCTGCTCGCTTTCGCCGCGCGGCATCTCTGGCCCGAGGCGAAGGTCGTCGCGACCGATATCGATCCGATCGCGATCGACGTCACCGCCGAGAATGCGGCCATCAACGGGGTGGACGGCGTCGAACTGATCGTCGCCGATGGCGCGCTCGCCGATCCGATCATGGCGGCGGCGCCCTATGATCTGGTCATCGCCAATATCCTGGCCGGGCCGCTGATCTCGATGGCACCGGAACTGGCCGCGATCGCGGGGCCGGAAGCGACTTTGGTGTTGGCGGGCCTGCTGGAGACGCAGCGCACCGATGTGGTCGCGGCCTATGAGGCGTGTGGCTGCACGCTGGAGACGGTCGACCGGCGCGGCGATTGGAGCGTGTTGCGGCTGCGCGCGGGGCGCGAGCGGTTCGTGCCGAACGCGCCGTTCGATCCCAAGGGGCGGGATGGTTGGGCACTGGATATATAGCCTTATCTACTCCCCTCTCGCAGGCGGGAGGGGCTGGGGGAGGGCAGGGCCACCAGCGATGGTCTCTGTGAGACTCCCAACCCTCCCCCCAACCCCCTCCCGCTTGCGGGAGGGGGAGCTTAGTTCACCCACCTTCCCCTTACGAAAACGGAAATCCCCGCGATTGCCATCCCCCACGCCACTCGGGCATAAGCTCGGGCAAAGACGTAAGGAGAGGTCATGGCATCGACGATGGTCGAACTGGAACGCCGCCGCGCGGCCGCGCGCGCCGGTGGTGGCGAGAAGCGCGTCGCGGCGCAGCACGCCAAGGGCAAGCTGACCGCGCGCGAGCGGCGGTGGTGGCGAGAAGCGCGTCGCGGCGCAGCACGCCAAGGGCAAGCTGACCGCGCGCGAGCGGCTCGACGTGCTGCTCGACGAGGGCAGCTTCGAGGAACTCGACATGTTCGTCGAGCATAACTGCACCGACTTCGGCATGACCGAACAGGTCATCCCCGGCGACGGCGTGGTGACCGGCTCGGGCACGATCAACGGGCGACTGGTCTTCGTCTTCAGCCAGGACTTCACCGTTTTCGGTGGGTCGCTGTCCGAACGCCATGCGCAGAAGATCTGCAAGATCATGGACATGGCGATGAAGGTCGGCGCGCCCGTCATCGGCCTGAACGACAGCGGCGGCGCGCGCATCCAGGAGGGCGTCGCGAGCCTGGGCGGCTATGCCGAGGTGTTCCAGCGCAATGTGCTGGCCTCAGGCGTGGTGCCGCAACTCAGCCTCATCATGGGGCCATGCGCGGGCGGTGCGGTGTACAGCCCGGCGATGACCGACTTCATCTTCATGGTGAAGGACTCGAGCTATATGTTCGTCACCGGCCCCGATGTGGTGAAGACGGTGACCAACGAGGAGCCCGGCGATGACCGACTTCATCTTCATGGTGAAGGACTCGAGCTATATGTTCGTCACCGGCCCCGATGTGGTGAAGACGGTGACCAACGAGGTCGTCACCCAGGAGGCGTTGGGCGGCGCAGTCACGCATACGACGAAAACCGGCGTAGCCGACGTCGCGTTCGAGGACGATATCGAGGCGCTGCTGGCGGCGCGCGACTTCATCGACTTCCTGCCCGCCAACAACCGCGAAGGCGTACCCGAGCGGCCGACCGCCGACGCCTGGGACAGACAAGAGGAAAGCCTCGACACGCTGATCCCGGCCAGCGCCAACCAGCCCTATGACATGCACGAGCTGCACCGCCGACGCCTGGGACAGACAAGAGGAAAGCCTCGACACGCTGATCCCGGCCAGCGCCAACCAGCCCTATGACATGCACGAGCTGCTATCGAAGGTCGTCGACGAGGGCGATTTCTTCGAGGTGCAACCCGCCCACGGCGCCAACATCATCACCGGCTTCGGCCGGATCGAGGGGCGCACGGTCGGCTTCGTCGCCAACCAGCCGATGGTGCTGGCGGGCGTGCTCGACATCAATGCCAGCCGCAAGGCGGCGCGCTTCGTGCGCTTCTGCGACGCGTTCGAGATTCCGATCGTGACCTTTGTCGACGTACCCGGCTTCCTGCCTGGCACTGCGCAGGAGCATAACGGCATCATCAAGCATGGCGCGAAACTGCTCTTCGCCTATGCCGAGGCGACGGTCCCCAAGATTACGGTCATCACGCGTAAGGCCTATGGTGGCGCGTACGACGTGATGGCGTCCAAGCATTTGCGCGGCGACCTCAACTATGCCTGGCCGACCGCCGAGATCGCGGTGATGGGCGCCAAGGGCGCGGTCGAGATCATCTTCCGCGGACGCACGCCCGACGAAATCGCCGAGCGGACGGCCGAATATGAGGCCCGCTTCGCCAATCCGTTCGTGGCGGCCAGCAAGGGCTTTGTCGATGAGGTCATCCAGCCGCACTCGACCCGCCGTCGCATCGCGCTGGGCCTGCGCAAGCTGCGCAACAAGGACCTGGCAAACCCGTGGAAGAAGCATGACAATCTGCCGCTCTGAGAGGGGCGCAAGCGGGGAAGCCCTCCCCCATCCCCTCCCGCCTGCGGGAGGGGCGTGCTCGTGGACCGCGCTCGCTCCAAGCCTCTCCCCTCCCGCAAGCGGGAGGGGCCGGGGGAGGGGAGGCGCTCTCGTCACGCAAACCGATCGGAGCCACGCATGACCCTGGGCCGCCTCAACCATATCGGCATCGCCACCCCTTCGATCGAAAAGACGGTCGAAACCTATCGCCACATCCTGGGTGCGGAAGCGATCGGCGAACCCTTCGACCTGCCCCCGCAGGGCGTGCGGGTATGCTTCATCGACGCGCCCAACACCCAGATCGAGCTGATCCAGCCGCTCGACGAAACCTCCCCCATCGCCAACTTCCTCAAGAAGAATCCGGCGGGCGGGCAGCATCATCTCTGTTTCGAGGTCGCCGACATGGCCGCCGCCGTCGCCGAACTTCAGGCCAAGGGTGCCACGCTGCTGGGCCAGCCGCGCATCGGCGCGCATGGCACGCCCGTCGTCTTCCTCCACCCGCGCGACATGGGCGGGGTGCTGGTCGAGCTGATGGAAGCACCGGGGAAAGGCCATTGAGCGAGCCCATGCTGCTGGCCGAGCGTCGGGGCGGCGTTCTGGTGCTGACGCTCAACCGCCCCGACCGCCTCAATGCCGCGCCGCCCGAACTGTTCGACCGGATCGGCGAGGCGCTGGCGGCGCGCGGCGATGCACGGGCCGTCCTGCTGACGGGTGCGGGCAAGGCCTTCTGCTCGGGGGCGGATATTTCGGGCGGCGAGATCGGCCCGGAGACGGTGCACCGCGCACTGGTCGATCACTTCAACCCGCTGTTCCTGACGCTCGTCGACCTGCCGATCCCCGTGGTCAGCGCGGTGCGCGGGGCGGCGGCGGGGATCGGGTGCAGCCTGGCGCTGGCGGCCGATTTCTGCGTGGCGAGCGAGACTGCCTATTTCCTCCACGCCTTCGTCAATATCGGTATGGTGCCCGATGGCGGGGCGAGCTGGCTGCTGCCGCGCCTGATCGGTCGCGCGCGGGCGGCCGAGATGATGATGCTGGGCGAGCGGATCGGTGCGGCCAGGGCGCTCGACTGGGGCATGATCCATAAGGTCGTCGCCGACGACAGGCTCGATGCGGAAGCCTTTGCCTTGGCCGAGCGACTGGCGGCCGGGCCGAGCGTCGCGCTGGGGCTGATGCGCCGCGCGCTCCATGCCGGGTTCGACAGCGACTATGCGACCGCGCTGGCCCGCGAAGCCGAGGATCAGCGCAGCGCGCGTGCCACTCAAGACGGCGAGGAAGGCGGCCGGGCCTTTTTCGAAAAGCGCCCGCCGCGTTTCCTGGGGCGGTAGGATACCGCCCCTTGCGCGCGCACGATGATTTCGCTCTAGTGAAACAAAATAAGAGTGGATGAGGAGTGGCCGATGGCCGAACGCCCTGAGCTATCCGATTGGGAAGCCCTTGCCGCGCGCGAGGTGAAGGGTCGCGACCTGTCGTGGCAGACGCCGGAGGGGATCACGGTCAAGCCGCTCTACACCGCCGAGGATGTGAAGACCGACCCCGGCCTGCCGGGCTTCGCGCCGTTCACGCGCGGCGTGCGGGCCAGCATGTATGCGGGGCGCCCCTGGACGATCCGGCAATATGCGGGCTTTTCGACCGCCGAGGAGTCGAACGCCTTTTACCGCCGCAATCTGGCGGC